>CAYXSL010000028.1:0-33277 GCA_964466605.1 uncultured Verminephrobacter sp.
GTGGCAGTGCTTGATTCGCTTGGCGCTTCCGCAGGGACAGTCCTCGTTGCGGCCGACCTTGCCCCAGCTTGAGGGGTTGTTCGGATCGCGCTGGACGTCATCGCCGTTGGCCGGGACCAGCGAGGCCCTGGCAAAGGCCATCAGCGAAGAGGGCTACGCCGTTGCCGCCTGAGACCATGCCGCACCCCGGCTGGCCCGTCAACATCGGCCGCGCAGCCGACCTGTCCGGCATCTCGGCCAAGATGGTGCGCCACTACGAGTCGCTCGGCCTGCTCTCCCGCGTCGCGCGCACCGACAGCGGCTACCGCCAGTACACCGAGGCCGACGTACACGCCCTGCACTTCATCCGCCGCAGCCGCGACCTGGGTTTCTCGATGGAAGAAATCGCCGAACTGCTGGGCCTGTGGCACGACCGCAGCCGCGCCAGCAGCCAGGTCAAGCGCATCGCCCAGCAACACATCGACGACCTGAGCGAACGCATCGCCCAGATGCAGGCCATGCAGCGCAGCCTGCAAACGCTGGTCTCCTGCTGCAAAGGCAACGACCGGCCGGACTGCCCCATCCTGGACGACTTGGCGGCGGGGGCCAACGAACCCCGCAGCGAAGGACCGCGCAAAACGCTATCAAATAAATAGCTATAAAAGCATATCCGTCGCGCGACAGGGGCCAAAAAACCTTAAAACTTTGCCCCCAGGAAGGCATCAGGCCTTGCCAGACCGCGCCGGAGCCTTGGCCTTCGCACCGCCCACCTTGCGCTGGGCGACAGGGGCGGGCGCCGCCTGCGGCACAGCAGCCTGCGCAGGCCGCCGCAGCACCCCGTCACACAAGGTCGCAATGCACTGCTGCGCCACCTGCTCGGCCGTGTACTCGCCGCCGCTCTGGTACCAGCGGCCAATCCAGCTCAAGGCGCCCGCAATCACAAAGGCCGTGATCTTGGGGTCGCAGGGCTGGATCGAACCCTCGGCCACGCCCTCGGCCACCAGGCGGCGGAACTCCTGGTCAATGGCGGATTTGAGGCGGCGCAGCTCCTTGCGGCTTTCCGGGGGCACCTGCTCGTCGCCCACGCGGATCAGGCACATGCCGAAGTCCATGGTGACGATGCGTGCGTACACCTGCATGCAGGTCATGAGCTGGTCGATGGCCTTGCCGCCTGCGGCGCGGGATGCGTCAATGCCCTCCAGCATCATCGCCAGCCCCTTGCCTACGCACTGCAACAGGATCTCGTCCTTGTTCTTGACGTAGTAGTACAGCGTGGGCTTGGTCACGTTCAGGCGCGCGGCGATGTCGTCCAGCGAGGTGGCGTGAAAGCCGCGCTCGTTGAACAGCTGGGCCGCCGCCTGCAGCACGGCGTTGCGCTTGGCTTCACGCTGTCGCTCGCGGTGCGACACGGGGGCCCAGGGCGAAGCGGCGGCGCACGCGTCTTCGGGCCCGGCGGCCGAGGCAGTGGCCTGCGGGGCTGCGGGTGAGGGCTTGGTAGCGGCGCGCTGGGAACTGCTGCCGCTGCTCGTGCTGCTTTTGCTGCTGCGTCGGGTCGATGCCGCTTTGGCCTGGGGCATGGGGGGCGATTCCTCGGGAAAATACGGATGCTGAACGGGAAGGCGGCTTCCAGAATCTACTCGCGAGTAAATAGTTTACGCATAAGTAGAAAATTTCTGCAGGGTCTGCAAGAAATTTCTGTTCAGAAGCTGCGAACAACCCGTATTAGAAAGCCAATGGAGACAACCGCTTCCGGCCCCACCCCCGCCACGCTGCCCCTGCTGCTCGAGCACGACGGCGCCATCGCCACGCTGCGCTTGAACCGGCCCGACGCACTCAACGCCATCGACGTGCCCATGGCCAACGCGTTCCTCGCCGCCGTGCAGGCCCTCGCCGCCGACCCGGGCGTGCGTGCCGTGGTGCTGGCGGGCAATGGCCGGGGCTTCATGGCCGGAGGCGACCTGGCCACGCTGCGCGCGGCCCCCGTGCAAGGCGCCATCGATATCCTCACGCCGCTGAACCAGGCCCTGCTGCTGCTCACGCAGATGAACGCCCCGGTCATCGTGCAGGCACAGGGTGTGGCGGCCGGCGCGGGCCTGAGCCTGCTGCTGATGGCCGACTACGTGATCGCCGCCGAGGGCATGCGCTTCAACCTGGCCTACATCCACCTGGGCACCAGCTGCGATGTCGGTGCGTCGTGGGCCCTGCCGCGCCTCGTGGGCCTGCGCAAGGCGCTGGAGATTGCGCTGCTGAGCGACGCCTTCACCGCCGACGACGCCCTGCGCCTGGGCCTCATCAACCGCGTGGTGCCCGCCGCCGAACTGGAGAGCAGCACCGTGGCCCTGGCCCAGCGCCTGGCTGCCGGGCCCACCCTGGCCTACGGCGCCATGAAGCGCCTCATGCGCGAATCGATGGAGCGCACCCTGCCCGAACAGCTGGCCGCCGAGAAAGACGCCTTTGTGCAGTGCGCGGGCACACAGGATTTTCGCGCCGGGGTGGAGGCGTTTCACCAGCGCCAGAGTGCGTCGTTTGCGGGGCGCTGAAGCCACCCCAGAGCAACAACACCGGAGTCAGGTCGGTGCCGTACCAAGGGCCACCACCCGTGAACAAAGACAGGCCATGACAGGTGCTGCCAGCGCGACACCACCGCAGTCAGGACAGACGCGAGCAAAAAGTGACCGCTGCCACCCTGGGTCAGCACACCCCAGGCGCCCCAGGCAGATGCTGACGCTGCAGCACCGCCCTGCATGGGGATTGTGCGAGCGGGAGTTCAGGCCCTAAAAAGGACCGCTACGGTCCATGAAACAATCTCGCAGAAAACACCTGCGCCTGTTGCTCCCCCCAACCTGCATGCCCTCTCCGTCCACAGCAAGGGATCCCCTCGAATACTTTGTTATCCCGGATGCAGTGACAGCGCATCGAACTTACCCCACAGCTTCCCCATGAAAAAAATCATCTGCATTGCGGCAATTCTCTTTTCGTCTGTCGTCTCCGCCAACAGCCCTCCATCCAAGTCCACTGTCTCAAGCATTATCGTGATGCCATGGGATATCAAACAGGACGCCAATTTGCTGAGCAACATAAAAAAGAATGACTTCAGCCATGTGACTTTTTATCTCAACTGGTCTGACATAGAAAATCGAAAAAACCAATATCAATTTTCCCACTATCACAAATACCTTGATGCAATTGTCAACAGTGGGCTTTCCCTGATACTTGTCCTCGATATGGGAGGACGCTCCTACCTCGACGAGGATGGAAAAAAAATAGCGGATACATCCACGGTGCCCGCATGGGTCTACAAAGACCATCCAGACTCAGTCATGAAAAATTTTTCTGGAGAATATCAATGGCAGTTGGATTTTTCAGATGATTTTATCCAAAAGAAATCAACGGATTTTATAGAGAAAACCGTTCACCATTTTTCCAATCGCTACCCAGGAAAAATACTTGGCTTTGCAGTGGGCCTTCAGGAAGAGCATGAGATCAAGTACGGCCAAACTGGATACCAATGGCGCGACTACAAGGAAACCACCGAGCGTGATTTTTCTAAAAAATTTGGTGCAAACCAACCTGCCATCAACTACAACAACAACATCCAACTTGGTCCCCAGAAAATAGAACCCCTTCTCCACATTCACAAGGAATACCGAGAAAACCGGCTCCGAGATGCCACATGCCTATATGCCAAGGCGATCCAGAAAGGCGGAGCCCTGGCAATGGGCTACTTCGCCGAGACCTTTACATCACATGACGCCATCTACGCGACGGGTGTTGTGGAAAAACTGGCTGACTGCCTTGATATTGCCGTGATAGATTTCAATTTCTATGACGGATACAAACTGGTTCCTGACACGGATGTGCTTCCCACACTGGCCAACTACATGGGTTCATTGGGGTACAAGCAAATCATGGTGGGGGCCTATGCTGAGGTATGGGAGAGGCAAAAAAAGATGCACGAGCTGATTCCCGTTATCAACAGCACCATTACCCAGGCACTCTCTCAGGCCAATGTTATCGGCTTTGAAGTGGGCGGCTTTCAACGTCAGGCAACCGCTGGCCAATCAGCAACCATTGACACCGAAAAAATCAGCGCCATTTCAATCAGGCCGACCAAAAAATCCCCAGCATCTGAAATAAAAAAAGCCAGAATAGGCATCCTCGGATCCGCCACGAATTTCTATGTCTGGCATGGGGAGCGAAGTGTCGGCCGAAACATCCATCGGGACGCATTGTTTTCTGCGTACAAAATTCTAAGCAACGAGCGGGAACTGGACGTCCACATTATTGGTGAAAAAAACCTGCTTCAGGATGACCCCATTATTCAAAGTCTTGATGCCATACTGGTACCACACCAGGCTGCACTGCCACAAAGCATCAAATCAAAACTGACTACCTACTGGAAAAATGGCGGGGCTCTCATTCAAGACATGCGCCTTGGGGAATTCGATGAAAACGGCAAACCGACAGCCGACTGGATGAATGATGTTTTTGGCATTTCCAGACTCAAATGGAAAAACAAGGGAGGGGTATTTCTGATCAACGGCGAAATTTTCCGTCTCAAGCCGTCCCGCAGCCTCTACACCAGCTACGCCTCCATCACCCCTCGACAAGGCTACAAAGTACTGGCGCCAGACATCTTGCAACCAGACAGCGGAATCCTGGTGCGGGGCGAGCGCACCCTCGCCTTTGGCTTCCTGCCACAGCTCATTGAAGACTCGACCAAGGAGGCGTGGAGAAAACTCTTCGTCCGGGAAATCATGAACGTCGTGCCTAAAAAGTAATCTTCACTCTAGTCAAGTCCTGCCCTCCTGTGGACCGTTGAGCCACCCCGAGAAGGTGATTTCTGAGCGTGCAGCAGCGAACGGCTTCGCAACACGCCGGTAGCAGAACAGCACTCCGTCCAAAATCCTGCAGGCTTGATCAACTCAAAACGGCGCCGCCCCCGGGTCCGTATCCACCGGGGCCTCGCGGGGCCCGGTCACCACGCCGCCGCCTGCGGACTTGCGTGCGGGCGCCATAGGCGCTGAAGACGCCGGTGCCCGTGGTGCGGCCGTGGCTGGTGCGGCGGCAGCAGCCGACGTGGCAGTGGCTGCCACGGCATCGGCTACGCTGGCCACGCCGCTCTCTGCCTCGCCCCCCAGCGCCTCGATCAGGTCGGGGATCAGCTTCACCAGCTCGCCCGTGGCAATCGCCACGTCGGTGTCAAAACCGCCGTCGTCGGCCTTGGTGCCCTCGAAGACCGTGTCGAGGAAGGACACTTTCTTGATCTGCAGGCCTTCGGTGAGCATGAAGCTCACGCGGTCGTCCCAGGTGAGGGCGAGTTTGGTGGGCAGCTTGCCCGCGTCGATGTGGGCCTGCACCTCTTCGATGTCCAGCGGGTGGCGGGCGTAGCGCACCACGGCTTTTTCTTCGTTGGCGCTTTTGAGTTCGCACTCGCGGTCCACGGTGAAGCCCACGGGGGGTTCCTGCTCCTTGAGCCAGTGGGACATGGCCGCTTGCGGGCTGGTCTGGGTGTTGATGAGCGACACCGACAGGCCGGGCAGGGATTCAACCAGCAGCGTGACCACCTCGTCGGCGCGGCCCTGGCTGGAGGTGTCCAGCACCAGCAGGCGCGAGGCGGTGTCGATCCACACCCACATCGAGCCCTGCTTGGTGAAGGCCATGGGCAGCAGGTCGAGCTTGGCTTCGTCTTTCAGCTCCTTGCTTTCCTTCTTGCCGGGCTTGCGGCCGGTTTCCTGCTCGATGCGTTCGGCCTTTTCCTTGACCTTGCGCGCCAGCACGCTGCCGGGCAGCACCTTGGACTCGACCATGAAGCGCAGGATCCACTGGCCCCCGACCGATTCGGCCAGCGGGCCGTGCTGTTCGCCGCGCGGCGGCACCCAGCCCAGGGATTTTTCCTGCGTGGCGCCACATTCCATGAAGGGCGCCTTGGCCAGCGCCTCTTCGACCTGCGTCAATTCCACCTGCCATTGCGGAGCAATGCGGTACACGATCATGTTCTTGAACACGGAAAACCTTTTGTTGGGGGCGTGGGTGAATAAAAAACAAGCCAACGGGCTCGGTACCCCGCCATTGTCGGCGGTCGCCACCCCGGGCCTGGCGCGGGCGGGCGGGGGCTGCTGTAGGTCGCCTCTCAATAGCTACCAATTTGATAGCTTAAAAGGCATACCCATCAGGCGCAGAGCGGCATTTTTTCATCAAATGGGCGCCCAACAGAGCAAGCTTCTTGTCACAACTTTACACAGCCTCATCCAACATGCATGGCGGCGATACATGCGGGGCAGACACTGCACCCCAATCGCTGAAACGGTCGTTGCAGCGAGCCAACCCCTGTGAAAGGACTCTCCCCCATGGCATCCCCCTTCCCACGCCGCTTTGCTGCCACCGCCCTGCTGGCGGCCCTGGCCCTGCCCGTTCTGGCGCAACAGCCACCCGCCACGCCTGCCGCCGCCGCGGCCAACGCCCCCGAGCGCCGCCACGGCGACCACGCCCAGCGCCATGCCAAGCACCTGGCCGAACTCAAGGCGCAGCTCAAGCTGACCGCCAGTCAGGAACCCGCCTGGACCACCTTCACCACTGCGATGAAGCCCGGCGAGCGCCCCGCGCGCCTGGACCGCCAGGACATGGACAAGCTCACCACCCCCGAGCGCATCGACCGCATGCGGGCCCTGCGCGCCCAGCACGCCGCCGAGGCCGACCGCCGGGGCGAGGCCACCAAGGCCTTCTACGCCGCGCTGACGCCCGAGCAGCAAAAGACCTTTGACGCCCAGGCACATCGGGGGCACCGCATGGGCGGGATGAAGGGGGGCGAGGGCCGCCACCCTGGAGCAGGTCACGGTGGCCCCGGTGGCAGGCCGGGCCCGGCACCTGCCCAGTAAGACAAGAACCAGCGGCCTGCGGCCGCGTCCCGCCCGCCCGGCGTCCTTCCACGGACGTCGGGCTTTTTTTTGCCCTGCAGATGCCCTTCAGGCCCCGGCAGGCCCCGCAATTGGAACCAGCGCCCCGAATTGTGGATAAGTCTGGGCAGAGTTCTGGCACAACCGGGCAGTTATCCACACGAACAACCGCTGCCGCAAAGTTGTTGTACCTGGGCCCCGCGCTTTGTGCAGCCCGCCGCACAGACTTTGCGGCGACGCAAGCCCGCGCCAGCATTCAGAAAAAAGCGCTTGTCCACAGAAAGAGGGCGACTCTACTACTACTGCTATTTATATATAGAGCTATCAAAGAATAACCAGAACACCCCATTCCGGGGCCTCTCGAACATCCCTGCACAGGGAAAGACGGCAGCAACCGGGCGGGCTGGTGGAAAAAAACGGAGAAGGGGGTCCGCCCGGCGATCCGGAAGGCCCGGGCCCGTCAAGACCGGTGGGCGGGGCCGGTGCCAGGCACAGCGGGATACGGGGTGTCTGGTTGCACAAACAGCCCGAATTGCTATCAAATAAGTAGCTATAAGTGCTTACCTGTTGCGCGGAGAAGGCATTTTTGACTGCAATTTTTGCCTTGCTGGCGCACGGTGCGTAAAACTGGGGATAGTTCTGGCACAAGCCCGGGGTTATCCACAGAAACCGGCGACCGCTGGCTTTTGTCCCCGTTGTCGGAACAGCGGGAGCAGGGATCGGTGCACAGGGTTGGCGCCTGGCTAAGTGCGCGCCCGGGTTGTAGAAAAGTCGGTTGTCCACAGCCAGGGCCGCCCCTTACTACTACCACTATGTATTTATAAAAGATATAAGAAGAAAGACAGAGAACAACTCCCGGGACCCGAGGGAGGTTTTGTCAGGACCGGGCCGGGGCCTTCGCAGCCCTGAGAGGTCCGTCGTCAGCCCTCGGCTGTTGGCCTGGTGCCATGCGAGGGGCCCAGGCGCCTTCGCAAAGCAAAAAACCACAGGCAGGGCTGTGGTTTTATCCAAGTTTTGATAAAGGAAAACGAAGGGGCTCCGCCCCGGACGGGTGGCTTACGCAGCCAGCGTGCGCAGGAAGGCGTCCAGGAGGTCCACCGACAGGGGGCGGCTGAACAGGTAGCCCTGGTAGAGCTGGCAGCCTGCGCGGGCCAGCAGCTCGCGCTGCTCGGTGCTTTCCACGCCTTCGGCGATCACTTCCAGGCCCAGGCTGCGCGACAGGCCGATGATGGTGTCCACAATCGCGGCGTCGTTGGGGTCGGTGAGCAGGTCGCGCACAAAACTCTGGTCGATCTTGAGCTGGTTGAGCGGCATGCGCTTCAAGTAGCTCAGGCTGGAGTAGCCGGTGCCGAAGTCGTCCAGCGAAAAGCCCACGCCGTAGCTGCGCAGCGCCTCCATGGTGGCGATGGTGGTTTCCATGTCCTCCACCAGCACGCTTTCGGTCAGCTCCAGCTTGAGCTGGCCCGATGGCGCGCCCGTGATGGCCAGCACCCGGGCCACGTCGTCCACAAAACTGGCGTGGCGGAACTGGCGCGAACTCACGTTCACGGCCATGGTCAGGTGGGCCAGGGCCGGGTCTTGCTGCCAGGTGGCCAGCAGCTGGCAGGCGTTGTGCAGCACCCAGCGGCCCAGCGGCAGGATGAGCCCGGTTTCCTCGGCCAAGGGGATGAACTGTGCGGGCGAGACCATGCCGCGCTGCGGATGGGCCCAGCGCACCAGCGCCTCCACCCCCACGCACTGTCCGGTGTGGCGCATCTGCGGCTGGAAGTGCAGCAAAAATTCGTCCTGCGCCAGGGCCGAGCGCAGGTCGGCCTCCAGCGCGGCGCGGGCCGTGACCACGGCCTGCATGTCGGGGTCAAAAAAGCGCAGCGTGTTGCGCCCCGCGGTCTTGGCCTGGTACATGGCCAGGTCGGCCTGCTTGAGCAGCTCGCCCACGCTGGTCAGCTCGCCTGCAAACGGTGCAATGCCGATGCTGGGGGTGCTGCGGTACTGGTAGCCCGCCAGCGCGTAGGGCACGGCCAGCATGGTCAGGATCTTCTCGCCCACGCTGCGGGCGTGCATGGCCAGCTCGTGGGGTTTGGGGCTGAGTTCTTCGAGCATCACCACAAACTCGTCGCCGCCCAGGCGCGCCACGGTGTCCACCGCGCGCACGCAGGTGTTCAGGCGCTGCGCCACCTGCTGCAGCAGCAGGTCGCCCTGGTCGTGGCCCAGGGTGTCGTTGAGCTGCTTGAAGTTGTCCAGGTCGATGAACAGCAGCGCCCCGCCCTGCTGGCGCCGCTGTGCGGTGGCCAGGGCCTGGTGCATGCGGTCCATGAGCAGCATGCGGTTGGGCAGGCCGGTGAGCGCGTCGTAAAAGGCCAGGCGCTGGATCTCGCGTTCGTTGGCCTTGCGCTGGCTGATGTCGGTGTTGATGGCCAGGATGGACTGCGGGCGGCCGTCATCGCCGCGCACCAGCGTCCAGCGGCCCTCGACCTCGATGGTGCCGCCGTTGCGGTGGCGCTGCACCAGCTCGCCCGTCCACTCGCCCTGCTCCAGCACCGTCCTCGTGGCGTGGCGGAAATGGGTGGGGTCGTCGTAGAGCAGGGTCTCGATGGACTGGCCCAGCGCCTGCAGCTGCGACCAGCCGTACAGCCGCTCGGCGCTTTTGTTCCAGTAGATCGCGCGGTGCTCCAGGTCGCGCACCACGATGGCGTCCTGCGCCTTGTCCAGCAGCGAGGCCTGGTGGCGGATGCGGGCATCGGCCAGCTGGCGTTCGATTTCTGCGGAGGCCCGCGAGGCAAAGATCTGCAGTGTGGAGGTGATGAAGTCGGTCTCGGCGATCGCCTGGCGGAACAGCACGAACACGATGCCCACCACGTCGCCGTCGGCATTGCACAGCTGCTGGCCCGCATAGGCCTGCGCCCCCACCTTGGCCAGGATGGGGGCCTCGGGGTAGAGCTGCTGCACCTTGTCGCTCACCACGTGGGTGCGCTGCGACATCAGCTGCAGGCTGGGGGTGCCAGCCAGGGAGTATTCGTCGGTGGGCAGCATCTGGCCGTCGAGCACGGCAGCCAGCGTCACCACGCGGGGGGCCGGGTCCCGGGCCGTGGCGGGCAGCAGCTGCACCACACAGCCCCCCTGGGCATCGAGGGCGTCGGCCATGTTGTGCACGAGCTGCACAAAAAACTCGGTGCCCGTGCTGGCCGACACGGCCGCCGCCACCTTCAGCACCGAGGCCTGCAGCCGCTGCTGGGCCTTGTGCGCGCGCAGGCTGGTGATGCCAAAGGCCAGGTCGCTGGCCAGCTCCTGCAGCAGCGCGGCCTCTTCGGGGCTGATCTGCAGGATGTCGGGCGCGTACAGGTAGAGCAGGCCAAACGCGCGGTCCTGGTCGCGGTACTGCAGGGGCAGGCAGATCACGCCGTGGAAACCGTGGTCCAGCATGCGCTCGGTCCAGTCGGCAAAGTCGCCTTCGGTGCGGATGTCCTGCACGATCACCGGCTGGCCCGAGCGGATGGCCATGCCCGCCGGGCCGCGCCCGTAGGGGTCGTCGGCCGACCAGGACAGGTGCAGGTTCTCCAGGTAGTTCTCGTTGTAGCCCGCGTGGGCGACGGGCAGGATGGATTTGCGTCCATCGTCCAGCGCAAACCCCACCCAGCCCATGCGGTAGCCGCCAATGTCCACCGCAATCCGGCAGACGGCCTGCAGCAGGGCGGTTTCGGAGGTGGCGCGCACCAGGGTTTCGTTGCAGGCGCTCAAGAGGCGCTGCGCGCGGCCCATGCGTGCGAGTTCGCGCTCGGTGCGCAGGCGCTCGGTCACGTCGGTGGCCAGCACCTGGCGCGCCGGGCGGCCATTGAAGCTGATGCTGCCCGCCGTGATCTCCACGTCCATGTACGAGCCGTCCTTTTTGACGTGGCGGCTGGTGACCGGCTTGCTGCGCTGGTCCATGGGGATGGCCTCGATGGATGCACGGATGGCATCGCGCCGCTCGGCTGGCCACAGGTCGGTCATCTGCATGGTCAGCAGCTCGGCCTCGGTGTAGCCGTAGTGGGTTTCCATCGACCGGTTCACCGCCTGCAGCCGCTGCGTTTCCTTGTCATACACCCACATGGGGTGCGGGTGCTCGTCAAACAGCGCGCGGTACTGCAGCTCGGACGCGTGCAGCTGCCCGGCCACGTGGCGCAGCTGCACCATGGCGCCCAGCGACTCGGTGAGGATCTCCAGGTGGGCCACGTCGCGGCGCGAGAACGCATTGGTCTTGTCCGAAGTCACCTTGAGCGAGCCCACGATCGCGTCGCCACTGCGCAGGGGCACGGCCATCACCGACAGAACGCCGTGGCGGTGCGGCATCGAGGCCATATCCCAGCCCTCGGCCTCGGTGTCATTGCAGACCACGGTCTGGCCCTGGCTGAGTGCGGGCCACAGCAGGCTCTCGTCCACCGCCAGCAGGTTGCCCACGGGCCGCACATGGTCGCCCGCCGAGGCCTGTGCCACCAGCTGGCGGCCCTGCAGCAGCTCCACCATCGCGCCGCGCGCATGGGTCTGGCGCAGCACCGTGGTGGCCACCAGCTGCAGCACTTCGGGCAAGGGCATGTCCAGCGACGAGATGCGCTGCTGCACCTGCAGCAGCTCGGCATGGTTCTGCGCGTCGCGCTGGGCATCCAGGTCGGCCAGCTTCTGGGCGCTGATGTCGGTCATGCCGCCCACCATGCGCACCGCCCGGCCCTGCGGGTCGCGGATCAGGAAACCCCGGTCCAGCACCCAGGCGTAGCTGCCATCGCTGCGGCGAAAGCGGTATTCGTCCGACCAGTGGTTGGCCGCGCCGTCGATGGCCGCGTGGATACCGTCCTGCACGGCGTCGCTGTCGTCGGGGTGCAGTCGCAGGGTCCATGAGGTGCTGTCGGGCGGCAGCTGGTCCAGCGGCACGCCGAACAGGTTCTGCATGCCCTCGTTCCACCACATGGCATCGGTGTGCAGGTTCCAGTCCCACACGGCATCGGCCGTGGCGCGCGACACCAGGTGAAAGCGCTCTTCGCTGAACTGCCGCGCCTGGTGGGCCTGGTGCTGCGCCGAGATGTCCTGGAACGCGCCTTGCACCCGCACGATGTGGCCTTCGGCGTCCCGCACTGCCTGGCCCGCCGTGCGCACCCAGAAATGCCGGTCGCCGGGCATCACCACCTCGGCCTCGATGTCAAACGGCATGCCCTTCAGCACGCAGTCGTCGAATGCTTTTTGTACCGCAGCGCGGTGCGCCAGGGTGTACAGCTGCAGCAGCTGGGCGGCCGTGCCCGTGCGCTGTGCAATGCCATAGGTGGCAACGATTTCGTCCGACCAGCTCAGCTGCATGCCGGGCAGCTCCACCGTCCAGCCACCGACCCGCGCAATCTGCCCCGTCACACGCAGCGCCTCGCCTTGCGCGGCCAGCTCGGCGTGCATCTGGTCGCGCTGCTGCACCAGCTCGCCCAGCAACTGCTTCTGGCGCCGCAGCTCAAGCTGCATCATGGTCTGCTCGGCCAGGATGCGCAGGCCCTCCAGCTGCTCGGGCGACAGGCTGCGCGGCACAGAATCCAGCACCGCCAGGGTGCCCAGCGCAAACCCCTCGTTCGTCACCAGGGGCACACACGCGTAGAACCGCACGTGGGGCTCCTCCCGCACCAGCGGGTTGCTCGCAAAGCGGGGGTCCAGGGTGGTGTCGGGCACCACCCGGGGCTCACGGCTGCCGCTCAGTGCAAGGGCGCAGAACGCAATTGCGCGGTCGGTTTCGCGAAAAGGCACACCCACGGTGGCCTTGAACCACTGGCGCTCGTGGTCCACAAAATTGACCACTGCCATGGGGCACTGGCACACCTGTGCCGCCAGCTTGGCCAGCTGGTCAAAACTCTCTTCGGCCGGGGTGTCGAGGATTGCGTAAGACTGCAGTGCCTGGAGCCTTGCGGCCTCTGCGGTGGCTTGCGCTGGTGGCATGGTCGTCAGGCAACCACGGTGCCCAGGCGCGTGCACCGGCACCGCCGGGCCAGGGCGACCGGGGTGTAGAGGCAGGCACAGGGCAGCGGGAACAACAAGGCAGTCGGGCAGCAGGCGGGCACAGGCCGAATGCCTGCACCGCAGTGAAAAATCCCGGGGGCGGCAGCCGCCCGGCTCGAAAGGGCAATGCTACACCGCACCGGCCCCCCCTGCCGGGGCGGTGCATGGGGGTTTGCCCCAAATGAGGGGGCCCTGCTTCGCTGTACCCGCAGGCCCCGCCCGCCCCGCTTGCTGGCCCGTCGCTGTCAGTTGCGGGCGCGGCGGGCGCGCACGGCGGCGGCCAGGCTTTCGAGCACCGGCACCGTCTGCGCCAGACTGATGCAGGCGTCGGTCACCGACACGCCGGGCGTGAGCGGCTGGCCCGCCACGATGTCCTGGCGGCCTTCCTGCAAATGGCTTTCGATCATCAGGCCGGTGATGCGCCCATCGCCTGCGGCAATCTGCTGGGCCACATCGCCTGCCACCGTGATCTGGCGCTGGTGCTGCTTGCTGCTGTTGGCGTGGCTCACGTCGATCATCACCTGCTCGCGCAGGCCGGCGGCCTTGAGCACGGCGCAGGTCGCGTCCACATCGGCGGCGCTGTAGTTGGGCTGTTTGCCCCCGCGCAGGATCACATGGCAGTCGTTGTTGCCCCGCGTTTCAAAAATGGCGGCCTGGCCCATCTTGGTCATGCCCATGAACGCATGCGCAGCGCTGGCCGCCTGGATGGCATCGCTGGCCACCTTCACGCCCCCATCGGTGCCGTTCTTGAAACCCACGGGGCACGACAGGCCGCTGGCCAGCTGGCGGTGGCTCTGGCTCTCGGTGGTGCGCGCGCCAATCGCGCCCCAGCTCACCAGGTCGCTGATGAACTGCGGCGAGAGCAGGTCCAGGAACTCGGTGCCCACCGGCAGGCCCAGCTCCAGCACATCCAGCAGCAGCTGGCGCGCCAGCTCCAGGCCTTCGTTGATGGCAAAGCTGCCATCGAGGTGCGGGTCGTTGATGTAGCCCTTCCAGCCCACGGTGGTGCGCGGCTTTTCGAAGTACACGCGCATCACGATCAGCAGGTCGTCCGCCAGCGCATCGGCCTGCACCTTGAGCTGGTGCGCGTAGTCCATGGCCTGGCCATGGTCGTGGATGGAGCAGGGCCCCACTACCACGATGAGCCGGTCGTCCTGCCCGTGCAGGATGCGCGAGATCGCGGCGCGGCTGGTCTCGACCAGGGTCTGCGCCGCATCGGGTGTGGGCAGCCATTCCTGCAGCAGCGCAGGCGTGATCAGCGGGCGCACGGCCTTGATGCGCGTGTCGTCGATGCGCGTCGTGTCGTGGGTGGAAATGGGGGTGGCGGAGCGGTGTGCGTGGGTCATGGTGGCCCCGATTGTCGCGGAGCCGCCGTTGTCCATAGGCCAGGGATGTGGTCACACGGCCGGAACTGGCGCGGCCCAGGCCAGTGACGCAGAGCAAGGGCCGCCCCGCAGCGAGTGCGTCGTCCCCCTCAGGGGGAAGGCGCCGAAGGCGACACAGGGGGAGCCTCTAAGGTCTGCGGAACGCCGCGTTCTGCCGCGCCCAGTGGCGCGACTGCAGGTGATCGAGCCGCACTGTGCCGCCCGTGGACGGCGCGTGCACAAACCGCCCCTCGCCCACATAGATGCCCGCGTGGCTGGGCTGGCGGCCGGTGCCAAACACCACCAGGTCGCCCGTGCGCAGCTCGCTGCTGTCGATCGGGGCGCCCCAGGTGTTGAGCTGGGCCACCGTGCGCGGTGGCGGCGTGCCCACCTGGTTGCGGTACACGTAGCCGATGAGGCCGCTGCAGTCAAAACCCGAGTCCGGCGTATTGCCGCCATAGCGGTAAGGCGTGCCCACCAGGCCCAGCGCGTGGATGGCGATGTCGTGCGCCTGCTCGGCCGAGAGCGGCGGCGTGGTGCGCAAGGGCGCGGTGGCGCCCGGCGACGGCGGTGGCCGAGAGGTCCCACATCCGGCAAGGACCAGCAGGGCGGCGGTGCAGGTGGCAAAAGCCAGGCGGTGAAAAACGCGCATGGGCCCGAGGTTAATGGACCGGCGCGGCACGCTGCAGTTTCCCGAGGCTACACAAGGTCTTTGACAACAGGTTTGGGCGCACCGCTGCCAGCGCGAGACAACCGGCGGATTCCTCGCAGGAAGAAGCACCCTACGTGGTTTGCCATAGCGCGCTGCCTGATGCGTGGCCAGGGCGCCGCATCGGAATGAAGGCAACCCCCCGGGTCTCCACAGCGGGACCCGTCGCCACAAACCCCATGCGTTCGTAAAAGCCCTGGGCACGGAGCGTTGCGTTGACAGTCACGTCGGGCGCGGGGCCGGTGGCGATGTGGAGTAGCGCGTGCTGCCACAGTTGCCGCGCCCAGCCGCGGCCCTGGAAGGACTCGGCCACAAACAGGTGAAACAGGTGGGTGCCATCCCGTACCACCACCACGCCCGCCAAAGTACTCCCGGGCCCCCATCCCACCCAGCTCGTAAATGATGGCGTCGCCAGCCGCAATGCCACCGCCTCGGGCCGCAAGGTCTGCAAAAACTCCTCGGCACCCCGCCCCTCCCGGTCGAGCGTAAAGAAGTGCGCCACTGACAATGCCAGGGCGCTGATGGCTGGCGCATCACGGGCCGAAGCGGGGCGAATCTCCATGGTCCCGCTCATGCTGCCACGGCGGAAGCCGTTGGATGGGATGCGGTGCGCCGCGCCATCAGCCGGTTGGCCACACCCACAATGGCCAGCACCGAGGCGGTCACGATGTTGTGGCTGGCCCCCGCGCCAAAGGTGGCACCGGCCACGCCTTCCATCGCGGCTTCCACAATGGCCAGCGCCTGCGCGTTGGCGCCGGTGCCCGTGGCGCGTTCCTCGTAGTGGTCCACGCGCAGCGGCAGGCCGAGTGCATCCACCGTGGCGGCAATCGGGCCATTGCCCTGGCCGCGCAGCGTCTGGCGTGCGCCGTCGATGGTCACGTCCAGCTCGATGCCCTGCCCGTCTTCATCCAGCTTGTGGCTATGGCAGGTGATGGCGGCCTGCGCGGGCGCGTTCAGGTAGGTGGCCTGGAACAGGCTCCACAGCGCATCGCCCGTCATCTCGCCCTCGCTCGCGTCGGTCTGGCGCTGCACCACGGCGCTGAACTCCACCTGCATGCGCCGGGGCATCACCACACCGTGTTCACGCTCCAGCAAAAACGCAATGCCGCCCTTGCCCGACTGGCTGTTCACGCGGATCACGCTGTCGTAGGTGCGGCCCAGGTCCGCCGGGTCGATGGGCAAATAAGGCACTTCCCACAGCGCATTCGGGTCCTGCGCGGCAAAGCCCTTCTTGATTGCGTCCTGGTGCGAGCCCGAGAACGCGGTGAACACCAAATCGCCCGCATAGGGATGGCGCGGGTGCACAGGCAGCGAGGTGCATTCCTCGGCAATGCGCGCGACCGAGGTGATGTCCGAAAAGTCGAGGCCCGGGTGCACGCCCTGCGTGTACATGTTGAGTGCCAGCGTCACGATGTCCACATTGCCGCAGCGCTCGCCGTTGCCGAAGAGGCAGCCTTCCACGCGGTCGGCACCGGCCATCATCGCGAGTTCTGCCGCCGCCACGCCCGTGCCCCGGTCGTTGTGCGGGTGCACCGACAGCACGATGTGTTCGCGCGGCGCGAGGTGTCGGTCCATCCACTCGATCTGGTCGGCGAACACGTTGGGCGTGGCGTTCTCCACCGTGGTCGGCAGGTTGATGATGATGGGGCGACCGGGGCCGGCGTTCCACGCGGCAATCGCGGTCTGGCAGGCCTTGAGGGACACGCTGAGTTCGGTGGCGCTGAAGGTCTCGGGCGAGTACTGCAAGGTCCACTGCGTTTCGGGCTGCGCGTCGGTCAGCTGCTTGAGGTAGCCCACGTGGTGCGCAATGAGCTGCATCACCTGCGTCACATTCATGCCGAACACGATGCGGCGCCAGGCGGGTGCGGTGGCGTTGTACAGGTGCACGATGGCGCGGGGTGCGCCCTGCACGGCCTCGACGGTGCGCGCGATCAGGTCTTCGCGCGACTGGGTCATGACCATGATGGTCACGTCGTCGGGGATCAGGTTTTCATCAATGAGGCGGCGCACGAAGTCGAAGTCGGTCTGCGACGCGGCGGGAAAACCGACCTCGATCTCCTTGAAGCCGATGCGCACCAGCTCGGCAAAGAGCTTCATCTTGCGCTCGCCGTTCATGGGCTCGAACAGCGCCTGGTTGCCGTCGCGCAGATCGGTGGAGAGCCACCGGGGCGCATGGGTGATGCTGCGGCTGGGCCATTGGCGGTCGGCGAGCGCAATGGGGGCAATGGGCTGGTACTTGGTGGCGGGCTTGGCAATCATAAGAGGCTCCACGAACGGTGTGTGCGGTGCGCAAATCACGCACGGTGCACGGGTCAAACGAAATCAAAACGAATGACATCCCCTGCAGCCCTTTGCGTGTGCAAAGGCTGGTTCGCGGGCCGGGGTCAGGGGGAGATCAGGTGCTGCGCTGAGCGAATCAGGCAACGAGGGTGGCGAACGCAGGCAGACCCCGGCCAGGCACTAGGCCTAGCGATAGGGTGGATAGGAGCATGCTGCGTTGCATAGGGCGCCAAAGATAGCACAGGCCTGCTGCAGCGCGCAAGAATATGATAAAAAATGGCCGCTACCGCGCGACAGACAAGCACTTTGAGCTATAAAAATAATAGCTAATACCATTGGCAGGATGGCGGCCCGGGTGGGCCCCACCCCCTTTTTTCCATCTGTTCAGGAGACACCCATGCCCTACATGCTGCTCATCATGGAACCCCACGGCCAGCGCGCCGAGCGGGGGCTGGCGGGGGGGCAGGAGGCCTATGCGCGCATGCAGCGGTTTGGCGAAGGACTGCAGGCGCGGGGGCTGCTGCGTGCGTCCGAGTCGCTGGCCTCCACCGACCAGGCCGTGCGCCTGCAGGTGCGCGGCGGCCAGGCCCGGCTGGTGGATGGCCCGTTTGCCGAGACCAAGGAAATGGTGGGCGGCTTCTATCTGCTGGACTGCGCCACGCGCGACGAGGCCGTGGCCATTGCGCGCGCATGCCCGGCCGCCGAATGGGCCACCGTGGAGGTGCGCGAGGTCGCGCCCTGCTACCACGGCGCCGAGGCCTGAGCAGCCCTGCGCCCTATGCCGTGGTGCCCGCCTGCAGGGCCAGAAACTGCGCCACCCGCATGGGCCGCGCCAGCGCATACCCCTGCAGCACGTCGCAGCCCTGCTGCACCAGGTAGTCGGCCTGCTGCGGGGTTTCCACGCCCTCGGCGGTCACCTGCAGCCCCAGGCCATGCGCCAGCGCCACGATGGCGGTGACGATGGTGCGGCTGTGTTCCTGCTCGGGCAGGTCGCGCACAAAGCTGCGGTCGATCTTCAGGCGCCGCATCGGCAGCTGGCGCAGGTAGGCCAGCGATGAGTAGCCTGTGCCGAAATCGTCGATGGCCAGGTGGATGCCCAGCTGGCTCAGGCGGTGCAGCGTGTGGGCGCCGGCCTCCATGTTTTCCATCAGCACGGTTTCGGTGAGTTCGATTTCGAGCAGGTGGGCGGGCAGGCCTTCCTCGCGCAGGATGTCCATCACGCGCTCCAGAAACTGCGGGTCGCCCAGCTGGCGCGCCGAGATGTTGACGGCCACCCGCAGCGGCCCGGGCGCGGTCCAGCGTGCGGCGTCGCGGCAGGCGGTGCGCAGCACCCAGTAGCCCAGCGGCACGATGAGGCCGCAGTCCTCGGCCACGGACACGGCTTCGAGTGGTGGCACCGGGCCCAGCTCGGCATGCGTCCAGCGCAGCAGCGCCTCGGCCCCCACCAGCGCCTGGCCACGTGCGGCAAACAGCGGCTGGTAGTGCAGTGTCAGCCCGCCCCCCTGCTGCTCCAGCTCGGCGCGCAGCGCATGTTCGATGGCCTGGCGCCGCACCACCGCCTGGTTCATCGACGGCTCGAAGCGCACGCAGCGGTTCTTGCCCATCTCCTTGGCGCGGTACATGGCGGTGTCGGCGTTGCTCACGAGGGCGTTGATGTCGGGGGCGTCGTCGGGAAAGGTGGCGATGCCCGCGCTGCCCGTGACGTTCATCTGCTGCCCCACCTCGGTGTAGGCGGCCTGGAAGACGCCGATGATGCGCTGCGCATACTTCGCCAGCGCCGCGTCGTCCATGTCCAGCCGCAGGATCAGCGCAAACTCGTCGCCCCCCAGGCGCGAGATGGTGTCGTCGCTGCGCACCACCGACTGCAGGCGCTGCGCCACCTGGCGCAGCAGGCCATCGCCCGCAGCGTGGCCGAAGGTGTCGTTGAGGGTCTTGAAGTTGTCCAGGTCGATGTAGACCAGCGCCACGCGGTGCCCTAGGTGGCGGGCCTGTTCCAGCTCGGAGGCCAGCCGCTCGTTGAACGCATGGCGGTTGCCGGTGCCCGTGACGGCATCGGTGTGGGCCAGCGTGTGCAGACGGTGTTCGGCCTCGCGCACGGCGGCGCGGCTGCGCAGCACCATGGCTGTGGCCACCCCCATGGCACACACGGCCACCAGCAGCGCACTGCCAAAACGCAGGGCCAGCCGGGAGTGCACCTCGCGCATCGACTTGCGGATGTACAGCGTGCCCAGGGGGGTCGCCATGCCCGCCGCACCCGGGATGGCGCGGACGATCTCCAGCCTCTCCCAGCCCGAACGCTCCAGCGCACCATTCATGCCCGTCGCGCGCAGCGTGGTCGGAAACTCCGGGTCGCGGTCGCGCGCATAGTGGGCAAACAGCACGCCATCGTTGTCGTACACGCCCGCAGCCAGCACCATCGATGACGATCGCAGCGCACCCAGCATCTCATTGGCGGTGCCCGTGTCGCGGAACATCACGGCGGCCGAGATGTTGTCGGCCACGATGGCCGCCTCCACGCGGCTGTCCTGCAGCATGGAGCTGCGGGTGCTCCAGTAGTCCATGCCCGTGAGTGCCAGCACCACGGTCAGAAGCGCCAGCCCGGCCGACAGGATGCCCGTGGCCACCAGCCGCGAGGACAGCAGGATGGGCGGCAGCAGCGGGGCCGGTGCCTGCGGGGCGGGGGATGGCTGCAGGGGGGTCATCTGCCCGCCCGGGCCAGGCGCAACAGCCTGGAGCTGATGGTGAGGCCCGCCTTTGCGGCCGCGTCGGGGTTGATGCCGAACACGATGCGCCCGTCGCGCTGGGCCAGTGCGATCACGATCTCGGGGTTCACGAAGGTCAGCTCATCGGAGACCGTGAGTACGCCATGTGCTGCAGGCAGGGTGCGCAAGGCGCGCAGCACGGGCTCGACATCCGTGTTGTTCAGCACCAGCAGGCGGCACTGGCGCAGGCTGGCGGGCTCCAGCAGCCTCACCCGCAGGGTGCGGCCCTTGCCGACCGGCTTGCCCTCCAGCGCACTCAGCGGGCGCCGAAGCGGGCTGAAGGGCGACACGCACAGGTTCATCTCCTGGGCCGAGTCGGCCTCGCTGTCGGGCCATTCGATGTACTGGATGAAGTTGAAGATGTAGGCGGCCTTCAGGTCCTGTTCGGCCACCGGTTCGTTGGCCCGGGCCAGGCTCCATCCCGAGCCGCACAGCATCCACAGCCAGACCACCAGCAGGTTGCGTAGGCGCAGGGTGTTGCACATGGCTCAGAACGCGTAGGTCAGCTTGAGGCGGTAGGTCCGCCCGTCCTGCCGCACCGCTTCCTCGCGGATCTCGAACGAGGCGGGGTCCGCGTACCGGCGGTTGAACAGGTTGTAGACCCCCACCGACACATCGACATCCGCGATGCGCGTGGAGTAGCTCGCGTGGGTCAGGACATGCGCGGGCAGGCGTGTGCCCTGCAGCGTGCTGCGGCTGCCGATGCCGATGGCCTCGATGGCGTAGCGCCCCGCAGTCCCGCGCGATCCGGGGGCGGGCCGCAGGGTGTCGGACCACTGGACTTTGAGCAGATGCCGGGGGGCATTGGTCAGCGGCTGCGCCTGCGAGGGGTCGCGCGCCTTTTGCCAGCCATAGGCCATGCGCAGGCGCTGCCCGCCCTGCCAGCGCTGCTCGGCCTCGGCCTCCAGGCCATGGACCTGCACGGCGCGCATGTTGCCGAAGGTGAGCCGGTCGGCCCTGCCTGCCGCATCCTGCGCGATCAGGTCGGTCACCGCCGAGCGGAACGCCGTCAGCAGCACGCGGCTGGCCCCGGTGGGGGCGTGCTCCAGCGCCAGCTCGGTGGTGCGCACGCGCTCCGAGCGCAGGCCCGCCCCTTCGACCACGCCGCCCGGCAGGTCCACGCGGTAGTCGCGCTCATAGGCATTGGGGGGGCGGTACGCGGTGCCGTGCAGCAGCTTGAGGGCGGTGGCGGCATTCCACCAGTACACCAGGCCCAGGCGGGGATGGATGGCGCCCGCGCTGCCCGACTGCTTGCCCCAGCGCAGCCCGGCATGCAGCGTGAGGTCGGGGCTGAGTGCGAACTCGTCCTGGAAGTACAGGCCCAGCACATGGCCCTGGCGCTGGGCAGCCAGATGCTGCGCGGGAGGATCGAGGTCGATGTTGAGCTGTTCGATGCGGGTGTCGCGCCGGTAGTCCAGGCCCCAGGACAGCTTGTGGCGTGCCAGCGCGGTGCTCACCCACTGCCATTCGGTGCCCCACCACTGGCCGTTGCTCGCATCGCGGTTCAGCGTCACGGGCGGGTAGTCGTACACATAGTCGCCCACATACTGGTAGCGCCCCGCGTGCAGGCGTCCGGTGAACGCCAGCGATGGCTGCAGCTGCGTGGCGTATTCGGCCGCCAGGCGGGTGTTCTTGTCGATGAAGCGCGAGCGTGGGTCGTTGAAAACCTGCGAGAAGGCCGCCGTGGGAACCCCCTTGGTGCGCTCGCCATGGGCGAGCGTGAGCGTCAGGCCCTCGCGGTGCATGCGGGCGAACAGCTGGGTGCTGCGGTCATAGTCCAGGCGCTGCGCCACACCGCCATGGTTCGCGGGCGTATCGAAGGCCGCGTAGTGCTGGTCGGCCCCGCGCGTGGCGGCCCGCGTGGCCGAGAGCAGCCAGTCGCCGCCCTGCGCATCCACCGTGCCCACGGAAAACCGCAGCTTGGCGCTGCCGTGGCTGCCGACCTCGGTGCTGACCTGCGGCCCGGCCAGCTGGCGGCCGTCGCGTGTGATCACATTGACGACGCCGAAGAAGGCGTTGGCCCCGTACACCGCCGACCCGGGGCCGGGCACGAACTCCACCCGCTCCACCAGGTCCAGGTCCAGCGGAAAGTCGCTGCCGATGCTCGCCTGGTCGTAGATGTTGTCGTTGAAGCGCACCCCGTTGACCAGCAGCAGCACCCGCGTGTTGTAGTCGCCCGGGGTGGCAAAGCCCCGGGTGCCCAGGTAGTGGTAGGCGCGGTCGTAGGAGACATACAGCCCGCGCAGGCTGCCCAGCACCTCGGCCAGCGTGCGGTAGCCAAACAGCCGGATGTCGTCGGCCGTGACCACGCTCACGGCGGCGGGGGCCTCCAGCGCCGTTTGCGCATAGCGGCTGGCCGTGGTGACCTGCATCTGCATGAGCTGCTCCAGCGGCAGGTCCGCAATATCCGTCTGTGCATGGGCGCCTGCGATCCCGGCACACAACAGGGCCACCACCCGGCAGGGCAGGCGCGCGAGAACCGCCGTCTTGCGGGGCGGATGCTGTTGCGGGCTGCGGGATCCTCGTGCCATGGCTGGGCTCCGTGTGTGGCTGGCTGGCGCTCTTTCGTTCGAGGCTGGCATGCGGGAGGTCGCTTCAAGCGATGCGATGGATCAGTTCTTAACAAATTGTATCCAGCACGTCGTGCGGATCACAGGGGGTTGGATCAGTGATCTCCCTACATTCATCTCCTGGACGCCGCGCCATCCACAGGGGCCGAGGCGGAGTGCAAAGGGCTCTGGAGAATCTTTTTTCTAAGTGCTAACCCTTGGTTGCTCGTTGGCGTGTGGTGGGCATGTCGATTTTCGGCAGCTCCGTTCGTCGTAGGGATGAAGCGCGCAGAAGGGACCCGCAAGGACCGGAGACCAGCGTCTGCGCAGGCACTTCTTTTTTGTTCAATACCACCGGGAGAGTCACCATGCGTTTCATGATCATCGTCAAGGCCACGGCCGAATCCGAACAAGGCTGCCTGCCCAGCAGCACCCTGCTGGCCGACATGGGCCGCTACCACGAGGAGCTGGCCCGCGCGGGCGTGCTGCTGGACGGCAGTGGCCTCAAGCCCAGCGCACAGGGCTGGCGCGTGCGCTACAGCCCGGCAGGGGGGCGCACCGTCACCGATGGGCCGTTCACCGAGACCAAGGAACTCATCGCCGGCTACACCCTGATCCAGGTGCGCAGCCGCGACGAGGCGCTGGAGTGGACACGCCGCTTTCCCAACCCGCGCGGCGAAGGGCTGGAGGCAGAAATCGAGGTGCGCCAGCTGTTTGAGATGGAAGACTTCGCCGCGATCGACGGGGTGGAAAATTTCCCCGACCTCGACGCGCTGCGCGGCTGAAGCCCGCTCACCCACGGCACACCCAAGCCAAACCCAGGACCCACCCCCATGCTCAAGACCATCGCCCTCGTGCTGCTCGCCGCCCTGGCGCTGCTGCTGGCCTACGCCGCCACCCGCCCCGACAGCTTCCGCGTGGAGCGCAGCCGCGTCATCCCCGCCCCGCCCGAGCGGGTGTTCGGCCTCATCCACGACCTGCGCCAGTTCAACACCTGGAACCCCTACGAGCGCAAGGACCCGGCCCTCAAGGGGGAGTACAGCGCCACCACCACCGGCCCCGGCGCACGCTACGCCTGGCAGGGCGACAAGGTGGGCACGGGCAGCATGGAGATCGTGGATGCCACCGCCCCCGCCCGCGTGGGCATGAAGCTCGACTTCGTGAAACCCTTCGAAGCCCACAACCAGGTGGAGTTCATGCTGCAGCCCGAGGGCCCAGGCGCCACCCGCGTCACCTGGGCCATGCAGGGCCCCGTGCCCTATCTCGCCAAGATCGCCCACCTGTTCTTCAACATGGACCGCATGGTGGGGCAGGACTTCGAGGACGGCCTGGCCAACCTGCAGGCGGTGGTGCAAAAAACCGCCCCCTGAGCCGAACCCCTTTGCCAACCCCTTTGCCAAACCCCCCGTTTCCCTATACCTTCCCCACCCTCCAGGAGACCTCCATGCACCAGCAAATCTTCGTGAACCTGCCCATCGAAAACATGGCCCGCTCGCAGGCGTTTTTTCGCGCCCTGGGCTATGAATTCAACCCACAGTTCACCAACGACCAGGGCGCCTGCCTGGTGGTGGGCGAGAACCTCTTCGTGATGCTGCTGGTCAAAGACTTCTACCAGACCTTCACCAGCAAAACGATTGCCGACGCACGCACCACCTCCGAGGTGCTGGTGTGTTTCTCGTGCGGCAGCCGAGCAGAGGTCGATGCCCTGGTGGACAAGGCCGTGGCCGCAGGCGGCACCACACCCCGCCCCGCGCAGGACCTGGGCTTCATGTACTCGCGCAGCTTTGACGACCTGGATGGCCACACATGGGAATTTGTGCACATGGTGGACGCCAGCCAGGCGCTGGGTTGAGAAGGTGTGAACGAATCCGCCGGACTCATTCACACGTTCTTCATCGCGTGAACCCCCCTGCCCTGCCCGACCGCGATGCCCTGCACCGCAGCATCGACTCCGTGTGGCGCATCGAAGCCGCACGCATCATCGCCAGTGTGGCGCGCATGACGCGCGACGTGGGCCGGGCCGAAGAGCTGGCGCAGGACGCGCTGGTGGCCGCGCTGGAGCACTGGCCCGCCACCGGCCTGCCCGCCAACCCGGCCGCGTGGCTCATGACCACGGCCAAGCGCCGCGCCATCGACCACCTGCGCCAGCAGGCGCTGCATGCGCGCGAGCACGAGGCCCTGGGCCACGACCTCGCAGCGCTCGAAGCGCAGTACGCGCCCGACGTGGTGGAGACCCTCATGCATGCGCAGCAGGACGACATCGGCGATGACCTGCTGCGCCTGATCTTCACCGCCTGCCACCCCGTGCTGCCCACCGAGGCGCGCGTGGCGCTCACGCTGCGGCTGCTGGGCGGCCTCACCACGGCCGAGATCGCGCGCGCCTTCCTCGTGCCCGAACCCACCATTGCGCAGCGCATCGTGCGTGCCAAGCGCAGCCTCACGGCCGCGCAGGTGCCTTTCGAGGTGCCCGGCGCGGCCGAGCGCGCGCCGCGCCTGGCGTCGGTGCTGGAGGTGATCTACCTGGTCTTCAACGAAGGCTATGCCGCCACGGCGGGCGATGACTGGATGCGCCCCGCGCTGTGTGGCGAGGCGCAGCGCCTGGTGCGCGTGCTGGCCGGCCTGGTGCCCGACGAACCCGAGGTGCAAGGCCTGGTGGCGCTGCTCGAAATCCAGGCCTCGCGCCTGCCCGCACGCACCGATGCGCAGGGCCAGCCCGTGCTGCTCATGGACCAGGACCGCGCGCGCTGGGACCACCTGCTGGTACGCCGCGGGCTGGCGGCCCTGGACAAGGCCGAGCGGCTCGCGCGCGCAGGCCACGCCTGGGGGCCGTATGCGCTGCAGGGCGCCATCGCTGCCTGCCACGCGCGCGCGAGGCGTGCGCAGGACACCGACTGGCCCCACATCGTCGCGTTGTACGACGCGCTGCTGCAGGTCGCGCCCTCGCCCGTGGTGGCGCTCAACCGCGCCGTGGCCGTGGGCATGGCCGAAGGGCCCGGGGCCGCGTTGGCGCTGGTGGATGCGCTGGCGGCAGACCCCAGCCTGCGCCACTACCACTGGCTGCCCAGCGTGCGCGGCGATCTGCTGGCCAAGCTGGGTCGGCAGGATGAAGCGCGGTCTGAGTTCGAGCGCGCGGCGGGCCTCACGCGCAATGCCCAGGAAAAGGCCATGCTGCTGGCCCGGGCGGCGGGGGATTGAGGGGGCGTGTTCAGCGCCGCTTTTTCTTTTTGTCGCGGTGCCCCGGCGGTCGGGCCGCCTTGGGTGCCAGCCCCAGCGCGGCGCGTGCCAGGGTGTCGGCAGCGCCATTGCGGTGGCGCGGAATCCACTGCAGGCGAACGTTGTGGAATGTTTGCAGCATGCTGCGCGCTTCGTCAAACAACGGTGCCAGCCGCGCTATCGGCGCCGTGGGATGGCCGCCCAGCTGCTCCACCAGCACGCTGTTGTCGCTGAACACCTGCACGGGGGTGGTGGCCGCCACGCCCTGCTGCGCCAGCCACTGCAGGGCCCGGATCAGTGCGCGCAACTCGGCCTCGTTGTTGCAGCCGGTGAAGGTGGGGGCTTCGGAAATCTGCTGCTGCACGGTGCCGTCGGGCCCCGTCAGCACCGCCCCCAGGCCCATGCGCCCGGGGTTGGGCCAGGCACTGCCGTCGCAGTGAATCACCCAGGCGCCGGGGGCGAGCGGCGCAGCCCCCGGTGCAGCGTTCACTTGTAGAACGCTTCGACCGTGCCCTTGATCTTGATGAGCAGCGGCTGGCCCTTGCGGTCCAGCGTCTTGCCGGCGGGCACCTTCACCCAGCCTTCGCTGATGCAGTATTCCTCCACATCAAAACGCTCCTTGCCGTTCAGGCGGATGCCGATGTCGTACTCGAACACGGCGGCCACATGGTGCGGGCTGCGGGGGTTGACCGACAGGTGGTCGGGCAGGGAAGGCCGGTCGGCGGGGCTGAGGGTATTGGCTTCGGTCATACAGATCTCGGGGAAAGGAGAAAACGCAAAGCGCGGATTCTCCGGCATTTGGGGCGCGGGCCGCCCCGGCGCCCGGCTACCGCCCCAGCGGCGCCACGCCAATCAGCCACGCATGGCCCCAGAACGCAAAGCCCACCCAGGCCACCAGGCCCACCCCCACGGCAGCGGCCGTACCCGCTGCGCTGCCTGCTGCATACACCGTACCCTGCGCCCGGTCGCGCTGGCGTGCGGCGCGAAAGCCCAGCACCGCCCACAGCAAAAAGCTGCCAAACAACAGCACATCGGCCAGGTTGCCGTTGGACAGCAGATGCGCCAGCGCCCACACCTTCACGCCCAGCACCATCGGGTGGTGCAGCCGGGCCTTGATCGCATTGCGCGGCACGTAGGTGGCGGCCAGCAGCACAAAGGCGACCAGCGTGAGCAGCGCCGCCGCGTGCCGCATGCCCATGGGCGGCACCCACAGCACCACGGGCTGCTGCCGCGCCAGGCCATAGCCCCACACGATGAGCGCGAGGCCCACCGCCGACACCAGCGAGTACAGCCCCTTCCATGGCCCCTCGCCCACGCGCGCCAGCGTCTGCGTGCGCCAGCCGTCGGCCACGATGCGCACCGAGTGCACACCCAGAAACAGCACCAGTCCAAGAACCAGAATTCCCATCGCCAAGCCTTTCATCGGGGGTTGTTGTGTGCGCAGCCCTCCTGCACCGGGCTGCGGCGGTCCCAGTATGCAAGAAATCTGAATAAAAAAGGCCTTCTGCGCGCGTCCATCATGTGCCGATAGCTACCAATTTAATAGCATTGAGGAATTACTTGGCGCACCCTCCACAGGCCCTGGCTAGGCCACCGCATGCTGCGCCAGCAGCGCGCCCACCTTGGGCTTGGCGCAGCGCTGCAGGGTTTGCAGCAGCGCATGGCTGGGTTCGGCCACGCGCCAGCGGGTGCGCAGGTCGTGCTGCATGCGCGCCAGCAGCGCGGCCGCCATCTCGGCATCGGCCAGCGCCCGGTGCGCCTGGCCCGTGCGCGGCAGGCCGTGGTAGTCCACCAGCGTGCCGAGCTTGTGGCTGGGTGCCTCGGGATACAGCCGCCGCGACAGCAGCACCGTGCACGCAAACGGCTGCGGCGCGGGCCGCCCCGCCAAGGCCAGCTCGGCCTGCCAGAACTTGCTGTCAAACGCCGCGTTGTGCGCCACCATGGGCGCGTCGCCCACAAACCGCGCGGCGTCCTGCATCACCCCGGCCGCATCCGGCGCAGCCGCCACCATGGCGTTGGTGATGCCGGTGAGCTGGGTGATGAACGACGGAATCCACGCCCCGGTTTTCATCAGGCTCTGGAACCGGTCCACCACCTGGCCTTGCTCCAGCAGCACGATCGCCACCTCGGTGGCGCGCGCGCCCTGGCCGGGCGAGATGCCGGTGGTTTCAAAGTCGATAACGGCGATGGGGGGCATGGGGGCGGCGGTGAAAAGAAGGGATTGTGCCGCCGCACCCGACCACAGGGTTGCCTGGTCTGCGGGCCCGCACCCCCATCGTGGTGCGTGGCCCAAATTTCCCGCCTGCATGGATGGGCCGCACCGGCCGCCTGCCGGGGTTTTCGTCGCGCGCGGCGCGCTACTTCGCCCCAGGGCTGTGCGGGTGGTCCAGAAAGAACCGCAGCATCTCTTCAGTGGCACTCACCCCGCGCGGGTCGGTGTGGCTTCCGCGCGCGTCGCCGCCTGCCCAGGCGTGGCCTGCGCCGTGCAGCACCCAGTGCTCGGCAACCACGGGGACTGTCGCGGTGGCTGCTGCATCGCCCGCATGCGCCGGGCTGCGGTGCACGGTGCGCGTGTAGTGCTGTCCGGTGGCCGACACGCCTTGCTCTGAGGTGGTCTGCAGCGCGGCAGCGCCCCCTGGCACGGCAGCAACCGCCGCCTGCACCACCTGTTCCCCGTTGCGTGCGCTGACCGTGGGGTCGGCGTCGCCGTGGAAAACGATGACCGGCGTGACCCGCTGGCCGGGGGCTGCCACGGGGGTTCCCCTCGGGTGGGGTTTGGCGCCTGTCTTCATGGCCGAGAGCGCGCCCATCACGTCGTGGGCCGCACCGGCGCGCAGGCCGGAATGCACGCCAGCGGCGGCGAACAGGTCCGGGTATTCGCGCGCCAGCAGCGCGGCCATGGCGCCCCCGGCCGACAGGCCCGCCACGTAGACGCGTCGCGCATCGACCGGGTGGCGTGCCATCACATCGCGCACCATGGCCACCAGCAGTGCGGGCTCGCCGCGGCCCCGGCGCTGGTCTTCAGGGCGGAACCAGTTCCAGCAACCGTTGGGGTTGGCGCTGTGCGGCTGTTCGGGGTACACCACCAAGGCGTTCGCGGATGCCGCAGCGGCGTTCATGCCCGTCCCCGTGGCAAAGTCCGCAGGGTTCTGCGTGCAGCCGTGCAGCATCAACACCAGGGGCATGGGCGTGCCTGCGCTGGCATTGGGCGGCACATACAGGTGGTAGTGGTGTGGCGGGTGCGGGGCGCGTGGGGGGGCAAAAACCACGCGGGTGAAACTGCCCGGGGCTTCGGCGTGTGGTGCCGATGCGCCCTGAGAGCCGCTGGCCCCCGGGCCGCGCTCGACGACCACCGCGTCTTCGACGTCCTGTGCCCCAGCCTTGCGCCACGGCGTGCTGGCGCGAAAGCGCGGCCCGGAGGAGGTGACGTGCTGCGCAGCGGGCGGGGTATCTGCAAAAGCCCGTGGCATGGCCGCGCCGGGGGATGCCGCTGCTGCGGGCGGGTTGCCGCCCAGCGCTTGCTGGATGGCGCGGGTCGCCGCCGCGAGCCGGCCGCTGCGCACCAGGTCGGTGGCTTCACCCATCATTTGCTTGAGTGGAGGGTTCCATTGCATGGGGTGTTCCTTAAAAAACGGTGGGGGCATCACGGGCCCTGCATCAATCAGTGAATGCGCCCAGCCAGCGCGGCCTTGACTGCCGCACTGGCATGGAATGCACCCAGCACCGTCACCGATGCGATGGTGGCTTGCGCCAAAGCGGGTGGCACGTCGTCGTCGATGCTGACGAGGCCCAGCACGCGGATCTCCAGCACCTGCCCTGCCGCCTGAGCGGCCTCCAGCTCGGCACGTCCGAAGCGCTGCAAGCCCAGCACCAGGGTTTTGCGCGCCACCACCTGGCGCATGGCGTCGCCCTGGGCCGTCAACTGATTGCGGATGGCAGTGCGGATGAAGTCGGTGCGGTTGGCATAAAAACCCTCGGAGACAAGCAGATCGATGTGGCCCAGGTCAACGAAGCCCAGGTTGATCGTGATTTTTTCGGAGTCGGGAACCTTGGGGCGGGCCCCGGCGACCGCAGTGGAGGAGGAGGTCATAGAAAGCTGGAATCCGGTATCGACCATCCATATGGATGGTCATGGGATGTTATACGGATTCCATCTGGAGGGCTACTCCGGTTTTTCAAGGCCACCACACAAGAGTTTCTGCGGCCCTTTTTCGCAAGGACCTAACCCGCACCGCGCTGGCCCGCGCCCCCGGTGTTGCCCTCGCCACCCTGGCGCGACTGCACCTGGTTGCCGCTACCGATGTGGGCGTCGCGGTCATGGCGGCTCTGAGGCGAGCGGCGGCCCTGGTTCAATTGGGTGGCAGCCTTGTCGCCCGTGCTGTTGTGGGCCTGGGCGACTTTGCCGGAACCCTCGGCGGCGGAGTGATCGGCGCTGTGGTGGCGCTCGTCGGGCGTGGCGTTGCTGCCGTCATCACGGCGCTTGTCTTTGCTGCTCATGGAGCCTCCTGGGTGGTTGAAAGTGCGGGTGTTTGTTCTGCGCGGGCCGGCGCCAAGCGGCGCTGCGGTTGTCACTGACAGGCCATCAGGACAGCGTCAGTTCCTTGTGCTCGCCCAGCTCCCGCGGGGGGTCGCCGGTGACGGCGGCCTTGGCCATCTTGAAAAGCTGCACCATCTTGCTTTCCGTCACGTCCCAGTATTCGGCGTGGCGGATGCGCACCGCCAGCAGGATCAGGTCGGCATCGTTGTACCCGCCGGGGAACCAGGCTTTGGCCATGGGCGACCACAGGGCTTCCTTCTGCGCCAGGTCATCAATGAAGCGCGCCTGGCCCGACAGGGAGACGTAGCTGTCGGCGCCAGGATCGGCGTACGACACGTTCACTTCGCCATCGGTCAAAAGGCGTTCGTACAGCTCACCCGACTTGGAGATGAAAAAGTAAAGCTCGTTGTGCTCGTCGATGCTGCGGTTTTGTGTGGTCAGCGGGTGTGCGTGCAGCATGCCGGAGGCAGTGCGGTGCGTCAGCATCCCAAAGCGGATGTCCTTGATGAGTTTCCACAGGGTTTCTTGGGCGGGGGTGTTCTGTGCCATGGGCTGCGCTCCGTGCAGGTGAAAAGAAGGGTCGGGGTCCAGCGATCCCCTTGTTTTCAATGTAGGCAGGAGGCGGGGCGCGGGATGTCGGCCCCGCGCCCGCTGCGCCGTGGGCGTTTGTCCGACATCACGGGCCCGGCGGCGGCGATGGGGAGTCCCTGCGCGGCGCGCCGCAACGCCCACGCAGGGGGCGCCGGGCAAACGCTGCGGCCGCGTGGTGCTACAGCGGCGCCCGTTGCTGCAGCGTGAACGGCGGCAACCCCTTGAGCAGGCGCTGGCCGTAGCTGGTGCGTACCAGGCGCTTGTCGTAGCAGTACACGTGGGCCTGGTCATCCTCGGTGCGGATGGCGCGGCCCACCCACTGTGCGAGGCGGATGGCCGTGGCAGGCACCACCAGCTCGCTGAACGGGTCGCGCCCCACGGCGCGCAGCCATTCGGCGCGGGCCTCGCCCACGGGGTCGTCGGGCGGGGCAAACGGCAGCTTGGTGATGAACACCGATTCACACAGCCGCCCGGGCAGATCCAGCCCCTCGCCGAAGGACTGCATGCCGAAGATGACCGAGGGCTCGCCGTTGTCCACGCGCTCGCGGTGGCGCTTGAGCAGCTGCGTGCGCGGCAGCGCGTTCTGCACCAGCACCACGCTGCGCATGGCGGTGGGCAGCGCGTCCACGGCCTGGCGCATCTGCTCGCGCGAGGTGAACAGCACCAGCGCGCCGTACTCCACGCGGGCGATGTCGTGCAGCAGCGCATCGACCATCTCGGCGGTGAACTGCGCCGCGTTCTTGGGGTCGGCGCGCGTCTCGGCCGCCACCAGCGTGCCCTGCGCGGCGTAGTTGAAGGGGCTGGGCACTTCCAGCGTGGTGGTGGTGCCGTCGCCGTGCAGCCCCGCTTCGCGCAGGAAGAAGTCGAAATTGCCGCAGCTGTTGAGCGTGGCCGATGTGAGCACCGCGCCCCGCACCGCGCTCCACAGGTGGTTGCGCAGCGTGGTGCCGGGCAGGATGGGGCTGGCGTGCGCTTTGACCACGATGAAGTCGCCATCCACCTCCAGCGTGAACCACTTGGCGGCCGGTACGGCCCCCTCGGGTGCATCCTGCAGCAGCAGTTGGGCCGTGGCGTGCAGCTCTTCCAGGCGCGGGGCCAGCATGCCGATCTGCGCGTACAGCGTGGACAGGCGCTTGGCCTCGTCGGGCTTGTCGCGCATCTCGGCGCGCAGGGCCTTGCTGATGGCGCGCAGGGCCTCCAGGAACCCGTCGGCGCTGGCCGCCAGCAGGCCCAGCGGCGCGATCAGCGGCTCGGGCAGCTCGCCGCGCGGCACGCGCACGCGCGCCGGGCCCCAGGTGTCCTTCTGGCTCTTGAGCGCGGGGCCATACACATCCATCACGATGCGCGCCAGGTCCTGCAGCGTCTGGCGCAGCTGGGCCGCGTGTTTGGGGATGTCGGCGATCTCCTCCACCTCCAGCAGCGCGCCGATGCGCAGGCCCCGGCTGGCTAGGCGCTCGATCCAGGTGATGCGCGACAGGTCCATGCTGCAGGCAAACTGGTCCAGAGCGGTCGATGGCAGATGGTGGGCCTCGTCCAGCACCAACAGGCAGTTGTCCAGCTCGGGCAGCACGCGCGCGCCCAGCGACGACAGCAGCAGATCATGGTTGGCCACGATCACCTGCGCGCCCACCAGCTCCTTGCGCTTGTCGTAGTAGGTGCACTGGCTGAAGGCCGGGCAGTGCTTGCCGGTGCACGATGCGCCTTCGGCCGCCACAGGGCTCCACACCTCGGGCTCGGGGGGCGTGTCCAGGCTGTCCCGGTCGCCGTCCCACGCGCCCTTGGCCAGGGTCTGCGCCATGGCGCCATAGAACTGGATGCGCGCCTCGGTCTCCTGCCGGGGGCGCTTGGCGCGGGCGGCGGCTTCTTCTTCGGCAAACAGGTCGTCTTCGTCGGTCTCTTCTTCGGCGTCGCCCGTGCCCGCCAGGCGGTCAAGCTTGAGCTTGCACACATAACGGCCTCGCCCCTTGGCCAGCGCAAACTTGAAGGGCTGGGGCATCAGCGCGGCCAGCGCGGGCAGGTCCTTGTTGACCAGTTGCTCCTGCAGCGCCACCGTGGCGGTGGAGATGACGACACGCGTGCCGCGCGACAGTGCCAGCGCAATGGCGGGCGCGCAGTACGCCAGCGACTTGCCCACCCCCGTGCCCGCCTGGATGACGGCGATGGAGCGCGTGGGCGCCGCCTCGCCGCTTTCTTCATCCACCTTGCCCAGCGTGGCGCTGCTGAAAGTGCGCGCCACCTGCTCGGCCATCAGCCGTTGCCCGGCGCGGCTGCGAAAACCCTCGGTGGCCTGCACCACCGCATCGAAAGATTCAAGGGCCTGTGCGGCCCACACCTGTTGAGACATAAGGGGTATCTATTTAGCTCCAGCAGCCCCATTAATACTGTGATTTCATCCAG
>CAYXSL010000029.1:0-33166 GCA_964466605.1 uncultured Verminephrobacter sp.
GCCCCTGGTCAATGTTCGACTGGCACTGCTGATCACGTTTGCACTGGCACTAACATGCAGGCGTTTCGGCGGGCCGAATCAACTGCCTGGATGCTGACGGAACCATTTTCGACTCCTTTGAACTGCCGTGCCGGGCTCCGACCATGTGTGCATTCGGTGGCAACGACATGGGCACCATGTTTGTAACCTCGTTGGTGCGCCCGCAGTGGGGATCCGTCGCGCCTGCCGATGGAGCGCTGCTGTCATTCAACAGTCCCGCACCGGGATGCGCGCCTGCGGTTCTTTAGCGCGGAGAGCTACCCGCGTTCGTTTTTCCCTTCGCTGCAGAGATCTGTAGAAGTCCTGCGGCCCCCCTCAAAAAAATTCAATAGGGAGACCGAGATTGAGTTCTACGTCGCGTCGTTGCTTGAGGATCGGGCTGCGGCCACGTTCCACACTTGTTGCAACAGCATTGTTTTTCCCTCTGATCGTGGCAGCAAGTGACTGGACGATCACTCAGGTTTCAGATTTCAGCAATCGGGGCAGGGCGGTATCGCTGCCACTGAGTGAAGGAGCAAAGGCATGCGTGGCAGCCCACAACAGTGTCGCATCCCCAGGGAAGCGTGCGCGGCTGATTACCTTGGACGATGGCTTCGATGCGGCCAAAACCAAAGAGCTTGCTGAAGCAGCCGCGCGCAATGGAACGCTAGCTTTTGTTACCAGCTTGGGCACGGGACCAACGATCGCCATAGCGGACGTCGCACTCAAACACTCGGTTCCAGTTGTTGGCGCCATAGCGAGCGCCACTTCGGTGCGGGAACAGCAACACCCGTCGTTGTTTTTTCTGCGCGCAAGTCTCGCGCATGAAGGTGCATTCGCTGTGAAGCACTTGGCCGCAATGGGAATTCGGCAGATCGGTGTCCTGCACACTGCAGACGCATTTGGCGAGGATGGACTCGCAGCCGTCCGCGCGACAGCCCATCGCCTCGGACTGCCCGCGCCCTTAAATGCCAGTTATGAGCCTGCCAAGGACAAGGACGCTGGCGCCGCTGTTGAGGCTCTCAGTACTGCGCAGGCTGTCGTCATGTTTGGGTCCTCCCGAGTGCTGTACGACTTTGTGGGGCGCATGCGGGAACGTGCCCCAAGCGCAGTGCTGATCGCCGCGAGTGCTACCAACATGATTGAGTTGGTAGATGTGGTGGGCGCAGCCAAGGCGAGAGGTGTTGGATACCTGAGGTCTTTACCGACCCCCGCAGCCAAAACACCCCTTGGTCGAGAATTTCTACATATATGGGCTCGGCACGGCACCGACACAAAAGTGGGGCCTTTTCACCTGGAAGGTTGTATTGCCGTGCAGGTGGTGCTGCGCGCGGCGCTACAAACGGGGCAGACTGCTTTGACTCCCTCTGTCTTGGGGCGCCAGCTTAAAGCCATGCCGCCGCAGCAGTTCAATGGATTCAACATTGATTTCCGATCTCCGGGAAACGAGGGGTCCAGTTGGGTGAGCATTGCCGTGGTGGACTCGCACGGAAAGTTGGTGGACTGAGCAACGGTGTGTCTGCCACTGGCACGCTGTATTCGCTTGGTCGCTGCCGTGACCGGCACATTCGGAGAAATTCGGCAGAAAAATACGCCGGGCGTAGTGACGCCATCCCTGGCTTCGGTTGCAACGCGCCGGTCAAGCTGGGCACGGGGAGCGGCGAGGCGTGCCGCAAGTGAGGGGTGAGCGAGCCGACCTGACCACCCAGTCAGCCGGAAGCTTCCCATACGGCCAGTGGCATTTTACATAATATACATCGTATAAAGTAAAATAACCTGAATCGCCATGGCAATGCCGAAGGCCGCCACCTCGCCCCAGCGACCCCCTTGTGACCTCGTACCGAGACGCTGGTGCGCAGCGCCTACCTTCCCTATGATGGCTCATCCTCCGTAGCAAAAGACGCCATGAACATCGACACCACGTCTTTGATTCGGGATATGGGAATGAATGCGGGCCTGCTGTGTTTTCTGGCGGCGCTGTACAGCATCGCCTTGAGCGGCCTTCGTCATCCCGACCTGAGCCTCAGGAAGGCGCGGCAACGGTGGTTGCCCTGGATCACGGGGCTCATCTTCGGTGTCACCGGCATTCTGACCATGCTCGTGCCGCTGCGGCTGGCCGAAGGCGTGATCGTTGATGCCAGGCTGGTGATGGCCGGCCTGGCTGGTGCCTACCTGTCGCCCTTGGGCGCCTTGTTGTGTGCGGCTGTGCTGGGGGCCTACCGGCTCAGCCTGGGGGGCATTGGCAGCGGCCCCGCCATGGTGGGAATTGTTCTGGCCATGGGCATCGGGTGGCTTTGGCAGCGCTGCAGGCCTCACTTTTCTCGGCAGCGCTTTGGCGCCTGGTCCGATGGGTTCTGGCTGGTCGGGCTCGGCTTCAGCCTGGCGGCGGGCGGGATGCTGGCGATACAGACCTTGCCGCCCGAGATTGCACGCGCCGTCACGGCGCGGTCCTGGATGGCTGTGGTGGTGATCTATCCCATCGGAACGGTCCTGCTGGGTTTTTTGCTGGGCAACACGCAAAAGCTCAACCAGCGCGAAGAAGCCCTGGAGCAGACGGCCGACACCTTGAAGACCTTGCTGGCCGAAGCGCGCCAGGCTGCCAGCGTGTTCGTCAACAGCAAGGACACGATCGCCATCGTGCAGCCGGATGGCACCGTGCTGGATGTCAACCCGACCTACAGCAATGTGCTGGGCTACTCGCGCGAAGAGCTGATAGGTAAATCGTCCGCCGTCTTGCGCATTGATGAAGGGGGCGAAGCCACGTTTCTGCGCCGTGTGGCGCAGGCGATCGAGCGGGATGGCCGATGGCATGGCGAGCTGGTCCGGCGCCGCAAGAATGGCGAGGCTTTTGTGTCGGAGGTCACCATCGAAGGCATCAAGGACCCGGATGGCGCCGTGCGCAAGTGGGTGTCGGTGGGCAAGGATGTGACCGAACAGCGCCGCCTGGAGCAGGCGCTGCAGCAGTTTGGCAACTACGACGCCCTCACCGGCCTGTCCAGCCGTCGCCTGTTTGCGAAGGAGTTGAATGCAACCCTTCACCAGAGCAACGAAACCACCGGCACCCTGGCCTTGTGTCTGCTCGACATCGACCAGTTCAAGGACCTGAATGAGCAATGGGGCCAGCCGCTGGCCGACCAGTTCCTGCGCGTGTTTGCGCAGCGCCTACGGGCCGAGGTGGGGCCGGACAACCTCATTGGCCGCATTGGCGGCGATGAGTTTGCCGTGGCACTGAAAGACTGCGCACACACCGAGGCCGCCCTGCAGCGGTTGGAGGCCCTGCGCCAGGCGCTGGCGCGGACGGCGGTGCTGGACAACGCGCAGCTGCGCCTGACCTGCAGCGCCGGGGTCACCTTCTACCCCGACGATGTGGCCGACGCTGACGGCCTGATGCGCCATGCAGACCTGGCGCTGTATGCGGCCAAGGAACAAGGCAAGGACCGGATCGTGGTGTTCGACATCCAGCAGGGCCAGCGTGTGCAGGCCCGCAGGCACACGGCCAAGCTGGTCGAAGACGCCTTGCTGCAAGGTGAGATGGAGCTGTTCTTCCAGCCCAAGGTCAGGATTTCCGATGGGCAGGTCATTGGGGCGGAATCCCTGATCCGGTGGCATCACCCCGAGCGGGGGCTGCTGGCACCGGGTGCTTTCCTGGATGACATCGTGGGCACCCCTGCCGCCGGCAAGCTTGACTACTGGGTGCTGGACGCCGCGTTCAAGGCCGGTCTCACCCTCGCTGCCCAGGGAAATCCCCTGCCCTTGAGCATCAATGTCGCGGTGTCCACGCTCATCGACAGCCGGTTTCAGCAGGAAGTTGGCCTGCTCCTGCGGCAGCACCCTTCCCTGCCCCGGCCGTTTCTGGAGGTCGAGTTGCTCGAGACCGAGACCTTCAACGACCTCTCGGCCGTGGCCTACGTCATCCAGGGGCTGGACGAGCTGGGCGTGCAGTGCTCCATCGACGACTTCGGCACGGGCTACTCGTCGCTCACCTACCTGCAGCGCCTGCCTGCGCAGATCGTGAAGATCGACCAGTCCTTCGTGCGCGACATGCTCAACGACGAGCGTGACCGCGCCCTGGTGCGCGGCATCGTGAGCCTGGCCCATGCATTCAACCGCACTGTGGTGGCAGAGGGCGTGGAAACCACGGCCCATGCCAATGCGCTGCGTGACCTGGGGTGCGATGGTTTGCAGGGTTATGGCATTGCCAGGCCCATGCCGCTGCCAGATCTGGTGCGCTGGATCCGGGCGTGGCAGCCGCCGCCGGAATGGGGCGGCGCCGGGCAACCTGTGCGCTGACCGTTGGCCGCACTGTTCACGCGCTTTCACCGATGCAAAAACTGCAGCAGTTCCCGGCGCTGTCCTCCTCGCCCAGCCGCTACCATCCACGCCCATGAATCCTTCAAGCCCTGCCCCCTCCCGCCCCTCGTCCGTCCACTTTGGCCACACCGGCCGCGTCTGCATCGTGACCGGCGGCGCGCAAGGCATCGGCGAAGCCTGCGTGCGCCGCTTTGCCGCCGAAGGCGCCAAGCCCGTCATCGTGGATGTGGACGACGCGCGCGGCCAGGCTTTGGCTGCCGAGCTGGGCGCGCTGTATGTGCGCTGTGATGTAGGCGACAAGGCGCAGGTGGATGCGCTGGTGGCCCAGGTGCTGGCGGCCCATGGGCGCATCGATGTGCTGGTGAATAACGCGGGCATCTTCCGCGCGGCAGACTTTCTGGAGGTGACCGAGGCGGACTTTGACGCCGTGCTGCGGGTCAACCTCAAGGGCGCGTTCCTCGTGGGCCAGGCCGTGGCGCGGGCTATGGTCGCGTCGGGTGGTGGCGCCATTGTCAACATGAGTTCGGTCAATGGCGTGCTCGCCATTCCCAACATCGCCAGCTACAACGTGAGCAAAGGCGGCGTGAACCAGCTCACGCGCGTGATGGCGCTGGCGCTGGCCGACAGGAACATCCGTGTGAACGCCGTGGCCCCCGGCACCATCGCCACCGAACTGGCCGCCAAGGCGGTGCTGACCAGCGACGAAGCCAAACACAAGATCATGAGCCGCACCCCCATGAAACGCCTGGGCGAGCCTGCTGAAATTGCCGATGTGGTGGCCTGGCTGGCCAGCGACGCCGCCAGCTACGTCACGGGCGAGATCGTGACGGTGGACGGCGGGCGCATGACGCTCAACTACACCGTACCGGTGTGATTGGGTGCTATTTTATTGATAGCTTAAAGGGAAATACCATCAGGCGGTGGGGCCGTTTTTTATTCATATTTCAAGCCTGTGCCACGCGCCGCAGCAGCCCCGACATGCTGCGCGGCCAGCCCACCCGGCCAAACCAGGCGCCGCCCGCAATGGCCCAGGCATTGATCAGCCCGTAGAGCACCAGCGCCCCGCCCTGCGCAGCAAACACCGCCTGCAGCCCGCCGCCCCAGCGCAGGGCCAGCCAGCCCCCGGCCACGGCCACTGCCAGGCGCGCGATGTTGCCGATCACCGGCCACATCAGGCGCCCTGCCCCCTGCGAGGCAAAGTACAGCACCAGGCCCAGGCCGAAGAAGCCATAGACCGGGCCGACAGTGCGCAGGTAGAGCGCGCCGGATTCGAGCATGGCCGGGTCGCTGTTGAACAGCCGCAGCCAGGTGGCTGGATACGCGGCGGCCCAGAGCCCGATGGCCTCGGCCATGGCAAAGGCCATGGCGGCGCCGATCCAGGTGGCGCGCAAGGCCCGCTCGCGCTGGCCTGCGCCAATGCAGGTGCCCACCATGGCAACCAGGGGCGCGCCCAGGCCAAACACCAGTGGCACCAGCAGGTATTCAAGCCGCGACGCCGTGCCATAGCCCGCGATGGCCGCCGTGCCAAAACCGCCCACCAGCGCCGTCGTCACGCCAATCGCGAGGTTGGTGGCCACGGTAGAGACGGTGCCCACCAGGCCCACGCGCAGGATGTCCTTGAACAGCACCCAGCGAAAACGGATGTGCGCCAGCGACGGCCGCAGCAGGCTGCGTGGCGACCACAGGTAGGCCGCCAGCACCGCGCTGCCCACCGCGTAATACGCCATCAGCGCAATGGCGCCGCCCGCAATGCCCAGGCCCGGCAGCGGGCCCCAGCCAAAGATCAGCAGGGGCGACAGCGGCACCAGCACGACCGCGCCCAGCACCGTCACATACGCAGGCACGGCCATGTTGCCCGTGCCGCGAATCACGGCCGAGAGGGTGTTGAACAGCCAGACCAGCACCGCGCCCGCAAACACCCAGTTGGAGTAGACCAGCGCCGCCTCCAGCGCCCCGCCCGTGCCGCCCATGTGGGTGTAGAGCCACCGCCCGCCCCCGACCACGCCCACGGTGAAGACCAGCGCAAACACCGCCGCAATGGCCAGCGCGTGCAGCACCAGCGCATCGGCATCCTGGCGCCGCCGCGCGCCCAGGGCGCGGGCAATGGCCGAGGCAATGCCGCCGCCCATGGCCCCGGCCGATGTCATCTGCATGAGCATGACCACGGGAAACACCAGCGCCATGCCCGCCAGCGCGTCAGTGCCCAGCTGGCCCACAAAATAGGTCTCGATCAGGCCCACGCCCGCCTGGGCCAGCATGACCAGCACATTGGGCATGGCCAGGCGCAGCAAGGTGGGGGCGATGGGCGCCTCCAGCAGCAGGCGCGTGCGCGGGTCCAGCGCCGGGGGCGCTGCTGCGGCGCTCATGAAGCCGCCCCAGCCGCTGCCGTTGCTGCCGTTGCGGCGCTAGGCCGCCGGGGCACCACGATGCGCACGGTGGACAGCTGCAGCACGTCGCCATGCTGGTTGCGGGTTTCGCTGCGCACCGTGACCATGCCCCGGTCGGGTTTGGATTTGGACGGCTGGACCTCCATCACCTCGCTCACCACATGCAGCACATCGCTGGCGCGGGTGGGGCGGGGCCAGCTGATCTCGGCCCCGGCGCCGATGATGCCGCCCGCAATCGGCAGCCCCGTGGTCACCTGCAGCCGCATGGTGATGGACGCCGTGTGCCAACCGCTGGCAGCCAGCCCGCCAAACAGCGTGGCGCGGCCTGCGGCGTCGTCCAGGTGAAAGGGCTGAGGGTCGAACTGGGCGGCAAATGCCTTGATCTGGGCTTCGTCCATCGCATGTTCGCCGCTGGTGTAGCGGTCGCCCACGGCCATGTCGTCCAGGTACAGCGGGGTGTGCGGTTGGGGCAATGCGGCGGCTGCCGCCAGGGGGGAAGTCATGGCAGGTTGCTTTCGATGTCGAAGGAAAATGTGTGGGGATCAGGCCGCAGCGGCAGCGGCCCGGCGCGGCAGCGGCGATTCGCGGATGGGCAGGTTCACCAGTGCAGCCCCGGCGGCCAGCGCGATGTCGATGTACCAGACCCAGTCGTAGCTGCCCGTGGCCTGGAAGACGCTGCCGCCCAGGTAGGCGCCCAGAAAACCGCCGATCTGGTGCGACAGCATCACGATGCCAAACAACATCGCCATGTTGGCCGTGCCAAACATCTTGGCCACCAGACCCGCCGTGGGCGGCACCGTCGAGAGAAAGGTCACGCCCATCACAGCAGCAAACACCAGCACCACGGCAGGTGTTTTGGGCGCCAGCAAAAAGACGAGCACCGCGATGCCGCGTGTGGCGTACAGGAGCGCCAGCAGCGACTTCATGCGCCAGCGCCCTACGGCCCAGCCCATGGCCAGGCTGCCGACGATGTTGAACAGCCCGATCACGGCCAGCGCCCAGCCGCCCACCTCGGGGGCCAGCCCGCAGGCGGCGATCACGCCGGGCAGATGGGTAGCCAGAAAGGCGACATGGAAGCCGCAGACCAGAAAGCCCGCCGCCAGATAGCGGTAGCTGGGCGTGGCCAGCGCCTGGGCAATGGCCTCGCGCGCAGTCAGCGCCTTCTGGCCCGATGCGGCAGCGGCCTGCGCCGCCAGCGCGTTGGAATTGCCCTTGAGCACCCACACCGCAGGCAGCGCCAGCAGCACCAGCACGCCCAGCCACTGCATGGCGTTGGCCCAGCCCACGGCGGCCGTCAGGCTGATGGCTATGGGCGCCATCACGAACTGACCAAACGACCCCCCCGCATTCACGATGCCGCTGGCCAGCCCCCGCTTGTGCGCAGGCACCAGGCGCGCCGTGGCCGCCATCAGCACCGAGGGGCCGGCCATGCCTGCCCCGCCCGCTGCCAGCACGCCAATCGCAAAGATCAGCCCGGCGGTGGTGGTCATGTAGGGGGTGATGAAGGTGCCCAGCGCCACCAGCGCCACGCCCAGCAGGATGACGCGGCCGGTGCCGATGCGGTCGGCCACCGCGCCGGCAAACGGCTGGGTCAGGCCCCACCACAGCTGGCCAAAGGCAAACGCCAGGCTGATGCTCCCAATGCCCAGCGCGGTGGAGGTGTTCAGCGCCGAGAGGAACAGGCCCATGGTCTGGCGTGTGCCCATGGTCATCGCAAAGGTGCCTGCGGCGGCCAGCAGCACCAGCCACAGGGCGATGGTGGGTGCGGCCGACTTGGTGGGGGTGGGCTGGGTGTCAGTCGTCATGGCCGGTCTCCGGATGGGGCAGCGCAGCCAGCAGCTGCAGTGAATCGTCCACCAGCGCATGCAGTGCCACCACGCGTTCCGCGCCCAGTGCCTCGTTCAGGGCAAGTTGTGCGGCTTTCCAGTGGCGCTGGGCCTCGGCGCGTTTGACGCGGCCTGCGTCGGTGATGTGCACCAGGCGGCTGCGCGCATCGGTGCCCGCCTCCAGCGTGACCCAACCCGCGTCCACCAGCGGGCGCAGGTTGCGGGTGAGCGTGGAGGCGTCCATCGTCATCTCGGCCGCCAGATCGCCCGGGCGGATCGGCCCGAGCTTGAGCACGTGGGACAGCAGCGAATACTGCGTGGTCTTGAGCCCGCAGCGGGCCATTTCCACGTCGTAGTGGTTGGCCACCCGGCGCATGAGTTGGCGCAGCTTGAAGTTGGTGCAACCCTGCGGCACTGCAGGGGTTGCGGCAGAAGCGCCAAGGCGCTGGGGGCTGGTATCGGCTTGCATGAATTTAATTGTATCTGCAATAATTGCATATGCAAATCACCAACTTCCATTACGGCACCGAGCAGCACGCCCCATGACCCAACACAACCATCTCGAACACTGGCTCGCGCAGGAGCGCGACATCCTCGCCACCCTGGACGCGGGCCCCGGCCCGGGCGTGGCCCGGCGCGAGCAGATCGCCCATCTGACCGGCCTGCAGCAGATGCAGGCCATGCTGCGCGGCGAGCTGCCCTATGCCGCCATTGCCAAAACGCTGGACTTCTTGATCGTGGAAGTGGGCGATGGCACGGCCATCTTCCAGGGCACGCCGCGCGCAGAGCACCTGAACCCCATGGGCACGGTACACGGCGGCTGGTTTGCCACCCTGCTCGACTCGGCGCTGGGCTGCGCCGTGCACACGCGCATGGAGCCCGGGCGCGGCTACACCACGGCCGAGCTGGGCATCAACCTCGTCAAGGCCATCACCCCCAAGGTGCCGCGCGTGCGCGCCGAAGGCCGCGTGATCCACAGCGGGCGCCAGCTGGCCACGGCCGAGGCGCGCCTGGTGGGGCCGGACGGAACGCTGTATGCCCACGCCACCACCACCTGTCTGGTTTTCGACTTGCCTGCACAATCGAAGGGATGAAATTCCTCCACACGATGCTGCGCGTTGGCAACCTTCAACGCTCGATTGATTTCTATACCCAAGTCCTCGGAATGCAGCTGCTGCGCCAGTCCGAGAACCCCGAGTACAAATACTCGCTGGCCTTTCTGGGCTTCGAGGGCGGCAACCCCGGCCAGGCCGAGATCGAGCTGACCTACAACTGGGGTGTGGAAAGCTACGAGATGGGCACGGCCTACGGCCACATCGCGCTGGGTGTGCCCGACGCGTATGCCGCGTGCGAGAAGATCAAGGCATCCGGCGGCAACGTGACGCGCGAAGCTGGCCCGGTGAAGGGTGGCACCACGGTGATTGCGTTTGTGACCGACCCCGATGGCTACAAGATCGAGCTGATCCAGCGCGCCGAGGGCGCCGCTGGCGCGGGCCTGCGGTGATGATTGCTATCAATAAAATAGCTGTTGGGGCATGATGAACGCGCGCAGACGGCATTTTTGACCATAAAAAAACCCGGCTTGGCCGGGTTTTTTTATGGAGTGCGGGGTGCAGCCGTTACAGCGCGCCCAGGGCCACTTCCACGCGGCGGGCTTCGGCGTTGGTGCCGCTGGCCGTGGTTTCTTCGGGCTTCTTCAGCTCAATCTTGTCTTCGGCCACACCCAGGGCCTTGAGGGCGTCGCGCACGGCGAAGGCGCGTTGTTTGGCCAGCTCGGCGTTCAGGGCGGCGTCGCCCGTGGCATCGTGAAAGCCCGAGACCACGGCCTTCTTGCCTTCGGCTACACCCTTGACCACGTCGGCCAGGGCTTCGTTGGCGCCGCCCGCCAGGTCGGCCTTGGCGGTGGCAAAGTAGAACTTCACCACGCCGTTTTCCACCCGCACGCTGGCTTCGTCGGCCACAGCTGCAGCGGCTGGTGCCGCTGGCGCGCTGCTTGCAACGGCAGTGGCAGCGGGCTTGGCTGCGCCCGAGGCGCCGACGCGCTTCACCACCACGGTGCCCACCACGGCCGAAATCACCAGCGCAATCAGCGCAAACAGGAAACCAAGGGCAAAACGTTGTTGGCTATCGTCGTCAGAACTGGACATGGAAAATCCCCGTGTGATGGATGAATGAATAGATGAGCGAATGGCCAAGCCTTGGGCCCGGCCTGCGGAACAAAGCTTTCGATTGTAGAGTGCTCCCATGACGACTTTCCCTGTGCCCCTGCGCGATCCGGCCCCCATGCTGGAGCGTGCCCTGCATGAATGGGGCGGCCACCAGGACCTGTGGATCTTTGGCTACGGCTCGCTCATCTGGCGCCCGGATTTCGACTACGCCGAGCGCCGCCCGGCCACGGTGCACGGCTGGCACCGGGCGCTCAAGATGTGGAGCCGCATCAACCGGGGCACGCCCGAGTGCCCGGGCCTGGTGTTTGGTATGCTTTCGGGCGGCAGCTGCCGGGGCATGGTGTTCCGCGTGGACAAGGCGCACGCCCGCCAGGTGCTCATCAACCTGTGGCAACGCGAAATGCCCACCGCCGTGTACGACCCGCGCTGGCTCCCTTGCCACACGCCCCAGGGCCCGGTCAGTGCGCTGGCCTTCACCCTGTCACGCAAAAGCCCCAACCACACGGGCGAGCTGCCCGACCACGAATACCGCCGCATTTTTGACGAGGCCTGCGGCCGCTACGGCACCACGCGCGACTACGCCCAGGCCACCTACGACGAGCTGCGCCGCCATGGCATCCACGACCGGGCCCTGGCAAGACTGATTGCGCTGGCCCAAAAAGAGGCATAGTGCACACTTTTGCTGGACGCGCATGCCGCGGCTGGCGAGACTGTGCCCTTGTGCCGGTTTCAATACCGCGTTGTTTTAGTTATTCATCTGGAGGAGTTGGAACCATGAAAAAAATCCGTTTTGCTTATGCCCTTTCGGCCATTGCCGTGCTTGCCATGGCAGGCTGTGCCGCTTATTCATCGGGCCCCAGTGCCACCGCCAAGCTGGAACCCACGCGCGGCAACACGACTTCTGGCACGGTTTCTTTTGTGCAGTCGGGCGATGTGGTGAAAGTGTCTGGCTCCATCAGCGGCCTCAAGCCCAATGCCGAGCACGGTTTTCATGTGCATGAAAAAGGCGACTGCTCCAGCGGCGACGGCATGAGCACAGGCGGCCACTTCAACCCCGGTGGCAAGGCGCACGGCCACCACGGCATGGGCGACCACCACACGGGTGACCTGCCCAGCCTCAAGGCCGATGCCAACGGTGTGGCCGCCTTCAGCTTTGAATCGCGCACCATCCGCGTGGGCAGCACCGCCAATGACATCGTGGGCAAGGGCCTGATCGTGCACCGCGACCCCGACGACTACAAAACCCAGCCCACGGGCAATGCCGGGCCCCGCCTGGCCTGTGCGGTCATTGCCGCCAAGTAACAAAGAAATCACGTATCTTTGGGCTTGAAAAGCCCCACCCGCAACCCGCCCGCCAGAGATGGTTTGGGCGGGTTTGTTTTTGGCGTCAGGCCGTTTGGCGGCTCGCCAGGATGCGCTCAGCCCGCTCCAGATCCTGCACGGTGTCGATGTCTGTCACCGTGCCTTCGTCCTCCACCGCCAGGCTCTGCACCTGCCCCTGCTGCGCAAACTGGCGCACCACGCTGGCCGCGCCCTGTTCGCCCGACAAGGCCAGCAGGTCGGGCAGGCACTGCGCGCCAAACCCCACAGGATGGCCCCGCTCGCCGTGGAAGAAGGGCACCGTCACCGCACTCTTCGTTACGGCCTGAGCCAGCATTTGCAGGGTGTCAGGCCGCACCAGTGGCAAGTCACCCGGCAACACCAGCCAGCCCGCGGCACCGGCCGTGGCCCGCACGGCCGCCGCAATCGAATCGCCCATGCCCGGATGGCCCACGTCCTCCAGGTGCCAGGCCAACCCGCTGGCGCGCACGGCAGCCAGCGTGTGCTGCAGCACGGGCACCCCGGCCAGCAGTGCACGCAGCTTGTGCACCTGGCCGCCAGATGCGACAAACCGCTCGCCCCGGCCGGAGGCCAGCACCAGCACCACGGGCAGGCTGGGCGGAATCGTGGTGGAACAAGGGGCGGTCGTGGGCTGGGTAGGCATATCGCGCCATGCTAAGGCAACGCCCGCCCCTGCGTTGCCTAGGCTGGCTCAAGCCAGCGTGTAGCCGCCATCCACCACCAGGTTGTGCCCGCTCACATAGCGTGCCGCGTTGGACAGCAGAAACAGCACTGGCCCTGCCATATCCTCGGGCCGCGCGGGGCGCCCTGCGGGCGATGCTTGCAGGGCGGCGCGCATGTTGTCCTCGCTGCCAAAGCCGGCCAACGCCATGGGCGTGACGGTGGGCCCCGGGCTCACGGCGTTCACTCGGATGCCCTGCTGAAAATACTCCAGCGCCGCATTGCGCGTCAGGCCCAGGGCCGCATGCTTGCTGGCGGTGTAGGCCGAGATGCCCGCAAACGCCACGCCGGACGAGATCGACAGGTTGTTCACGATCGCACCGCCACCGCTGGCGAGCATGGCTGCAATCTGGTGCTGCATGGCGTGGAAGATGCCCATCACGTTGGCCTGCAGCACGGCCTGCACATCGGCCGCAGCAAGCGTGTGCAGCGGCGCGCCGGGGCCCAGCGCCCCCGCATTGTTGAAAGCGCCGTCCAGTCGGCCAAAGCGCTTGATGGCGGCCTCGACACAACGCTGCACACTGGCCTCGTCCGTCACGTCCACGGGCGTGACCCAGGCCTCGCCGCCTGCGGCCCGCACCTGCTCGGCCACGGCCTCGCAGTCGGCCACACGGCGCGCGGCCAGCACCACCCGGGCGCGCTGGCGCCCCAGTGCCACGGCCGTGGCCGCGCCGATGCCAGACGACGCGCCCGTTACCAGAATGGCCTTGTCGGCCAGATTCCATTCGCTGTTTTGCATGTTGTTTCTCCTTGGGTTGTGCAAATCAGCGGCCAGCTTATTGGCGCATCCATCACGCATAAATAGCCTAAAAATGGATTGGTTGGTGAATATGATTCACCAATGAACCTGGACCTTGCCGATCTCAAGCTTCTCAGCACCGTGGCCCGGCACCTCAGCTTTCGCATGGCCGCGCAAGAGCTGGACCTGTCGGCTTCGGCCGTGAGCCACGCCGTGCGCTCCATCGAAGAGCGGCTGGGCGTGCGCATGTTCAGCCGCACCACACGCAGCGTGGCCCTCACGCCTGCCGGGCGCCAGCTGCTGGACCGCGTGGGCCCGGCGTTGCAGGACATCGCCGCCGCCATCGACGGCATCAACGACTTTCGCGACACCCCCCAGGGCCTGCTGCGCATCAACGCCCCCCGCCCCGCAGGCGAACTGGTGCTGGGCCCCTTGGTGGCCGAGTTTCTGACCCGCCACCCCAAGGCAGAGGTGGAGCTGGTGCTGGACGACGGTTTTGTGGACATCGTTCAAGGCGGCTTCGATGCCGGGGTGCGCTACGGCGAAAGCCTGCAACAAGACATGGTGGCCCTGCCCCTGGGCCCGGCCCAGCGCCTGATGGTGGTGGGCGCGCCTGCGTTGCTGGAGCGCGTGGGCACGCCCCACACGCCCCGCGACCTGCTCACCCTACCCTGCGTGCGCATCCGGTTTCCCAGCGGCGCGCGCTATGCGTGGGAGTTCGAAAAAGCCGGGGAGAAGGTCGCCGTGGACGTGGAAGGCCGCCTGACCGTGGGTGAAATGCCGCTCATGCTGCAGGCCGCGCTGGCCGGTGTGGGCCTTGCCTACATGTACGAGCCCTATGCCCGTGAGGCCCTGGCCAGCGGCGCGCTGGTCAGCGTGCTGGATGACTGGTGCCCGCCGATTCCAGGCTTCTACCTGTACTACCCCAGCCGCAAACTGCCCACGGCGACGTTGGCCGCGTTTATCGAGATGGTCAAAGCCGCACAGTGGCCGGGTTGATGGCCAGCGGAGGCGCAAGCGGCAGGGGCAAAGGTCGTTTGGCCCAGCCTTCCCTACCCGGGCATCACCCCTCAAGCCGTTCATGCACCTCGCTACAAATGCCGATGACCGAGACAGGCAAACTGCGCCGCGACCAGCCCGAAATCTTCGCGCCTGAGCGGCGGCTTGGCTCGGACGTCCAATCGACCACCATGGGCAGGCAGTTTTTGACCCGAAGCGGTCTGTTTGCCACGCAATAGGGATCGGCCATTGGCTGCCGTTCAGTTAAAGTCCTCGCCCTCCCGGCGATTTTTGCCCGTATCGCGCACCTCGCATCCCAAGGGGCATTGGCTCCCCGGTGACGGGGTTTGAAAAAAAATCTGCGACTTTGGGCGGTACGTCGGCTGATACGGCCGTGCAAACCACAACTCGCGGAGCTAGAAAACAATATGCTGCTAACCGATATAGCCGTCGAGCACACGCTGGTGTCCAAAAAAGATGGCGTTCGTCAGACTTTCTTGCTGCATCCTTTTACCGATACACAGCGCGATTCGCTTGGCAAATTCGAACTCGTTCGCGACGTCAGCCAGCCAGGATTCAAAGATGTGAAACGCTCCACCTTCGTATCGTTTCAACAATTGGCGGAGCTGTATGCGAAGGGCCTGCTCGAAGAATTCGGGTTTTCCGTTCGCATGTGTCCGGGCCAAGGTACCTACCCAGCCAAGCTTCCGGCCAAAAAAATATTGCCTACCAGCATCAAGCCAGGCTCTTCATTCGACCTGGCGGTTCAAAAAGTGGATATCTCCAAACCGGCTACTCGCGAATTGAGAACAGCCTTGCTTCGCGCCAACGTCAAAATTTAAAAGCACCGACGCTGACTGATACGGGAGCCACTGTGAATCCACCCATTGCGCATGCTGAACTGATTGCCACGTTCAAGCGGGCCGAAGCAGATGCGGATCATAGGTTCGGGCTGATCAAAGCTGCGGCAAATAAAGGCCCCAAGGCCATCCAAGCCGCCACCGAAACAGCTGCAAAGGCTGCAAAACGCAGGGACTCGTATGCCAAAAAGCTGGGCATTCTCGGGGTGGGCCTCAAGGATTGAGCATCACCAAACATACGGCGTGACACCGGCCATTGGTAACTGCCCATAACGGGCCCTGATCGTCAAAATCATCTCTGCAATCTAAAAAATCAGTAGTGCACCGATTTGCTTGATGTCTACACGCAGCAGCAAAAGCGTTTTCTTTTTTCAGATCGCGAAGGTGTGGAGAGAGATGAGATACTGCTTCCGGCTGATTGCAGGCGCTCGCTCCGTCTTTACGAATGCGTACTATCGGCCACGAGCCGTCGCTGATGGGATCAATCAGCAGACGTTCAACACCTGAGTTAAGCCGCGACGCGGCGTCGGCTTAGACGATTTGTTAGGCCTCCTGTTACTTAGCCTGGATGACCCCGTTGCAGGCATAGAGACAGTTGCGAAGTGTGCTCTCGACCCTTTCAAAAAACGCATCATCTAGTACCAGCTCTTTGTGGCCACCGCTGTAGTACTGCAGCACATATCCCGCGTTGTGCTCGTGCAATACCTTGCCGTGCGCGAAAGCGTTGCGCCACTCCATGACCTTGTTAAGGCCGGCCTTTAGCTCTTTGATGCCACTTGAGTCGAGTGTCTCGGTGCTTTCGAGGAGTCTCGTGAACACTCGGCGCTTAAATGCGTAAGAGAAATCAGATGTTCCCATGATCTCCTCCGCAAAGAACTCTCGCGCTCTGCGGGTCTCGGCAGCATTGCCGAAAAGTAATTTGCTCACCGCTTCGATCATCCGGTCCTCGAGCGTCACGGCGGCCATGATGAGTTCAGAGCCGTTCTTCTCGATCGTTGCCAGCTCATCGCCCCCAGCTTCGCCAGATGAGCTGCTTTTGGGGCTGCTGCCATCCAAATGAAATCGGACGGTCAGCTCTTTCGGGAAGCGCAGTTCTTTCACAGGAGGCCTAACGTTGAAGCTGAGCCGCGAGCGGCGGTTTGCCGACGCGAGTCGGCTCGAGCGACTGGTTAGGTTTCTGGTGGCGCATAGATTGCAATTTCGCTTAGCCACCAGTTCAGGCAGTCTCCCAACTCAGCGGCGGTAGCTATGACATGAGAAGCCTGGATAGCCGTTTGCTCAGATTCTTTGTCCAGTGCCTCTAGCTCAAGTGAGCCATCTTCCCAAAGAGTTGCCCTGCCGAGGAGGCCATTTCCATCAATTTCAACGTACCTGGCCTTCTTCTCATTCCCAAGCGTAGGAGTGATCGAAACGACAAATCGCTCGGCGGCGAAAATCTCGGACTTTCCGTCCTTCCAGGTCTGCAGATGGTCGAGCAGGCTCATGAAGAAACCTAACGTGATGTAGACCGCACCATTATCAGCAATGACTGCTTTGAGTTTTGTACCTAAAAGACAGCTTCGGGCCCGAAGGCGACGTTGAGCGCCGCTGCGCAAAGCGGTCAGCGCAATCGGTTTATCCTGCGGGTTGCTAGAACAAGATCGTCATAGATTTCAATGCCAAAACGCCGCGTGAAAAGAGTCAGCTGGGAGGTCGAGAGCGAGCGTCTTTTGATAACACCGTCAATGCATCGGCGCATGAGGAAGGCGCGATTGGCGAGGGCTACCAATTCGTTCTCCGAGTGGAAAAAGGCAACTACTCAACAAGAAGCCTTCTATGCAGTCGCTGCTGCTGCTTTTGGCGCCTACGACCTGGGAAATTTTTCTGAAGCAGAAGCTATCGCGCACAGGGCTATTGAGCTTGCTTCATTGTTTGAAGAGAACTGGAACGCCGGAAATACCCTGTTTGCGGGCCATACGGTTCTTGGTCTCCTTGCATTGCGTCGAGGCGATGTTGAGCTTGCGCTCCAAGAACTCCGCACTTCTGCGAGGAACCAAGGCTCGCCGCAACTTAGGTCATTTGGCCCAACGATGCGCCTAGCCAAAGAATTGGTAGAGCTAGGAAAAACAGAGGAAGTAATTGCATTCCTTCATCAATGCCTAGGTTTCTGGAGGATGGGCAACCCGTGGGTCGAAGTTTGGGAGAAGAAGATTCGGCGTGGGCTGGTGCCTAATTTCTTCATGAACCTCCATACTTAGAAAGCGAGTGGCTCAACTTGTTGCAGGCTGTTTACCTTTGAAGTCGAGCGTCTGCTTCACTTAGCTGTCGTCGGCTGCTCTTGGCCGATAGTACGCGTTCGATGGGTAAGTCTGGAGGACGGCAATCGCTGCATTGCAGCAACCTCACCACCACATTCGCTACCGCTTGAACAAGGCCCAAAGCTGGTCGCCAAACACCGCCACAGCAACTCCCAGCACGCCGAACTGGCGCAACCGAATGACCCACAAAAAAGCGCCGGGCTTTTCCAAACCCGGCGCTTTCATGCCATCCAACCCGATCAAGCCAACTTAAACGGCAACTCCCTCGGCGTCTTGCCCGTCAAACGCGCCACCGCATTCGCAAACGCAGGTGCCAGCGGTGGCAACCCAGGCTCGCCCATGCCGGTAGGCGGCTCGGCACTGGGCACGATGTGCACGGCCACTTGGGGCATGTCGGTGATGCGGGGCACGGAGAAGTCGCCGAAGTTGCTTTGCTCCACCACGCCGTCCTTGAGCGTGATGGCGGCGCCCGGCAAGCACATCGACAAGCCCATCAGCGCCCCGCCCTGCACCTGGGCTTCCACGCTTTTGGGGTTGACCACCAGGTTGCAGTGCACACCGGCCGTGATGCTGTGCAGCTTGGGCGTGCCGTCTTTGACAGAAGCTTCGACCACGTAGGCCACGACGGACTGGAAGGACTCGTGCACCGCCACACCCCAGGCGCGGCCTGCGGCCAGCTTCTTTTTGCCGTAGCCCGACTGCGCAACGGCCAGTTGCAGGGCTGCCTTGTGGCGTGGGTGCTTGTCGCCCATCAGGGCCATGCGGTAGGCCACGGGGTCTTGCTTGGTGGCGCGGGCCACTTCGTCGATGAGCGTTTCCATGACATAGGCCGTGTGGGTAGAGCCCACGCTGCGCCACCAGAGCACCGGCACGTTCACATCGGGGTGGTGCACCGAAAGTTTCATGGGCACGTCATAGGGCTCTTTCATGCCCTCGATGGCCGTTGCGTCGATGCCGTTCTTGACCATGAAGGCCTCGAACGGCGAACCCTTGACGATGGACTGGCCCACGATGCTGTGGTCCCAGGCCAGGATCTTGCCCTGCGCGTCAAAGCCGATCTCGGCGCGGTGCACGTGCATAGGGCGGTAGTAGCCGCCCTTGATGTCGTCCTCGCGGCTCCACAGCGTGCGCACGGGGGCGGTGATGCCTGCCGTGCGCGCGGCCTTGGCCACGCCACAGGCTTCCACCACGTAGTCGCTGGTGGGGATGGCGCGGCGGCCAAAGCCGCCACCGGCCATCTGGGTGTGCACCTTCACGTTTTGCGGCTGCAGGCCCAGGGTTTTGGCGGCGGCCATCGCGTCTAGGCCGGGCATTTGTGTGCCCATCCAGAGTTCGGCCTTGTCACCATCCAGCTTCACCGTGCAGTTGAGCGGCTCCATGGGCGCGTGCGCCAGGTAGGGGAAGACGAATTCGGCGCTGATCTTGTGCGCTGCGCCTGCCAACGGCGCCATATCGGCCTGCATGGCCACGTTGCCGGGTTTTGCGGCCAGCTCGCGGTACTGCGCCAGCAGCGCCGTGGTGTCGGGCTTGGCGACTGCGCTGGTGTCCCATTCCACCTTGAGCGCATCGCGTCCCTGCTTGGCGGGCCAGTAGCCGTCGGCAATGATGGCCACGCCCTCCCCGCCCCGGTCGGTGGGCACACGCAGCACGGCCTTCACGCCCTTGATGGCTTTGGCGGCGCTGTCGTCCAGCGACTTGGGCTTGGCGCCAAACACGGGTGGGCGCGCCACCACGGCCGTGAGCATGCCGGGCAGGCGCACGTCAATGCCGTAGTCCTGCTGGCCGCTCGACTTGGCCTTGGCATCCAGCCGCCCCGTGGGCTTGCCGATGATGCGGAACTGCTTGGGGTCTTTCAAGACCACCTTTTCGGGCACGGGCTGCTTCATGGCGGCTTCGGCCAGTGCGCCATAGCCCAGCTTCTTGCCGCCGGGGCCCACCACAAAGCCGTTGCTGGTGCGCAGCGCCGAGGCATCCACGCCCCACTGCGCGGCTGCGGCGCCTACCAGCATGGCCCGGGTGCGAGCGCCCAGCTCGCGGTACTGGGTGTACGAGTTCTTGATGGAGTTGGAGCCGCCCGTGAGGTGCATGCCAAACGCCGGGTCGGCATAGGCCGGGTTGGCGTCGCCATGCACGCTGCGCACCTTGCTCCAGTCGGCATCCAGCTCTTCGGCCAGGATCATGGGCAGGCCGGTTTGCACACCCTGGCCAAAATCCAGGCGGTTGATGGTGACGGTGACGGTGCCATCGGCGTCGATGCGTACAAAGGCCAAAGGCTGCTCATGCGGCTTGAGGCCCGCAGGCGCCGCTGCGCCCGCGCCCTGTGCGGTGGCCGCGAGCGGAAACGCGCCCAGCGCAAAGCCCGAGGCCGCCGTCACCTTCAGGAAGGTGCGGCGCGCCATGCCATCGGCTGCGTCGTTCGCTATTGAATCAGTAGCTGCCTGGGATTTATCCATCAGCGCAAGCAGGTTTTTTGGCATGTGGTGGCGTGCGGCTGCCACGGCAGAAGGCTCGAAATGCATGGTGTTCTCCTTCAGTCAGTGGGCTTGGTCAGGCCAGCGCTCGGGCGGCTTCGTGGATGGCGGCGCGGATGCGCACATAGGTGCCGCAGCGGCACACATTGCCCGCCATGGCGGCGTCAATGTCGGCGTCGGTGGGCTTCTTCTTGCCCTTGAGCAGCGCGGTGGCGCTCATGATCTGGCCGCTTTGGCAGTAGCCGCACTGCGCCACGTCGTGCTTGACCCAGGCGGCATGCACCGCCTTGCCCACTTTGTCGCTGGCCGTGACGGCCTCGATGGTGGTGATCTTCTGGCCCGCTGCCGCCGAGATGGGCGTGATGCAGGAACGGATGGGTGCGCCGTTCAGGTGCACCGTGCAGGCGCCGCACAGGGCCTGGCCGCAGCCAAACTTGGTGCCGGTCATGCCCAGCGTGTCGCGCAGGGCCCAGAGGATGGGCGTGGATTCGTCGGCATCGACTGCAGTGTCTTTGCCGTTGACGTTCAAAGTGGGCATCGTGGGACTCCTTGGGGTGAAGGACAGCGCTCAAAAGTTCAGCGCAAGCAGGTGCGGGTTGGGAGACGGGTTCCCGCTGCGTTGTTGTTTTAAAGAATATTTATTCGATTAAAGCCGAAATCGAGAATCTGTGCTGGCCTTCAAGTTCTCAGAACCTGTTCAAGATCTTTTCAGGGTCGCACAAGTCCCTTGCCCGAAGGGTTGGAGTGAAATCGGGCGATTGGACGCCTCGGCTGCTTGCATGGGCATGAGCCCATGCTGCGCATCCGAAGCATCCACTCCTCCCGATTGCACTCCAATGCGATCCCCGAAAAGATTTTGAACAGGTTCTCAGGCCTTGATCGCGTCCCAGCACAGGCCAAAGGCCATCTGGTGCACGGCGTCGTCGTCGGGCAGCACCTGGGTGCGGATCAAATTGCCCGTCTCGCGCACCGAGCCCACCAGGCTGGCGGTGAGCAGCGGGATGGGCACGGCCTTCAGGATCTCCTGCTGCTGGCCCTCTTCCATCAGCGCAAAGAAGCCCGCCATCAACCGGGTCGAAAACTCGCGGTTGCCCTCGGTGAACCAGGGCGAGTTGTAGTACTGCTCCTGAAACACCACCTCGGCATACTGGTCAAGCCGGTGGCGCAGCAGGTTGCCCCAGATGCGCCGCACCCGCCCCCGGTAGGGCGTGCCGGGCACCACCCCTTCCATGATGCGGGCGGCGGTCACCGTCTTGGCGTCCTGGTAAAGCTGGCTGATGAGTTCGTCCTTGGACGGGTAGTACACATACAGGGTGCTGGTGGCCAGCCCTGCGGTGCGGGCGATCTCGGCCATCGTCAGGCCGCTCAGGCCCGTCTGGGCCACCAGATCGAAGGTGGCCTGGGCTATGGCGCGCTGCTTTTCGTCGTCTTTGGGTTTCATCGCTGCGCCAATATAAGCGAATAAGCATTCGACAACAATCCGCCCCGCTTGCGACCACCTGGCACCAGCCTCAGGCCCCGAATCCCGGCGTGCACAATCGGGCCCATGACCACCTCCATCGCCGACCTTCGCAAGAGCTATGAGCGCGCCGAACTCAACGAAGACGCCTCGCACGCCGCCCCCCTGCAGCAGTTTGACCAGTGGCTGAAAGAAGCCATCAGCGCCGAAGTGCCCGAGCCCAACGCCATGACCCTGGCCACCGTGGGCAGCGACCTGCGGCCCAGCACCCGCATCGTGCTCATCAAGGGCTACGACGAGCGCGGCATCGTCTGGTTTACCAACTACGACAGCCGCAAGGGCCGCCAGATTGCAGGCAACCCGTTTGCGGCGCTGCAATTCCACTGGGTGGAGCTGGAGCGTGTGGTGCGCATCGAAGGCGTGGTGGAGAAAGTCAGCGACGAAGAGAGCGACGAATATTTCCACAGCCGCCCGCTCGACTCTCGCATCGGCGCCTGGGCCAGCCCGCAAAGCCAAGTCATTTCAGGCCGCAGCGTGCTGGTGACCAACGCGGCCAAATACGGTGCGCAGTTTTTGCTGAAACCGCCCCGCCCGCCGCACTGGGGCGGCTACCGCCTGAAGCCTGACCAGTGGGAGTTCTGGCAGGGGCGCAAGAGCCGCCTGCATGACCGGTTGCGCTATCGGCTGGATGGGGGCGAGTGGGTGAGGGAGCGGCTGGCGCCCTGAGCCGGGGCCGCAGCGGCTACCCTACCACCCACCGCGTCACCGCCACAATCACCACCGGCATGGTCACCAACCCCAGCGCGGTAGACACCGCCACGCTGGCCGTCACCTCTTCTTCTGCCACGCGGTAGCGCTGCGAGAACAAGAACACGTTGGCCCCCACAGGCAGCGAGGCGGCCACGATCATCACCGCCAGTGGCAGGCCCGACAGGCCCAGCGCCCAGCCCAGGGCGGCCAGCACGACCGGGTGCACCACACATTTGACGAGCGCAATGCGCATTGCCGCCTTGAACTGGTGGCCGACCTTGGTGAACGCCAGTGTTACCCCCACCAGCAGCAGCGCAATCGGCCCCAGGGCCTGGCCCAGCAGCAGCAGGGGTTTGTCCACGACCTGGGGCACCACCAGGCCGGTCTGCGCAAACAGCAGGCCCGCAATGATGGGCAGCGGCACCGGGTGCACGATGCCGTTGCGCATGGCCTGCAGCACGGTGCGCCACATGGGCTGCTGCGTGCCGCCCGCCTGCCCCGCGTGTTCGCGCGCGGCGGCCAGCTCGAACACCACCGTGGCGGCCGTGAGCAGGATGAGCGAGTGCACCGAGATCAGCGTGAACAGTGTGACCAGCCCCGCATCGCCAAACACCAGGCCCACCAGGGGCACGCCGATCATCAGCGTGTTGCTGAAGGTGTTGGCCAGCGCACGCGCTGCGCCCAGCGTGTTGAAGCCCTGCAGCGCCAGCGTGGCGGCGTACACGATGCCAAACGCCACAAAGTAGATGCCCACGGGGCCGAAGTTCAGGTCCTGGATGTGCACGGTGCTCATGGTGCGAAACAGCAGCGCGGGCGTGAGCACCATGAACACCAGGTTGGCCAGGTCCTTGACCGACGCCGCACGGATCCAGCCCCGCCGCCCCACATAAAAGCCGATGGCGATGAACAGGATGACGGGGATCAGCGAGGTGAAAACGGGCGAGTTCAAGGTGGTAGCCAGCGCGCGAACGCGGCAAGAAGGGGCAAGCGAGAGGGGCACACAGCCAGCAGCAGGGCTCTATTGTGGCCTGGGCGGGCACTCCATGCGCGTCTCTACACTATGAATTCAATAGCTGCCAGTGCTTGCCCAGAAGGCGCCAGAGGTGATTTTGATGCGGAAATTCCTGGCGCCAGCGACGGCCCGGGACCCTGGGCACAAGTTATTGAAACACGCACACGCCCAATGACTGGCTTTTGGCACGGTACATGGCGGTGTCTGCAGCGCGCAGGTAGTCGTCCACCGTCGCCAGCCTGGATGCGCTGCTGGCCCATCCAATACTCGCACCACTGATCACGGTGTGCTTGCCAATCACGTAGGGTACTTCCAGGGCGGCGGCAATCTGCTGTGCGCGTTGGCTGGCTTCGGCGGGATCGATCGACTCCAGCAGCACATTGAACTCGTCGCCACTCATGCGGGCGACCAGATCCACCGCCCGCACGCAGGATTCGAGCCGTCGCGCCACCTGTTGCAATAGCTGGTCCCCCACATGGTGCCCGTAGCTGTCATTGACGGCCTTGAACCCGTTGAGATCCAGCAGCAGCACGGCGAACATCGTGGCTCCATCGCCTGTCGGCACGCCGCCACCGTTCGCCACCTCGTTCTGGTGCAGCGCGATGAGTTGCGCGAGGCGATCGCGGAACAGCGGTCGGCCGGGCAAGTTGGTCAGCGCATCGTAGGAGCTGCCCCGCTCGGCCAGATCGCTGAGCGACCCCGCCATGCGGACGGGAACTCCGTCTTCGAACTCGGCGAGCCCGCGCCAATTGACCCACACCAGCCGCCCAGCCCCGTGGAAGGCACGGAAATCCACCGAAAAGTTCGGGCTGTTTCCCGCAAGATGCCTGCGGTAGGCGTCCTGCACGCGCCCGCGATCCTCGGGATCGATGAGTTGCTCCAGAAAGCGCCAGCCTCCGTCATGCACATGATCGCGGCTATCCAGCCCGACGATCTGGAGAAAGCGCCCGGACACGTGCAGGGCGTCGGTTCGCAAGTCCCAATCCCAGATGCCGTCATTGGACCCGCGGGTCGCCAGCGAATAGCGGTTTTCGGAGCGCAACAACTCGAGTTCGGTGTTCTTCTGCTGGGTCACATCGATCATCAGGCCGATCATGCGGTTCGGCCGCCCCGGCTCGACCACGGCCCGGCACAGATCGCGCACCCACACGACCTTGCCCGACTTGGCAATCAGCCTGTAGCTCATCTCGTAGGCATGGCTGTGCGTGGCGTTGTAGGCGGCATCGTCAATCAGCAGGGCCTGTTCCAGATCATCGGGGTGCACATGCGCCCGCCAGAAGCCCGGGTCGGCCCGCCACTCCTCGACGGAGTAGCCGAACAAGCGCTCGACCTGCGGGCTCAGAAAGGTATTGCCCACCCCGATTTCAGCCTCCCACACCACGCCGTCAATGGTTTCGAGCAGGCGCAGAAAGCGCTGGCGAATTTCCACCAGCACCTGCTCGGTGACCTCGGTGATCTCGATCAGGACACCCTGGCGGCTGATCACCCGCTCCGCCGCATCCGTCTCCGGGTGGAGCTGCAGGCGCACCCAGCGATAGTCCGCGTCGGCAAAGCGCAAGCGAAACACCGGCATGCCCGCGCGCATGGTGCCGATGTCGTCGGGATGCACGAACTCCAGCAAAGGCCTGCCGAGCGCCGACGCCACCGAATGGCCGGTGAGCTTGTGCCATGCAGGATTCAGATAGGTGATTTTCCACAGCGCATCGGTCTGCACCACCGCCTCGGGTAGCAGTTGCAGCAGGTTCGCGGACGGCGTGGGCGTGGTGGACATGCAGGGCTATCGCAAAATGGGGTAGATACATACAGGGCAGCGCTGAACAAGTCCTTCGCGTGTTGCGCCACCCGGCTTTTGGGCGGCCTGCTGCTGCCGATCCCATGCCTTGACGGTTTGAAAATCAACCAAGCAAAACCTAGTATGGCATGCATCCAGGCCCCGCTTGGATTCGGTGGTTTCTGGGGATTGATGTGGGCAGTGGGCTGCGCGAGCCAGCAACGCCCCCCGGCCGCTGGCTCGCTCACATCACGACGGCATCACCCTTCAGAACGCCACCTTCACCCCCACGGTGATATTTCGCCCCATCAGCGGCGCCGCATTCTTGATGAACGAGGTGTGGGCATACGCCAGGCGGTCCGTCAGGTTGGTGCCCTTCAGGTACACCTGCCAGGGCGTGCCGCTACTGAACTGGCCGTTGTAGGCCAGGCCCACATTCAGCATGCCGTAGCCGGGGGTTGCGGTTTCGAAGGCGGCAATGCGGCTTTGGCGGGCCACCTGCACCCATTCCACCTGGCCTTCCCAGGCGTTCCAGTTCGCATCGAACCGCAGGCCCACGCGGCTGGCGGGGATGCGCGGCAGGTTGCCCGCGCCGTCGATCTTGGCGCGCACGGTGTCGCCGAACAGGGTGACGCCCAGGTTGCGCGTGAGGCGCTGGCGCACCTGGCCTTCGATGCCGGTGAAGGTGGCGTCGGCCTGGCTGTATTGCAGCAGTTGCAGGCCGTCCAGCGCATCAAGCGTGCGGCCGTAGATGTAGTTGTTGATGCTGTTGCGGAACACGCTCACGCCAAAGGTGGTGTCGCCCGCGGTTTTTTTCAGGCTGAGGTCGAAGTTCTGCGAGGTTTCGGAGCGCAGGCTGGCGTCGCCGCGCTCATAGGTGCTGGTGGCCATGTGCAGGCCGCGCGCGTACAGCTCTTCGGCCGAAGGGGCGCGGCTGGCACGCGTGAACGATGCCCCCACCTGGTAGCCGGGGGTGAACTTCCAGACCGCGCCCAGCGACGCGGACGTGCCGTTGTGGCTGCGTTCGATGCCGCTGGTTTCGGCGCGGGCGGTCTGGCGGTCGTGGCGCAGGGCGGCTTCAAAGCGCCAGTCGCCCAGGCGGTATTCCTCCAGCGCAAACAGGCCGGTGCGGCGGGTGACGGTGGGCTGCACGTAGGCTTCTTCGCCCTCGGCGCTGAACTTGCGTTGCGAGGTCTGCAGGCCGATCACGCCCTTGAAGCCCGCGATGGGCTCGTGCTGCAGTTCGATGCGGGTGTCATAGGCCTTGTTCTTGAACGTGGTGGCGATGGCGCCGCCTTCGACTTCGTCGTGTACGTAGTCCGTCACGCCGGCGCGCAGGCGCAGGGCCGAGAAGCCCGCAAAGGGGTTGCGCAGCTCGCCCCGGATGTCGAAGCGTTCGCTGCGCAGATCGACCACGGGCACTTCGCCATGGCCATGGCCGTGATCGTGGTCATGGCCGTCTTCGCCCTCGCCTTCGTGGGCGCCGCAGTGCAGCTGGTTGCCGTGGGTGTGGCAACCCTCAAAGCTGTGGTTGTGGCCCGGCAGACCGTATTTGGCGGCCTGGCGGGTGTAGGCCGCGCCCAGGTAGCCCCGTTCACCCACCCACGACAGGCCCACGCTGCCGGTGTTGGTGCGGTTGAAGCTGCCCAGCACCTTGCGCGTGGCTTCGCCCTCGGGTGCCCAGCCTTTGCCCACGCGGTAGTCGCCCGCATCGCGCGCCACGCCTTCCACATGCACGGCCAGGTTGCCGGTGCCACCCGTGAGCGAGAAGGCCCCTGCCGCTTCGCGTGCGCCGGTGTTGGCGCGCAGCTCGGCACTGCCCTCCAGCCCCTTGGCCGGGACGGCGGTGGGCACTTTGCCGTCGAGCACATTGACCACGCCGCCCACGGCGCCGTTGCCGTAGATCAGCGCGGAGGGGCCGCGCAGCACTTCGATCTGGGTGGCCAGCATGGGCTCGGACACCACGGCGTGGTCGGGGCTGATGGTGGAGGCGTCGTGCAGCTCGGCGCCGTCGCTCAGCACCTTGACGCGTGGGCCGTCCATGCCGCGGATGATGGGACGGCTGGCCCCCGCGCCAAAGTGGCTGCTGGTGATGCCGGGTTCGCTGTTGAGCGTCTCGCCCAGCGTGGCCTCGCGGCGGCGCACGAGTTCGTCGCCTTCGAGCACGGTGGCGGGCGTGGTCATGTCGCTGGCGCCCAACTGCAGGCCGCTGGCCGAGACGGTGACGGGCGGCAGGCTGGGCGTGGCTTCGGCAGCCGCGGGGGTCGGGGTCTGCGCCTGGGCGATGGAGCCAGCGCCCGACAGCGCCAGCATGGCGGCCAAGGCCACGGGGTGCAGGGTGGTGGGACGGCGGTGCTGAGGCATTGCGGAGTGGGCGAAGGAGATAGAGGTCATGGTGATGGCTTGCAAGGGGCATGCGCTGCGCAACACCGGCGGGCCGGGCGTGTGCGGGCAGGCAGCTTCACGCCGTTTGGGCATGAAAATATGAATAAAAATAGCCTTCTGCGCGCGTCTGTATTGCGCTTTAAGCTATGAAATTGGGAGCAAAAGGTGCCCAAAGGCGCTGGCGCCCGGTATGGCCCCGGCCCAGGACGGCTGGGGAGCTGCGGTGCCAGGAGGGGCCGTGTGAGGAGTCTCAGGCCGCTGGCGGGCCCCGCGCCAGGAAGAGCGCGGTGTGCGGGAGCGTGGTGCGCCCGGCAGGGCGATAAGGCTGCGCCTGCGCGGGGGCGGCCTCGGGCAGCGCCAGGGGGGCGCTGTGCAATGCGTCGCCCAGCGCGAGCTGGTCGAGCAGCAAACAGTCGGTGGGGCCATGGCCCGCCACAAGCTGAACCAGCTGTGCAAGCAGCCCGCCGTGTGCGTGTTCGCCCGAGGTTGCCGAGATGGCCGCAGTGCCGGGTGCATCGGCCTGGGCAAATGCCTGCGGCGCGCCCTGGGTCAGCCCGGCGCGGGCATGGGTATGCAAGCGGTCCAGCGCACCACCGTGCACCACCTGGTGCAGCCGCCCCAGCGTGGGGGTTGCGACCAGCGCCAGCACCAGCCACACCAGGGCCAGGTGCGCCCACCAGCGCGCAGGCGCGCCCTGCCCTGCGCCGCGCGGCAAGGCAGGCAGCCGAGGCTGGAGTGGGCCGAAGCGGTGGCGCGTCATGGGCGTGTCAGCGGCGGGTCGGGTCAAGGGCCCCGGTCATTTCACCTGCACGGCATCCACCACGCGGTAGTACAGGCCGTACTGGTCGTTGGTGAGCACGGTAAAGCGGCCCTCGACCACCACGGGCTCCATCGAATAGCGCACGGGGGTCTTGGCCTTGACCTCGACCATGCTCTCGGGCCCGCCGGGCAGGCAGAACGAGCAGGTCAGGGGCACGGAGGTAAGCAAAAAATGCGTCTGCGTGGCCTTGGCGTCCAGCGGCATCATGAAACCCTGGATGCGCTGCACCGTCTTGTCCATGCCCTTCTGTGCCTCGTTGAACACGGGCACGATGCCGTCCTTGGTGGTCTTGCGGGTCAGGTCGGTCAGCACCGACCAGGGGATCACGTCATTGCGCTGGGGCAGCGGTGCGATGGGACTGTTGGGGTTGTGGTATCCCGCCCCGGTGCCGGATGGAATGCCTGCGGCAGCCCCGGCGGGCACAGGGGATGAGAGCACGGGGGCCGCGCCCGCCCCGCCCGCCGCCGCAGGCGCTGCAGCTGTTTTGCCCGTGGCCCGCTCGAACGCGCCCGGCTCGGGCTTGGTGGCCGGGGGCTGGCCAGACGCCTGGGCCAGCACAGCCCCGGCGCAGCACAGCAAGGCGGCCGCTGCGGCCCACTGGCGTGCGGCCGGTGCGCGGGCGGCGGCGGGCTGCCACAAGGCAGTGGTCAGGCGGAAGGGCTGGTGGGTGGCCATGGCGGGAGAACCTGTGGGTGGGGTCGAACGGGAGGAAGAGAGCCGTGCGCCGCAGTTCAGTGCGCGTGCTTCATGCCGCAGTATTTTCCGATAGCCAGGTTCTTGCAGGCGGCCTGCAGGTCTTTTTGGCACTGGTCATGGCCCTTGCCGGACTCCAGGCATTTGGCGGCAGCCTCGTGCGCGGCGGCCATGGCGCGGTGGCGGGCGATGTCCTCCTTGGTGTCCTTGTCGTTGTGAGACTGGGCGTGGGCCAGCGCACCTGCCAGCAGCCAGGGGGCCAGGGCGAGGGAGATGAGCAGCTTCTTCATGGAGGGACTTTCAGGTTGAGTTGGTAGAGGGTTGAGGGCGGTGGGAACTCAGTGGGTGTGTCAGGGCTGACTCAACAGGTCGGCCACGTCGGTGCGGTAGGCCTGCATGGCGGGCAGCAACGCCGCCAGCGCCGCCACACCGGCGGCCAGCAGCGGCACACCCGCCTCGGCCGGCAGCCAGACGAGGCCGGTGACGGGCAGCAGCCCTTGCGCCTGCAGCGCCCAGCCCAGGCCATGCGCCAGGGCATGGCCCAGCAGCAGGCCCAGGGCAGACGCCAGCGCGGCCAGCCACAGCGCCTCCCACAGCACCAGCCCGGCCACGCGGCCTGGGGGGGCGCCCAGCATGCGTAGCATGGCCAGGTCGGCGCGGCGCTCACGCACAGCGTTCCACAACGCAATGAACACGCTGAGCGCAGCCACGGCCAGCAGCACACCGCCAAAGGCGCGCAGTACATCGGCCCCCACGCCCAGCAGGCGCAAAAGGCGCGTGACCTCGATGGCGGGCGCGGCCGCCTGCATCGACGTGCCGCCGTTGACCTGGCGCGGCAGCGTGACGGCGGCCATGGGCGTGCGGTAGCGCACCAGGGCCACGGTCACTTCGCGCTCCTGCTTCATGATTTCCAGGTCTTCCGCATCGTTGGCCGTGGCGGTCTCGTGCACCATCCAGACCGATTCGGTGCTGGTGAGGATGAGTCGGTCGAGCACGCAGCCGCAGGGCGCGAGCACGCCGCTGACCCGATAGGGGTGGTCGCCGTGGGCGTGCCCTCCCCCACCCAGCCCGTGGCTGCCGACAAAGGTGGCGCCCACCAGCGGCGCGCCGGCATGGCTGCTTTTGACAATGCCGCGCGCCACGCTGGCGCCCAGCACCGCATCCATGGGCTGCTGCCACAGCGCGCCCTCGGCCAGCGTGGCCTCGTAGTGCGCCACATAGTCGGGCGTGGTGCCAACGATGCGAAAGCCCTGGTAGCTGTCGCCCAGGCTCAGCGGGATGACCTGGGCCACCAGCGGGTTCTTCTGCAGCGCCTGCACTTCTTGCAGCGGGATGTTGCCCGTGGGCACGTCGATGTGGAACACGCCCGCCAGGATCAGCTGCAGCGGGCTGCCCTTGGCGCCCACCACCAGATCGATGCCCGTGAGGTCACGCTCGAACGCCTTGTCGAGCTGCGTGGCCACCAGCAGCACCAGGGTGATGGCGGCCAGGCCGAGCGTGAGCACCAGCAGGTTGAGCACCGCCGCCAGCGGGCGGGACCACAGGTAGCGCCAGGACAGGCGGGCCAGTTTTACTATGTTTTTCATAGCTGCTCGCGCCCGTCTGTTGCGCGGTGGGCCGCTATTTCATTCAAATCCAGCGTCTGTGCACCGGCCAGGGCCAACACCACGCGCTGGTCGTGCGTGGCAATGATCAGGCTGGCATCGCAGGCGGCGGCGCTGCGCTGCAGCAGCGCCAGCGCGTCGGCCGCGGCCTCGTCGTCCAGGCTGGCCGTGGGCTCGTCGGCCAGCAGCACCTGCGGCGCCAGCAGCACGGCCCGCGCCAGCGCCACGCGCTGCGCCTGCCCACCCGAGAGCTGGTGCGGCTTGCGCGCGGCCCACTCGGCCACGCCCACCTGCGCCAGGGCGCGGGTGATGGCCGCATCGTCGCGGGGCAGCCCGGCCGCAAAGTAGGCCAGCGCCAGGTTGTCGGCCACGGTGAGCGCGCTGCTGAGGTAGAGCTTCTGCGGCAGAAAACCGATGGTGCGGGCGCGCCAGGCATCGATCTCGGCCCCGCGTTGTGTGCCCAGCTGGGTGCCCGCCACAAACAGATCGCCCCCGCTGGCACCGCGCAGCCCCGCCATCAGCGCCAGCCAGGTCGATTTGCCCGTGCCCGAGCGCCCGCGCAGCAGCAACGTGCCGCCCTGGCGCAGGTCCACATCCGGAAACCGCAGCGGCGCTGCGCCGCCCGTGGCGTAGGTGTAGGAAAGCCCCCGGGTGCGGATCATGCGGCGGCGCCCTCGGTGGGATGGGCGCATTCCGCACAGCGCCCGTGCACGGCAATGTCCACCGCCAGGCTCTCATGCCCCGCCGTGGCCAGTGCCTGCAGCACCTGCTTGAGGGCGCTCTGCACCTTGGCCGAGCCTGAAGGCAAGCGGAACTGGCGGTGGCAGTCGTCGCATTCAAAACGGGGCGCGGCGCCCTCTTCACCCTGCGGCGCCCTTGCATAACGGGTGACGCGGGCCGCGTCCACCTGCTTGTGCAGCAAGCCGGCGGCGGCAAAGCGGTCGAGCATGCGGTAGACGGTGACTTTGTTGACGGCAGCGCCCGCGCTGGCGAGGGCGGCCTCGACTTCGGGTTCGGACAGCGCCGCGTCGGGCCGCGCCTCATACAGCGCCCCCAGCGCCCGGGTGGCACGGGTGGCGCGCATGCCGGAAGGGAGCGACCAGGGCAGGTGGCGGGGGGAGGAGGACGCAGAGTGGGGGTGCATGGCGAGGCGCGGTGGGCGGACGAGGCTTGTAACGCAATCGGGTTGCATTATGCCTTCGCACCGCCAGACCTTGGTATATCCGTGTCCGAGGAGGATGGAAGCTCCCCACCGGCAGTCCGTCCGCCACCACTGATCGTTACAGTGGAGATCCGCGGTCTGGACCCGGGTCGGGCCAGCTGCTCGCCCGCCGACATGCCCTTCCCTTGTTTCTGCACATATGAAACTTCCGCTTCTCTACGAATATGTCCAGGACTGGCGATTCCATAGCCAGCAGTTTCGATTTGGCCGTGGACTGCACCACATCGCAGTCCAGGGCCGTAAACACCAGGCGAAGGAATGGGTCATCGCGGCGGCCCTTGTGTATGCCGCGCTGGTTTCACTCCGCTACCAACTTTGGCCGATTCTGATCGTGGTCTTGGCTGTCCTCGCCTGGAGAATCCCATCGTTTTTCGCTCAGTTCGGCCTTCTGCGCAAAGCATTGTTCGGGATGCGCTCATCGTTTCGCAGCCATCCGCCGCGGACCATCCGGCTGGAGGTTTCCGATGAAGGGCTGCGCGAACTCGATTCGGGAATCGAATCGTTTGCGCCCTGGGCTTCCGTTCGTTCTTACCGCCAGGGCAAGCGGTTCGTTGAAATCGAGTTGTCCAACAACCTCCATGCCTATGTGCCCGGCCAGAGGCTCTCGCCTGCCTCATCAAGGTGGGAGGAATTGTTGGAAATACTGGAGAGGCAAGGGGTAGCCAAGCAAACGCTTTTCTAGATGAGCTGATCGGTCTTGGGCTACGGCCCTCGCAGCCCAAAGTCGCCAAACGCAGTGCCAGGCGGCAGCTCCAGACGGCAGCTCAGCCCTTCAAGTACCGCGCAAACGTCTTCCTGAACTTCTCCACCTTCGGCCCCACCACAAACGCGCAGTACCCGGCGTTCGGGTGCTTGGCAAAGTAGTCCTGGTGGTAGGCCTCTGCCGCGCTGTAGTTGGCGAGCGGCTTCACCTCGGTGGTGATGGGCGCGCCAAACAGCTTGTCTTGCGACATCTGGCGGACCATGTTGTTGGCAATGTCGCCATGCGCAGGGTCTTCGTAATAGATGCCGCTGCGGTACTGCGTGCCCACGTCGTTGCCCTGGCGGTTAAGGGTGGTCGGGTCGTGGGTGTGGAAGAAGATTTCCAGGATGTCTTCCAGGCTGATCTCGTCGGCATCGAATGTCAGGCGCACCACCTCGGCGTGGCCGGTGTCGCCCTGGCAAATCTGTTCGTAGCTGGGGTTCAGCGTGTGGCCGTTGGTGTAGCCGCTTTCCACGTCCGTGACGCCGCGCACGCGGTCAAACACGGCTTCGGTGCACCAAAAACAACCACCACCGAGCGTGATGGCTTGCGTGTTGTAAGTTGTTGATTT
>CAYXSL010000030.1:0-32400 GCA_964466605.1 uncultured Verminephrobacter sp.
TCGGTGATCTCCGACACCACGCGGATGGTGTAGGGGAATTCTTCCTTGGTGGGCAACACGGCCACGAGGGCGCGCTTGGCCAGGCGGCCGTGGCCGATTTCACGGCGCTTGGTGGAGCCCATGCGGCCCACTTCGCCGGTGGCAAAGGGAGGCATGTTGTAGTGGAACATGAAGCGGTCTTCGAACTCGCCGGCCAGCGCGTCGATGCGCTGCGCATCGCGCTCGGTGCCCAGCGTGGAAATCACCAGCGCCTGGGTTTCACCGCGCGTGAACAGTGCTGAGCCGTGCGTGCGGGGCAGCACGGAGTTGCGGATTTCGATGGGGCGCACGGTGCGCGTGTCGCGGCCGTCGATACGGGGCTCGCCCGCCAGGATCTGGCTGCGCACGATCTTGGCTTCGATTTCGAACAGCAGGCCTTCGACCTTCACGGAATCGAACTCCACGCCTTCGGCCTTGAGCGACGCGAACACGGACGCGGTAGCTTCACGCAGGGCGTGCGTGCGGGCCTGCTTGCTGCGAATCTGGTAGGCAGCGCGCAGCTTTTCTTCGGCCAGGCCCGCCACCTTGGCGATAAAGGGCTCGTCCTTGGCAGGTGCTTGCCAGTCCCACACGGGCTTGCCAGCGTCGCGCACCAGCTCATGGATGGCGTTGATGGCGACCTTGCCCTGCTCGTGGCCAAACACCACGGCACCCAGCATCACATCTTCCGGCAGTTGCTGCGCTTCGGATTCCACCATCAGCACGGCGGCCTCGGTGCCCGCGACGACCAGGTCCATCTGCGAGTTCTTGCGCAGGGTCTGGCCGGGGTTCAGCACGTATTCACCGTTGATGTAGCCCACGCGCGCTGCGCCAATGGGGCCATTGAACGGAATACCGGAGATCGACAGTGCGGCGCTCACCGCAATCATTGCAGCAATGTCTGCGTCCACTTCGGGGTTCAGCGAGATGGTGTGGATGACCACATGCACATCGTTGTAGAAACCTTCGGGGAACAGCGGGCGGATCGGGCGGTCGATCAGGCGGCTGGTCAGGGTTTCGAGTTCGCTGGGCTTGGCTTCGCGCTTGAAAAAGCTGCCGGGAATCTTGCCGGCGGCATAGGTCTTCTCAATGTAGTCCACGGTCAGCGGGAAGAAGTCCTGCCCGGCCTTGGCAATCTTGGAACCCACCACGGTGGCCAGCACCACGGTGTCATCGATGTTGACCAGCACGGCGCCGGAGGCTTGGCGGGCGATCTCACCCGTTTCCATGACAACGGTTTTGTCGCCCCACTGGAAGGACTTGGTGACTTTGTTGAAAATGCTCATGTTCAGCTCCTGTTTTGATAGCTGGTAGCGCGCTACCAGATTGTCGCGGAGGGCAATTCAGAACACGATGCCATTCCAGGGAAGCTGCCCACCAACGCGTGGCGGCAACTTCATTGGAATGACACAGCTTCGCTCTGTTTTGCGGCTCCGAAGTAAAAAACGCCTGAGCTAGCGGACTAACCCAGGCGTTTTCGCATGCAATGAAAATTACTTGCGCAGACCCAACTTGGCGATCAGCGCGGTGTAACGGTCAGCGTCCTTGGCCTTCAGATAGTCCAGCAGCTTGCGACGACGGCTCACCATGCGCAGCAGGCCGCGGCGACCGTGGTGGTCCTTGGCGTGCGTCTTGAAGTGGGGGGTCAGTTCGTTGATGCGGGCGGTCAGCAGGGCCACTTGCACTTCTGGGCTGCCAGTGTCATTGGCAGCGCGGGCGTTCGCCTTGACGACTTCGGCCTTGATGGAGGATGCGATCATGTTTTTCCTTGATAGTGACCCACCGCAAAAGCAGGCCATGGTTTTACTTGCGCCAGCAGCTGGAACGGCCGCTGGCGTGCGTCTTGCACCATGCAAAACTTTTGGATTATACCCCGAGACAGGTTTGGTCTACCCGCGCCCCCCAAGGCGAGCTGCTTGGGCTGCTGAACACACATCCCAGCACAACAAGCCCGCCTGCAAGGCCAAGCTCGTTGCCTTGGCCAAGAACTTAACCCGTCACCGGCAGCTGACTGACCGCATCGAAAGGGCCGCACCGCTTTGCTACGCAACAAAAGAATACGATACGCCCCCAGCAGCTACCACACCCGCGCCAGAAGGGATCCCAAAATCGGCGCCACGGCCCCGCAGATTTGACCTAAATGCGCAATTCCCCCATACCCGCGCATCATCTGCACGCAATCATTGCAAGCCAGGCATGCAGCGTAAACGTCTTGAAGCATGGGGGGGGGCAGAACGCGGGCGCGACCACCTACCCAAGCCGCCGATCCACCTCCAGAAAGCTCTCGAAACCGCGTATCAAGATCAGGCCTCTTTCGACTCCGCCAAATCCAGGAAGCTGGGAGTCTGGACAGCAAGGGCATCCACACACCCAAATTACCTGAATTCATGCGCCAGCCTCCTGACAGCCCGCCAGAATTCAGCACGATCTGGCAGGACTCAATTTGCGAAGCTTTTTGAGAGGGCCGCCAGCAGGCTTTCATGAGGAGGAAAGAAGGGCGCCCCAAGGTGGCCCTAGCTCACCAAACCGTCTCGGCGGGGTCTCATCTTTTTAACAAAACTTGGCACCTTATCACCCCAGCCCCCACGCCCGCACCTACCTCACGGACTAGGGATCTTTCAAAATTTGGTGAAACCGAGCAAATTAAAGGCGACAAAGAAACGGAGGGGCTTGATAATTTTGAGATCACGCCAATAGAGACAAACCCTGAAGCCCAGGCTCGTCCCAAAAGTCAGAATTCAATCACGCATCACCCCGATTGAGGCATAAACGAGATTAAATTTTAAAAATAAATCAACCCATCAAAAATCAACCACAATCACAAAAAACCAATTCGCATCATCAAAGTTTGTAAATTTTATCCACCAAAAATGCGATCAATAAATTTTCCTTTGATTTACACCCTCATTTTCACAATAACTCTCGGCACTCCAAATGTAGCTCACTTAAAAACCCACGCAAAAAAGGATCCAAGCACAGCACAAAGCGCCAGTGCCTCACCAAAAAAACAGCCTCGCGCCAAGGAGCCACAGAGCAGTTCCGAAGAGTCAAGCACCGAGAGAGACCGTCGATTAAAACGCGAGTGTCGAGGTCGCAACAATGCGGGCGCGTGCCTCGGCTATACCCGGTAGCAAGCACCACTCATCACTCCTTAGAAGCCACCCATCCACCCCGGCCCTCTGGGCGGACTGCAGAGAAATATGATGCGAAGCATGCGCGTACCCCACCCCGATTCAGCAAGGCGACTCGCCCAAACGTCGCGGCACGCTCTAGGCTTCACCGCCATTGAGCTGCTGATTGTCATCACAATCTTGGCCGTTCTTACCGCCTTGGCAGGCCCAAGCTTTGGTCCGATGATTGAGCGCTGGCGTACGAATCAAGCCGTAAATAACATGACAAGCACACTCTATGCGGCACGCTCAGAGGCCATAAAGCGAGGCGGTAGAGTTAGCGTACGCAAAATTGCTAATGGTACTGACGGGTGCACATTCGCGTCTACCAGCCAATCATGGAGTTGCGGCTGGATTATCTTTGTTGATGCAGATGGCGACGGAAACCTAGATGCCGGGGAGGAAGTCCTGCAAACTTTCCAAGCACCAACAAATGTAGATGTCATGAACCTTGCTACCGGTGGCGCAGCGTCCTTTCAAGTGAATCGATGGGGGCAAGCCAACAGCTTCGGCGCAGCCAGTTTCGCCATCACGCCACGCCCGACTGGAGCCGCATCTCCTGCAGCTACCGCGATTTGCGTATCGGCAGGAGGACGAATTCGCACAGTGAAAGAAAGCGTGACATGCTAGTTTATGAATCCTTCCGCAGCCCCAAGGCCTCTCAAAAGGGGATTACGCTCCTCGAATCATTGGTGGCGATCGTGGTGATGTCGCTTGGACTACTAGGCGTAGTTGGTATTCAGATGCGAACGCTGACTGACACTCAAACCGGCGTCAGGCGCGCGCAGGCCGTTAAGTTGATTGAAGACCTTAGCGAGCGGGTTAGAGCTAACCCAAACGCAATTGGGAACGCTGCCAGCTACGCGGTTGCTTGGTCAGCCACGCTGAGCGCCCCCCCGGCCTGCGCCATTAACTCAGGATTTCCCGCCACAAGCTGCACAGCAGCCCAGTTAGCTACCTACGACGTAGATCGCTGGCTGCGCGGCGTGAGGGCGAATTTACCCCTCGGCGATGCAACTGTTTTTGTTTCTGGGAGTGACGCTAGGCAGCTGGGAGTGATGCTGGCCTGGCGAGAAAACGAACGTGCCCGCGAGGGTGATTCTGTGGCAGATACCTCTGCATACAAGGCTATTTTTTCCGTTACTGGCACTTCAACTTCTGGTTCTGTAACCTGCCCTGCGGGAAAAATATGCCACTTGCAATATATCAATCTCACCCAACGGTGCATACCCAGCGGACCACTGGTCTTTTGTTCTGAAATTTGAATAAAAACCATGACGCACAAAAAATCGACAGCTCGTAGCGCCCTCCATTCATATATCCACCCACCTCTGGAAAGCAGAGAACGTGGAGCTACACTTATAGAATTACTGGTTGGGCTAACAATTGGTCTGCTAACAATCACTGTTGGCTTGGGGGCCATTATGGTATCGCGAGGGGTAACCACGACGGTTAGCGATACTACAATTCTGCAACAACAAGCATCCTATGCCTTTAGAGTCATTGGACAGCAACTACGACAAGCTGGAGGAAGGCCACTCAATACGGCGGCGGACCCCCGTGATGCAGCGACATTTGTTCAACCAGCCGCCCTCTCACTAACTGGCCTTCCACCGATCGCAGGATTGGACGCACCGACAGCTAGTCAATACATGATCTCGTTGCGATATGTCAACGCGAGCGAGTCTGTTTATCCACCTCCCCCCTCTTCCACGCCAGTAGAGGGATACCTCACAAGTGACTGTTTAGGAAGCAATTCAGGGGTTGCATCAGCTCCGATCATGTTTAGTGAACTTCGAAAAAACGGCACCGACCTTGAGTGCTCAAACAGTATTGGCAATGTTCAACCGATTATTAGTAATTTGGTGGATCTTAAAATTCGGTATCTACAACAGAAGTTGAACGTAGCAGATAGCCAGCCACAATTTCGTTATGCATCTGCGGTCGATCTGGGCCCCACGGACTGGCCCGAGGTATATGGAATTGAAGTGTGCCTTGAACTGGAGGGCGAGCAATTTATAGATACAGTCGGCGCAACCTATACAAAATGCGATGGGACAACTGCTACTCGAGGGAATAAATTACGAATGGTTTTTAAAAATGTATTTCACATTCGTAACCATGCCTGGCCCAAAGCCATTTCGTGAGTCAGCCATGAAAAGACACAAAAATCAGCAAGGCATCTCGCTTTTCATTGTCATCGTACTAGTACTAATGTCAATGCTGCTGGCCCTTTGGGCTTCAAGAACAGCCCTTTTTAATGAACTCATCGTAGGAAACGATACAGATTATCAAAGAGCGTTTGAGGCGGCTCAAGTCATGCTACAAGATGCCGAGATAGATATTCGCCAAGGTACAGAAGCAGGCACCAATCAACGAGCAGCTGTTAGCTCGACTTTTTACCCTACCGCTCATGACGAACTGGACGCACTGACCTATACACTTGACGCTCAGACCACAAAATGCTTCAACGGCATTTGTCAATTTCGAACTGGTGCGCAGGATTTTTGGAATGACTCCACCGCCATGAGCGGCATGATCACAACTAACATTGGTGCTAGATACGGCCAATACACAGGCGCAAGTGCAGGGGCTTCCAGCAACTCCATTTTAGCAGACACCACGGCAGGCAGAGGGGCTTGGTATTGGGTGGAAGTCATAAAGTACGAACCCAAAGAAACAGGGCCAGGAATATTAGCCGGAGCAGAACCTGAGGTAGTTAATGCAAAAATATTTTATCGCATTACAGCCATTGCTCGCGGCCTTAAACCGAGTACACAGGTTGTTTTGCAAAACATTGTCGCCTTCCCTTCCATATCTGGCGAAGCGAAATAAATCAACGGCAACATCCAGGAAATCATATGAAAAAGCATCATAACTTTCGGAAGACTGCCATTGCGCTGATAATTGGCGCTATAGGCCTCCCCCAAATGGTTTTTGCGGGCGACTTCCTGAGCCTCGTCCAGTATCCAGCAGGGTCTGCAAGCAGAGAGCCTGCGCCAAATATCATTGTGTCAGTTGATAACTCTGGCAGTATGGGCGTGACAGGTATTACCGCGCTAAAAAATGCACTGAAAGAGACTTTCAGACCAGTCAATGTGCCGGATGACTCCATACGACTTGCCTATCAGGCGCTTTGGGGCTGCAATACCATCCCCAGCACCGATGTGAGTTGCAATAGTAAAAACTCAATGAAAGTCCTGCGAGGCCTCGATGACCCCACTGACAATAGCCATCGCGGAAATTTCATCAAATGGGTGGATACATTGGTTGCAGGCGGAAACACCCCGACTCACCGCATGCAAGGAGTCGCCGGTGAATATCTAAAAACTACCGGAATTAACAATCCATACAACTTCGACCCTGGTACCACTGAAGCTCCTGTCCATGCTTGCCGTCGCTCGTACAACATTTTGATGACTGATGGTGGTTGGAACAACAATCCAGCCAATACCATTAATAATGACGATGGAACCAATCATACATTGCCTGACGGGACATCCTACGACACAACTGCACCCGAGACCCGCATATATAGAGACGCTTGGGGTACAAATGCCGTATCCACATTATCCGATATGGCATTCTATTATTGGAGAAGCGACCTCCAAACTGGAATCAACAATCAAGTCGTTCCACTCATCAAAAAATCAGGCTCTGAAACGTTTGCAGATGGAGCCACCACGGTCACCATCCCACAGTACTGGAACCCCAAAAACAATCCTGCCAATTGGCAGCACATGGTGACCTATACGATTGGGTATAACGGTGCGGCAGCATGGCCCAACATTGGCACCAATCCCATGTTCAACGTTGCACAGGGCATGTATGGAGGGGATTTTTCACGCGCTATTGTTGGTACACGGCTCTGGCGAGACCCACTGACTACCAATGAAACAGGTCGGCAAGAGGAACTCTGGCATACCGCCATTAATAGCCGGGGTAAGTTCTATCCAGCACAGACTTCTCAAGATCTGGTTAATGCCTTTAAAGATATTGTGGGTACAATTATCGCGGACTCCACCAGGCCGATAACTGGATTCTCCAGCGCTTCCAGCTCCATTAGCAACCAAGGAACCACGGCTTTTTTCTCCACCTATGAAGCAGATGGCTGGATCGGTGGGATTGGATCAAAAACAGTTGCCGTTGCAACAGGGGCGCTTTCCGATAATACCACTTGGGGCCTGACTTCAACTTTACCCGTGAGAGGAAAAACCACGGGAGATAAGCTGGATGAGTTGTCAGCATCCGACATATCCTCTAGGCTAGTTCTTACTTACAACGACGATACAACGGCTGGTACTACATTTACATGGGCGAACATAAGTACAGCTCAAAAAACTCTATTGAATACTGTTGATTCAGTAACTGATGCACTCGGAGAGGATCGACTGAATTATGTCCGAGGCGACAGAGCCAAAGAAGGGACAACCGTTACCGAGCCGTTTCGAGTTCGTAGGTCCCGGCAGGGAGACATTGCCAACTCCACGCTGTGGTACATAGGCCCACCAAATAATGGCTTGGCGGCGAATGGATATCGTGCTTTTGCAAATGCCCAGCGCTACCGTATGCCCATGCTTTATGTGGGAGGTAACGATGGCATGCTGCATGGCTTTTCAGCTGCAGATGGAACGGAGAAGATTGCATATGTTCCTCAAGGGGTCATAAAGAATCTTTCGCAGCTTTCCAAACAGGATTACAGTCACCGTTACTTTGTTGACGGATCCCCCTTTACAGGCGATGTCAACACAGGAACCAGTGCGCTTCCATCGTGGAAAACGATGCTGGTTGGCACATTAGGTGCGGGCGGTAAGGGTTACTATGTTCTTGATGTCACCCGCCCTGGATATACGGCAGGGACAGAAACTTCCAACTTTTCGGCGGCCAACGCGTCTTCACTCGTCGTGATGGACAAGACCGATGGAGCGGACACTGATATTGGTTATATTTTTGGAGACCCTGTTACTTCAGAGAACAACTCACAGATTGCTACCCAGATTACGCGCATGAACAATGGTCGTTGGGCTGTTGTTTTGGGCAATGGATACAATAGTGGAAGCGAAGACCCTGTTCTTTTAATTCAGTACCTTGATGGAGACAAATCCATCAAAAAGATCAATGCTGCGAGCACAGGAACGGAATCTTCGGCAAATGGGCTTTCTACGCCGCGTTTGCTGGATGTGAATGGTGATGGCACCGTGGATATGATCTATGCGGGAGATTTACGCGGCAACATTTGGAAATTTGATGTCTCTAACGCAGATGCGACCAACTGGAAAGTAGCATTTTCCTCGGCAGGATGTACCGCATGCACCCCCTTCTACACGGCGGTGGAAAAGGCGAATACTGCAAATCGGCAGCCTATTACCGCAGCCCCCAACCTCAGGCCTAATGTTACCGTCGGTGGCATGATGGTTGTTTTTGGGACAGGGAGAAATGTTACCGAAGCCGACCGCACCGACGCGACAGTGCAAACTCTATACTCGATATTGGACAATACACGCTACAAGCTGGATACTGCCGCTGGCCCCAACTTGGGCAAGGTACTTGTAGACACATCGACTGTTACGCCAGCAGCCATCGGGACCAACGGGCGAGACACCAAGCTTGCGGAACGTGTTTTTAGCGCACCAGTGATTGCTGGACAAGGAGTTAACAGCGGCGCTAGCTACTGGCGCATGCCAACTACCCAAACAACGCTGACATACTCCCTCACCGGTACTCAGAAGGGCTGGTACTTTGAATTACCGATTACCGGGGAGCGGGTTTTGAATATGCCTACCTTCTATGATGGCAGTGATATTATTGACCTCGTCAGTATTGTTCCCGCATCCGGAGGTAACACCACTGGAGAGACATGCCAACCCACTTCGACACCAGCCAGGGGCTACAGAACATTTCTGGGTGTTCAGTATGGCTTAAAACCCACACAACAAATTCTGGATGCGAATGGGGATGGACTCTACCAAGCGGCGGCGGCGCAGGACAATGACACCAATCGCACAACCACGTCCCCTGAAGGCATCACCTTAAAGGGGAGAGGTGTCATCATAAAGATTGGCAGTGGCGGCGGCGGCGGCGGCGGTGGCGTCGGTGGTCCAGGTCCTCGGCCGGGTGATAACGAAGGAAAGCAACTTCCAAAGCCAGCATCAACTGTTAATTGGCGGCAATTGCAGTAATTTAAATATCTGAAATGGATTGCAGATGAATCAGCAACAAAAAGGCTTCACTTTGATTGAAGTCATGATTGTGGTCGCCATCGTGGCCGTTCTTGCCGCTATTGCATTACCCAGTTATTCAGAGTACGTTAGGCGCGGGTATCGTGCGGAGGCACGCGCTGCCTTACTTCAGGCGTCGCAATGGATGGAGCGCGCGGCCACTGCTACCGGCACCTACCCATTGACGGCGGCGTTTCCTACGACGCTTACTACGATTAACTCCGGTCGTTACACGATTGCGTTGGTATCTCCGCCAGGAGGTGCAGCCTCAGGAACCGCCTACACGCTGACGGCAACTCCTGCAGGCGGGCAGGTTGGCGACAAATGTGGCAACTACACGCTGACCCACACTGGCGTCCGCGGTGCTGCCTCTGGAGTGCTCCCGTTGATGAATGAGTGCTGGAACAGGTAGGAACACTCCCATTCACCGTCACTCGTTACCCCATGCAGTAGCATCCGCTAATGCATTGCACTGACGAACTGGCGACCCCAATGAACAAAGCGCTTGGACTTGCCGCCCAAGCGCTTTTTGTTTCCAACCCCAATCCGCGCGTTGGCTGCGTGCTGGTGGCTCCCGATGGGAGAGAAATAGGCAGCGGCCACACCCAGCAGGCGGGGGGGCCCCACGCGGAAGTAATGGCGCTGCGATCCGCGCAAGAAGCGGGGCACAGCACTCAGGGGGCGACCGCCTACGTGACCTTGGAGCCCTGTGCGCACCAAGGGCGCACAGGGCCATGCTGCGATGCGTTGGTGGCCGCCGGGATTGGCAAGGTAGTGGCGTCCCTCACCGACCCCAACCCCTTGGTGGCGGGACAGGGATTTGCCCGGTTGCGTGCGGCGGGGGTGGCTGTGGAAGTCGGCCCCGGGGCCGCTGAGTCGCGCGAACTCAATATTGGTTTTTTCAGCCGGATGGTGCGGGGCACCCCTTGGGTTCGCATGAAGGCTGCGACCTCGCTGGATGGCGCCACGGCTTTGGCCAACGGGACAAGCCAGTGGATCACCTCCCCCACCGCGCGCGCCGATGGCCATGCTTGGCGTGCACGTGCCTGCGCCGTGCTGACCGGCATCGGCACCGTGCTGGATGACAACCCCCGCCTGGATGTGCGTGACGTGTCCACGCCGCGCCAGCCCCATGTGGTGGTGGTGGACAGCCAGTTGCAAACCCCGCCAGACGCCCGCCTGTTCCTGGCCGGCCGCACTTGCTACATCTACGCAGCCATTCAGAACGACGAGAAAAGGGCCGCCCTGGAGGCGAGTGGTGCCACCGTGATCTGTTTGCCCAACGCCCAGGGCAAGGTGGACTTGGCCGCAATGCTGCGCGACCTGGCCGCCCGGGGGGTGAACGAGTTGCATGTGGAGGCCGGCCACAAGCTCAATGGATCCTTGCTGCGTGAGGGCCTGGTGGATGAGATGCTGATCTACATGGCCCCCATGCTGCTGGGCCCCGGGCTCGGACTGGCCCAGGTGGGGCCTTTTGAAACTTTGGCCCAGGGGCTGAAGCTGGACTTCATGTCGGTGGAGCAGCTGGGACCTGACCTGCGCATCGTGGCCCGGGTGCCAGGGCACGACACTTTCTGACGGGGCCGGCTCCCGCCTACTCCTCCGCATGCGGGGGGTGCCGCGGTCAGCATTTGCCCAGCGGCTCGAGCGGGAAGCGCCCGTCTTCAGCGGCAACCTGCTGTCGCACCGGGCTGGTGAACGCGTTTTGGTAGCGCCCTGCGCCGCAGGGCGGGCGATGCCTGCCATGGCCTTTGACACAGGCCTGCCAAGGCGCCGGGCCACACCACCGAGGCCTTGCACAGGAAAAAATCTCCCAATAGCCCGCGCCGCTGATACACGACCTCATAGCGCTCCGCCCCAGAATCCGCACCGCCCCATATCAGTGCAAACATCCGCACCAATATCTGGCACGACTTTTGCATCAAACTGGTGCAAATCTGTTGCAGACAGCCGCAATGCACCAGAGTCGATCAATCACTAGCGCGAGGATGTTATGGAAGCACTCAAACAGGGCACGGACGCTCTGTTCATTCTGCTCGGGGCGATCATGGTGTTGGCCATGCACGCCGGTTTTGCCTTTCTGGAGCTGGGCACGGTCCGCAAGAAGAACCAGGTGAACGCACTGGTGAAGATTCTGGTGGATTTCTCGGTGTCCACGGTTGTCTATTTTGCGGTGGGGTACAGCGTGGCCTATGGCACGCATTTCTTCATGGGAGCAGAGTCGCTGGCGCAGCAAAGCGGCTACGCACTGGTCAAGTTCTTCTTCCTGCTGACGTTTGCAGCCGCCATTCCGGCCATCGTGTCCGGGGGGATTGCCGAGCGGGCCAGGTTCTGGCCTCAGCTCATGGCCACCGCGGTTATCGTGGGTTTTGTGTACCCCTTCTTTGAAGGCATTGCATGGAACCAGCATTTCGGCGTGCAGGCTTGGATCAAGGCCGTCACGGGCGAAGAGTTTCATGACTTTGCAGGCTCGGTGGTGGTGCACGCGATGGGCGGCTGGATTGCCCTGCCTGCTGTGATCCTGCTGGGCTCGCGCGCCAACCGCTACCGCAAGGATGGCGCGATCTCGGCCCACCCGCCGTCCAACATCCCCTTTCTGGCGCTAGGCGCGTGGATCCTGGTGGTGGGCTGGTTTGGTTTCAACGTGATGAGCGCGCAGACCCTGGACAAGATCTCGGGTCTGGTGGCGGTCAACTCGCTCATGGCCATGGTGGGCGGCACGCTGGCGGCGCTGGTGCTGGGCAAGAACGACCCGGGCTTCGTGCACAACGGCCCGCTGGCCGGGCTGGTGGCGGTGTGCGCAGGCTCGGACCTGATGCACCCCCTGGGGGCGCTGGTGGTGGGCGCGGTGGCGGGCGCCATCTTTGTGCTGATGTTCACGCTTACCCAGAACAAGTGGAAGATCGACGACGTGCTGGGCGTCTGGCCCCTGCACGGCCTGTGCGGCACCTGGGGCGGGCTGGCGGCCGGCATCTTCGGCAGCAAGGCGCTGGGCGGCCTGGGTGGCGTCAGCCTGTCGGCCCAACTCATTGGCACGGTCCTGGGGGTGGCCTGGGCACTGCTGGGGGGCTTCATCGTCTATGGCCTGCTCAAACACACGGTGGGCCTGCGACTTACACAGGAAGAAGAGTTCGACGGAGCCGACCTTTCCATTCACAAGATCAGCGCCACACCAGACCGCGAAGTGAGCTGGTAAGCTTCCTGCGCCGAGGCGAGCCCGGTGCGGACAGGCCGGGGTTGGCGCATCCATCGGGCGGATTGGCACCTCGTCCGACAGGCCTGCGCCCCGCAGCGGGATACAACTTGGAGCAGCACCCGGCGGCTCCAAGGTCACAATTTCCCTCTAGCGCCATGCCCTATCTGCTGTCTTTCTCCCTGCTCCTGACATTCCTGCGGCGCCACGTCCCAAGAGTCCTGGCCCTCGCGGCGGCCGTCGCTGTCACAGGCTGCGCGGGTTTGCCCAAGGATGTGGAGCGCCCCGTCTCCACCGCCTTGCAAAACCCCGGAGACACCGCACTGGGCCAGTGGGTAGAAGCCCGCCGCACCGCGCAGAAGGCGCGCCACCCCTCGGGCTTTGTTTTGCTCAGTGGCCCACAGGCCGCCTACAGCAGCCGCCTGGCGCTGGTCGATGCGGCCCAGAAGACACTGGACCTGCAGTACTACGCCATCCACGCCGACGCCAGCAGCGAGCGCCTGCTGCTCGGCGTGGCCGCCGCTGCCCGGCGCGGCGTGCGCGTAAGGCTGCTGCTGGACGACTTTCACAGCACCGGGCGCGATGCGCTGGTGATGCGCCTGGCGTTTGTGCCCAATGTGGAGATGCGCATGTTCAACCCGCTCACCGGCGCACGCGGCTCGCCCGTGGGCCGCATGTTCAGCCTGCTGGGCGACTTCTCCAGGGTGCAGCAGCGCATGCACAACAAGCTCTTCATTGCCGACAACGCCGTGGGCGTGACAGGCGGGCGCAACCTGGGGGACGCCTATTTCGGCAACTCGGACTCCGGCAATTTCGTGGACCTGGACGTGCTGGCCGCAGGGAGCATCGTGCAGGACATGTCGCGCAGCTTTGACAGCTACTGGAACAACGAACGCGCCTACCCCGTGCAGTCGCTCATCACCCGCGAGGAGCTGGACCGCCTGCGCGACAGCATCCGAGCCGCCGAGGCCACGCAGCAAGAGCGAGTAGACAGCGCAGGCGCCGCCAACGCAGCCCCCGAAACGCCGCTCCCTGCTGCCAAGCGCGGCACCACAAGCACGCAGCGTGCGCGCGTCTGGGACCAGAAGCCCATGGACCTGAAGCAGGTGCCGCTTGTCTGGGCCCCCGCAGCGTTGCTGGTAGACCGGCCTGCCAAGATCCCGCCCGACGGCACGTCCGCAGCCGCCCTGCCCGACCAGACCCCGCCCCAAGCCACCCCCGCCACCATCGCAGCGCTGGCCCGGCCCCGGGCTTCGGCAGCCGCAGCAACGACAGCAGCATCGGCGCAGGCCCTCACCGCCCGTCAGCAGGGAGCCCCGCCCCAAGCGCTGCCCGCAGAACCCGCCACACCCTCCAACGCGGCCTCGGGTACTGGCAACGGCACTCCCCATGCCCCACCCTCTCCCGACGGCGAAATCAATGAGGCCCCAAACGACACCGTGGTGGACGGCTTGCTGCGGCTCATGGGCCAGGCGCAGCGCGACCTGCTGATCATCTCGCCCTACTTCGTGCCCGGGCCCGACATGGAGCGCGCGTTTGCTGCTGCACGCGCTCGGGGTGTGCGCGTGCGGGTGCTCACCAACTCGCTGGCATCCAACGATGCGCCTATTGCCCACGCGGGCTACGCGCGCCACCGGCCCGCGCTGCTGGCCATGGGGGTGGAGCTGTACGAGATGCGCAGCGAACTCACCGGCGTGCTGCGCGGGGCCTTCGGTGCCATCGGGAGCATGGGCGCTGCCGGAGCCAGCGGCAGCTCGCGTGCCATGCTGCACTCCAAGCTGATGATCGTGGACGGTCGCCTGCTCGTCATCGGCTCGATGAACCTGGACCTGCGCTCGCAGCGGCAGAACACCGAGGTGGCGCTGCTGATACGCAGTGGCGAGCTGTCGCGGCGGGCCACCGCGCAAATCGACACCGCCCTGCAGGACGCCGCATGGCAGGTACAGCAGACCGAGCAGGGCCTGGTGTGGCGCGCGCCGAAGGACAGTGGCCTGGCCGACGCCACCACCGAACCCGATGCCAGCCTGCCCCTGCGGCTGATGCTGCAACTGCTGGGCCCCCTGGCGCCCGACCACCTGCTGTAGCCAACAAGCAGCCCCGGGCCCCTGCCGTCCGGGGGCGGATCAGGCGCTGTTTTGTGCCTCGGCCTGTTGCGCCGCCACCCAGGCGGTGATGGCGCGCTGGTCCGTCATCGTGCGCACATGCTGGTAGGCCACTTCGGCCTCCACAAACCGCCTGCGCAGCAGGTTGAGCCACTGCTTGAGGCGCCCCGCGCGCTGGCGGGGCTCCAGGTCGTCGCACACCAGTTGCCAGAAGGCCGCCAGATGGGGGATCAAATCGGCCCAGACCACCGGGTCCGCATCCGGCTGCCCGGCGTCGAATGCGCGGATGGCGCGGGCCAGCCCCGGGTCGGCCACCATGCCGCGCCCCAGCATCAGGGCGTCGCAGCCGGACACCGCCCGGCAGCGCTGCGCGTCGGCCACCGTCCATATCTCACCGTTGGCCACCACCGGTATGGCAACGGCTGCGCGGATGGCAGGAATATGTTCCCAGTACGCAGGCGGGCGGTAGCCGTCGGCCTTGGTGCGGGCATGCACCACCAGCTCGGCCGCCCCCCCAGCCTGCATGGCCAGGGCGCATTCGCGCATCAGCCCGGTGTCGTTGAAACCCAGGCGCATCTTGGCCGACACCGGCAAGTGCGCGGGCACAGCGCGGCGCACGGCGGCCACCACGGCGGCAATGCGCTCGGGCTCCTGCAGCAGCGCGGCCCCGCCGCCGTGGCGGTTGACCACCTTGGCCGGGCAACCAAAATTCAGATCGATTCCCTCGGGGCCCAGCGCAGCCAGGCGCGCGGCGTTTTCGGCCATGCTGACCGGGTCTGAGCCCAGCAGCTGCGCCCGCACAGGCACCCCTGCCAGTGTGCGGCTGCCGTTGCGCAGCTCGGGCAGGTAGCGCAGAAACACCTTGTCGGGCAGCAGCGTGCCCGTGATGCGGATGAACTCCGACACACAGCGGTCCACCCCGCCCACGCGCGTGAGCACGTCGCGCAGCACAAAATCCAGGAGCCCCTCCATGGGGGCAAGCAGCAGGGTCATCGCAGTGGGGGCTGTGCAGGGCCGGGCACACACGCCGCAGCCTCAAAAATATGAATAAAAATGGGCATTACCGCCTGATGGATATGCCTCTATAGCTATCAAAAAATGAGCAAATCCCACTTATTGGGCAGATGAGCCGGGGCAAAGCCCCCGGATTGTGCTGCAAAGGGTCATCACGGCGTCATGGCGGGCGGCTGCAATGGCAGGCATTCGTGCCTGAACGGAGCCCCTCCATGCTGCTGCAAAAGACCGACAAAGCCCGCCAGGAGCTATCGCCCGGTGTGCGCACCCTGAGCCTGCGCGAACGTTCACTGCTGCTGCTGGCCGACGGCAAACCGCTGTCCGACCTGCAGGCCATGTACAACGGCATCGGCGCACAGATTGTGGACAACCTCATGCGCCAGGGCTACCTGACGGGCCCGGCAGAACTGCCCGAGGTGCCGCCCCCACCACACTCCCCGTCAGTGTCACCCAGCGCCCTTTCCGCGCCGTCGATCGAGCGGCCGGAACCGGGTGAATCGCTGCGCTCGCTGGCTGGTGCACGCATGTACCTGTTCGACACCTGCGAGCGGCTGTTTGCCCGCCGCGACCCGGTGCTGGCGCAGCATTTCCGCGAGGCCCTGCGCACCGCACGGGACCGCACCAGCATGCTGGACGTGGGCGACGCCATGTTCGAGGAAGTGGCCCTGGCCGCAGGAGCGGAACGCGCCGCCAGCCTGCGCGAGCGGCTGGAGCAGTTGCTGCCCCGGCCGCCAGAGGCCGGGCCCGGCCTCTATGCCGCCACACAGCCCGCGCTGCTCGAAGGCTGAGGCACCGAAGCCCCTGCCTCCAGCGGTTTCAGACGGCCGCCGCCAACCGCCAGAGTGAAGTGACCTCGGCCGCCCGCGCCGCGTGCAGGGCATCCCCCGCATCGGCCGCCTTGGCATGGACCGGCTTCACATCGTGCCGCCCTCTGACTACCAGACCTGCTTCGGCAATCCAGCCCAAGAGCTGCTCGCGCGGGCGCAGGCCCAGGTGCTCGGCCAGGTCCGACAGGATCAGCCAGCCTTCGCCGTCAGGCTCCAGGTGCTCGGCCAGCCCCGCCAGAAACCCCCGCAGCATGCGGCTGCCTTCGTCGTACACCGCATGTTCGATGGGCGAGCTGGCACGCGCCGGCACCCAGGGCGGGTTGCACACCACCAGCGGCGCACGGCCGGGCGGAAACAGATGGGCCTGCAGCAGCTCGACCTGGGGCAGCACGCCCAGGCGCTGCAGGTTGTCGCGTGCGCAGGCCAGGGCCCGGGGGTCCTGGTCGGTGGCAACCACCCGCTGCACCCCCCGGCGCACCAGCACCGCAGACAACACGCCCGTGCCCACGCCGATGTCAAACGCCAGCGCCTGGCTGGGCAAGGGCGTGCTGGCCACCAGGTCCACATATTCACCCCGCACGGGCGAGAACACGCCGTAGTGCGGATGGATCCGGTTGCGGGGCGCTGGGCCCAATGCGGGCACTTCCACCCCTTTTTTGCGCCACTCGTAGGCGCCCACCAGGCCCAGCAGCTCGCGCAGCGTGGCCACGCTGCGCTCGCCAGTGGCGGGCCCCCACGCCTGGGTGCAGGCCTCGCGCCAGTCGGGCGCGCGGCGCAATGCAATGCCGTAGTCCCCCTCCAGCGGAATCAGCACCGACGCCAGCACACGTGCGCGCTGCGCCTGTGCCTGGCGGTGCAGGTGAAACGCCTCGGAGGCTGTGGCCACGGCCGCCTTCTGGGCGGCCTTGGCGGCCGAGCGGCGGTGTTTGCCGGTCTTGGAATCGGTGCGCCGCATCAGCGCCTGCAGCAGGTGCCGGGCGTTCTGAAAATCGCCCTGCCACAGCAGGCCCGTGCCCTCACAAGCCATGCGGTAGGCCGTGTCGGCGGGCAGCGTGTCGTCGGCGGTGACCACCCGGCGCGGCGCCGCAGCGCCAGCTTCGGAGCGCCACTGGGCTTGTTGTGTCTGGCCCTGGCGGCTCCATTCAATCATCGTGCGCCCTATGCGTTGATGGGCCGTTTCAGGCGCACTTCTTCGATCTTCACGCCGCCAATCACATTGGTCTTGGCGGTCGAGAGTTCTTGCTTGAAGCCCGCCATTTCATGGAAACGAATGGCGCGCTCGTTGCGCAGCGGCACCCATGCGGTAACGTTGGTGCAGCCTTCCTCGTGCAGGCCGTCACGCGCGGCATCCCACAGCGCCAGGCCAACACCCTGGTTCCAGTGGGTAGGGGCGGCGTAAATGGCCCAGATTTCACCGGTGGTGGGGCGGGACTTTTCATCGCGCGAGCGGTCGTAGCCCACAAAACCGACGATCTTCTCGCCGTCCACCGCCACCTGCACCTGGGGCTCGCAATACTCAATGGCCTCGCGCCAGTAGGCCTGGCGCTTTTCGACCGACGACATGGACTTCAACTGCTCGTCTGGCACCAGCCCTTTGTAAGCCTCTTGGGCGGAAACGGTGTGGATCTGGGCGATGGCTTTTGCATCGCGAAGCGTGGCGGGACGAACCTGGATACTGGACATGAAAAAACCGAACGAAAACAGGGAATGAAAATGCGAAAGGACGGCATTGTCGCCGCAAACGGTTTTTTCCCCTCCAGAGGCCCCTGTTTTGTCCTCGTCAAACGTTCGGCTTCGCTCCCCAAAATGCGGGCTTTGTGGCATGCGCGAAATGCGCGGCAGGCGCCCTGGCCCGCTGCACAGCCGCCAGGCTCCATGGCATCAGGCCATGGCCATCGAACCTGACAGCGCCGCGCCCACCCCCACCGAGGCCGCAGCGCGCTGAACCATTGCCCGCTTGTTGCGCGGGCGCGGCACATGCACCACCGGCGGCGCACCATTGATGGCCGCCAGGCTGAGCACCAGGGTCACCGTGCGCGAGCCCCCATCCCGCTCGTCGGGGGCATACGCACGGTAGCTGCCGTTACCCGCACCGTGGCTGCGCTGCACGGCATGGAAAGCCACCCGCGCGCCCGTCACCCGGTGGCCACCAAAGGGCAGCACCCGCAGGCGCGCGTCGCGGTCCAGCGCCAGTCCCAGGTTACCCGGGCGGTTGATCAGGTCGGTGCGGATGGCGCGCCAGGTCTGCCCCTGGTCGGCAGAGAATTGCCAGGCCCCCGCCTGGGCATCCAGGTGCTCGATCACCACGCCCGCAGCGGCCAGCATGTCCGAGCAGTTCTCCTCCATGATCTGTGCCAGCGTATTGCCACCGAGGCCTGTGCCCGCAGGGGCGGCCGGTCGCCGCTCGCCCCCCCGGTGGGTACTTGCAGAAGGGGTGGAGCCGTGGATCAACGCAGTGGTGGTCATGGGAAGCCCTTTGAAAACGAAGTAGTACGAGGAAGGTTTGCGCATCGGCGGGCACCCAAAGTGCTTTTCAATGCTTGACGGAAAGTCTAGAAAGTGACCTAGCCTGCGTCCATCGCACAAATGGACTAGCCCGCAACACCCGGTTGTGCGCAATACTTGTCCAATGAGTGCCCTCCAAAGTGCCCGTCCGAATGCCCGCCTCCTGCTGGTGGACGACCATGCCCTGTTCCGCACCGGGCTGCGCCTGATCGTGCAGGACCACCCCAGCGTGGGCGCGATCGCCGAGGCGGGCTCGATTGCCGACGCCTGCGCGCTGCAGCAGGCCGACATCGACCTGGTGCTGCTCGACATCCAGTTGCCCGGCATGAGCGGCCTGGACGGCCTGCGCCTGGTGCGCCAGGCCTGCCCCCAGGCCCGCATCGTGCTGGTGTCCGCCAGCGTGGCGCCCGACGCGGTCCATGAGGCACGGGCCCGGGGCGCCGACGGTTTTCTGCCCAAGTCGGCCAACGCCGAAGACATCCTGGAAGCCATCACCTGCGCGCTGTCGGGCCAGCCCTGCTTCCCCATCAACAGCGGCAACAGCGCCACCACACGCGGGCCCGATGCGCCCTCGCTCACGGCGCGCCAGCTGGATGTGCTGTCGCTGCTGTGCACCGGCAAACCCAACAAGGTAATTGCCCGCGACCTGGGCCTGAGCGAAAACACGGTGCGCGTGCACGTAGCGGCCATCTTTGCGCAGCTGGGCGTGAACAGCCGCAGCGCCGCGCTGCTGGCGGCGCAGCGCCTGGGCCTGTCCACACCGCAGCTCCATGACCCCCTCTGAGACCACGCCCGAGCCCCCAGGCGCGCAGCCCCCCACCCGCTGGGGCTGGCCGGTGTGGGAGCGCGACGAGGTGCTGCGCGAGCAGGTGGCCCTGCTGCGGCAGAACTTTCCGATGACGCTGCTGGCGTCACTGGCCACCGCGCTGGGCACTCTGTGGGTGATGGCCCGGGTGGCCGACACGCAGGCCACCACCATCTGGCTGTCCACCCATGCGCTGGTGATTGCCGGTGTCTACCTCACGCTGCGCAGCATCTCCCCCTTCACCGACCCCGCGCCCCAGGCCGCGCGCAAGCTGATTGCCTGCATGGCCGCCATGGGGCTGAGCTGGGGCAGCCTGGGCTATGTGGTGCTGTACTGGGGCACATCCGACAGCGTGATCTACGCCATTGGCATCATTAGCACCGTCTCGTCCGGCGCACTGGGCCTGGGGGCGCCGCTGTACCGGGCCTATGTCACCTACCTCACCAGCGCCATCGGCGGGGTGATGGTGTCCGTGGCGCTGGCTGGGGGGCCTGTGATGTGGCCAGCGCTGTTCCTGACCAGCGTGTACTACGCGCTGACCTGCCTGCAGGCCCGCACCGCCGACCGGGCCACGCGGCGCAGCATTGCGCTCAAGCTCGAAAACGAGCGCCTGGTGAACGAACTGCGCGCCGAATCGCAGCGTGCCCTGGCTGCCCAAGGCGCCGCCGAGCAGGCCGACCGCGACAAATCGCGCTTTCTGGCCGCCGCCAGCCACGATCTGCGGCAGCCCCTGCATGCGATGGGGCTGTTTCTCGAATCGCTGCAGCGCAGCCCGCTCAACGACCACCAGCGCACGGTGCTCCAGCATGCACACGCGGCCTCGGGCGCGGCCGCCGAAATGCTCACCACCCTGCTGGACTATTCGCGGCTGGAGGCCGGCGTGGTGAAGGTGCGGCCTGCGGCCTTCGCCGTGCAGCCGCTGCTGACGGCGCTGGAGCAGGAATTCGGCGTGCAGGCCGACACGGCCGGGCTGGTGTACCGCACGCGCGAGACCTCGGCCGCCGCCTTTGCCGACCGCTCGCTGGTCGGGCTGGTGATGCACAACTTCATCTCCAACGCGCTGCGCTACACCGCGCGGGGCGGCGTGCTCATCGCCTGCCGCACACGCGGCAAGCGGCTGGCGCTGGAGGTGTGGGACACCGGGGCTGGCATCCCCGTGCACCAGTGGGAGGACATCTTCAAGGAGTTCCACCAGCTCGGCAACCCCGAGCGCGACCGTCGCAAAGGCCTGGGCCTGGGCCTGGCCATCGTGCAGCGGCTCGCGCGCGAGATGAAGACCTCGGTGGAGCTGCGCTCACACCCCGGCCGGGGCTCCGTCTTCCGGCTGTGGCTGGACCGCTGGCAGGGCGCGCTGGAGGACGACGCCAGCCCCGCCCCCTCGGCCCGCAGCCTGGCCGGGCTGAAGGTGCTGGCCATCGACGACGACGAGGCCGTGCGCCTGGGCATGCAATCGCTGCTACAAAGCTGGGGCTGCCAGTGCCTCACGGCCGAGTCCAGCGCCGACGCGCTGGAGGCCCTGGAGGACGTGACCCCCGACATCATCATCACCGACTTTCGCCTGCGCCACGAAGAGACGGGCAAGCAGGTGCTGCAGGCGCTGCGCACCTACCTGGGCACGCCCGTGCCCGCCATCATCATGACGGGCGACACATCGCCCCAGCGCCTGCGCGATGCGCAGTCCACCTCGGCCCTGCTGCTGCACAAGCCGGTATCTACCGGCCAGCTGCGCGATGCCATCGTGCAGCTCATCACCCGCCCCCCAGCCCCGCCGGACGGTGGGCCCGCATTGGCACCAGCGCAAGCAGGGCCCGAGAGCGAGCCCGCCTCCACTACAACCAGCGGCGCAGCAGCCCCATGACCTGGTCGAACCGGGCACCGTAGGGCGGGTAGAACAGCGAGCCCATCGCCCAGCGCGACTGCACCAGCACCGACTTCTGGTGGCAAAAGCGCAGAAAGCCCTGCTCGCCGTGGTAAGCGCCCCAGCCGCTGTCACCCACGCCGCCAAAAGGCAGGTTGTCGTGCGCGATGTGCATCAGCGTGTCGTTCACCGTCACGCCGCCACTCACGGTGCGGCGCAGCACGTCATCGCGCACCGCTTCGCTGCTGCCGAACCAGTACAGCGCAAGCGGGCGCGGCCCGGCGTTGATGTGGGCAATGGCATCGTCAAGCCGCTCGTAAGAGATCACCGGCAGGATGGGACCAAAAATCTCCTCCTGCATGAGCTGCATCTGCGAGGTGGCGCCAAACACCAGCGTGGGCAGCATCTGGCGGCTGACACCATCGCCCAGGGTGCCCACGGTGTGCACCGCCGGCTTGCCTGCAGCCGGGTCGATGGTCTGCACCTCGGCCCCCTGCGTCTGGGCCTGCTGCAACATGGTGCGCAGGCGCCCATGGTGGCGCGGCGTGATGATGGAGGCGTAGTCGGCGTTGCCCTCGATGGTGGGGAACAGCCGGGCCACCGCTGCGCGGTAGGCCTGCGCAAACTCGCCCTCGCGCCCCCGGGGCAGCAGCACGTAGTCGGGCGCAATGCAGGTCTGCCCGGCATTGAGCAGCTTGCCATGCGCAATCTTGAGTGCCGCGTCCCGCATGTCGCAGTGGCCGTCGATGATGCAGGGCGACTTGCCACCCAGCTCCAGCGTGGTGGGCGTGAGGTTCTGCGCCGCCGCCTGCGCTACCTTGCGGCCCACTGCCGTGGAGCCGGTGAACACCAGGTGGTCGAACGGCAACGAGGCAAACAGCGCCGACAGGTTGGCATCGCCCTGCACCACGCAGAACTCGTCGGGGCTAAAAAACTGGGCTACCAGGGCCGCCAGCTGGGCCGAGGTGTGGGGCGTGAGTTCGCTGGGCTTGAGCATCACGCGGTTGCCTGCGGCCAGCGCGGTGATCGCTGGGGCCAGGGCCAGCTGCACCGGGTAGTTCCAGGGGGCAATCACACCCACCACACCCAGCGGCTGGCGCTGGATGTGCGCGCTGGCGGGCTGCAGGTACAGCGGGGTGCGCACCTTGCGGTGCTTCATCCATTGGGCGAGTTGGCTCAGGGTGTGCGACAGCAGGGTGCGCAGCACAAAAAAGTCCGCCACCTCGGTCAGGCGCGGCGAGCGCATGCCGAAGTCGGCCTGCACCGCCGCCGCCAGCACGGGGCCATGCTCGTCGAGCATTTTGGCGATGCGCAACAGCCGCTCCCGGCGCACGAGCAGGGGCACATCCACATGCGCGCGGCTTGCCTGGCGTTGGAGATCGAAATGGGCGTGGATATCGGCTGGTGTCATGTCTGAATCATAGAAGACACCCCCATGGGCGCATCACGCACAAGGCGGGTGTGCGGCCGCCAAAAAACTGCTGGCAAGCGCCCGCGTAAGACGGGGGCTTGGTCCGTAGGGCCAGGCGCCGTCAACGGACTTCGCGTGCTTCCACGTCGGTCACCTGGGCTGCGCCCGGCAGGATGCCGCCCCGCCGCGACGCGGCGGCCTCTTCAGCCGCATCGGCCGGTGCAGCGGCGCCCCGGCGGCCCGAAGACCACCGCTCGGTAGAGCGGAATGCGGTGCTGAAGCCCGTGCGCGGGTCCATGCGCATAACCCATGGTGTCACCGGCCGCCCCGTGAGGCGCGCCCAGCCTGCGCGCAGAACCCACACCAGGGCCAGCACCAGGGCGGCCACCAGCAGGCTGGCAAACAGCACCAGCCCCATGGCTATGACCACTACACGCAGCAACAGGCGCACAGCGCCCGCAACAAAATCATTCAAACGACACCTCTCCTTCACAATTTGGGGAAAGGATGGCAGCGCGAATACGCGCCACCACCGCTTCCCCCACCCGCATCACCCCTGCGGGGCGACGCCGAACTGGAACACGCCCGGCTCCAGCACCGGGTTCACGGTGACCGGAATCACGCTCTTGGGCGGGAAACGCCCCTCCAGCAGCAGCTTGGACAGCGGGTTCTCGATGCGCTGCTGGATCGCACGCTTGAGCGGCCGCGCGCCAAACACCGGGTCAAATCCCACCTTGGCCAATTCTGCCAAGGCAGCATCCGACACCTGCAACTCCAAATCCATCTTGGCCAGCCGGGATTGCAGCAGCTGCAGCTGGATGTTGGCAATGGATGCGATGTGCTGCGCATCCAGCGCGTGGAACACCACCGTCTCGTCAATCCGGTTCAGGAACTCGGGCCGGAAGTGGTTCTTCAGCTCACCCCACACCGCATCCTTGATGTCCTGCGAGTCCTGCCCCACCATGGCCTGGATCAGGTGCGAGCCGATGTTGCTTGTCATCACGATCACCGTGTTCTTGAAGTCCACGGTGCGGCCCTGGCCGTCCGTCAGGCGGCCATCGTCCAGCACCTGCAGCAGCACATTGAACACGTCGGGGTGGGCCTTTTCCACCTCGTCGAGCAGCAGCACGCTGTAGGGCTTGCGGCGCACAGCCTCGGTCAGGTAGCCGCCCTCTTCGTAGCCCACATAGCCGGGCGGCGCACCGATCAGGCGGGCCACCGAGTGCTTCTCCATGAACTCGCTCATGTCGATGCGGATCAGGTGGTCCTCGCTGTCGAACAGGAAGCCCGCCAGCGCCTTGCACAGCTCGGTCTTGCCCACGCCCGTGGGGCCGAGGAACAGGAACGAACCCGTGGGGCGGTTGGGGTCCGACAGGCCCGAGCGCGAGCGGCGGATGGCATTGGCCACCGCAGCAATCGCCTCTTGCTGGCCCACCACGCGCTCGTGCAGCTTGGCTTCCATCTGCAAGAGCTTGTCCTTCTCGCCCTGCATCATCTTGGCCACGGGGATGCCCGTGGCGCGGCTCACCACCTCGGCGATTTCCTCAGCACCGACTTGTGTGCGCAGCAGGCGGCGCGTGGCAGGGGCGCCGTCTTTGCCCGCCTCTTGCGCTTGCGCTTCCTTGAGCTGCTTTTCCAGCTCGGGCAGCTTGCCGTACTGCAGTTCGGCCACCTTGTTGAAGTCGCCCTTGCGGGTGAACTCCTCGATCTGGAACTTGAGCTTGTCGATGGCCTCGCGCACATGGGCACTGCCCTGCGCCTGGGCTTTTTCGGACTGCCAGATCTCGTCGTAGTCGGCGATCTCCTTTTGCAGCTTGCCAATCTCTTCCTCGATCAATGCAAAGCGTTTTTGCGAGGATTCGTCCTTCTCGCGGCGCACGGCTTCGCGCTCGATCTGCAACTGGATCAGGCGACGGTCGAGTTTGTCCATCACCTCGGGCTTGGAGTCCATCTCGATCTTGATCTTGGACGCCGCCTCATCAATCAGGTCGATCGCCTTGTCGGGCAGAAACCGGTCGGTGATGTAGCGGTTGGACAGCTCGGCCGCGGCCACGATGGCCGGGTCGGTGATGTCCACGCCGTGGTGCACCTCGTACTTCTCCTGCAGGCCACGCAGGATGGCGATGGTGGCTTCCACCGTCGGCTCGCCCACCAGAATCTTCTGGAAGCGGCGCTCCAGCGCGGCGTCCTTCTCGATGTACTTGCGGTATTCGTCGAGCGTGGTCGCGCCCACGCAGTGCAGCTCGCCGCGCGCCAAGGCGGGCTTGAGCATGTTGCCCGCATCCATCGCGCCTTCGCCCTTGCCGGCGCCCACCATGGTGTGCAGCTCGTCGATGAAGACGATGGTCTGGCCCTCGTCCTTGGCCAGCTCATTGAGCACGGCCTTCAGGCGTTCCTCGAACTCGCCGCGGAACTTGGCGCCCGCCAGCAGCGCTGCCATGTCGAGCGACAGCACACGCTTGCCCTTGAGCGACTCGGGCACCTCACCCGCCACGATGCGCTGGGCCAGGCCTTCCACAATGGCGGTCTTGCCCACGCCAGGCTCGCCGATGAGCACGGGGTTGTTCTTGGTGCGGCGCTGCAATACCTGGATGGCGCGGCGAATCTCGTCGTCGCGCCCGATCACGGGGTCCAGCTTGCCGATGCGCGCGCGCTCGGTCAGGTCCAGGCAGTATTTGGCGAGTGCGCCGCGCTGGCCCTCGGCCTCGGGGCTGTCCACTTTCTGGCCGCCGCGCACGGCATCAATGGCGGCTTCCAGGCTCTTGCGCGTGAGGCCGTTGTCCTTGGCAATCTTGGCGGCGTCGCCCTTGCTGTCGATCACGGCCAGCAAAAACAGCTCGCTCGCGATGAACGGGTCGCCGCGTTTGATGGCCTCCTTCTCGGTGGCCTGCAGCACACGGCCCAGCTCGGGCCCGCCCTGCACTTGGTCACTGCCCTGCACCTGCGGCAGGCGCTTGACGGCCGCCTCGGCCGCTGTCAGCAGGCCCGGCACGTTGGCGCCCGCGCGCTGCAGCAGCGCCTTGGGGCCGTCGTCCTGCTGCAGCATGGCCAAGAGCACATGCACGGGTTCGATGTAGGCGTTGTCATGGCCCAGCGCAATGCTCTGGGCATCGCCCAGGGCTTCCTGGAACTTGGTGGTGAATTTGTCGAGACGCATGGGTGAATGTCCTCCGAATTGCAGAACATTTGAGGCGATGTGTGCCCGATTTCAAGGCAGTCCCCCACCCCGCCCCATGGCCCGCGGTTGACCTGCGTCAGTGGGTCACCACGCCAGACAAGCACCGATTACTATAATTTTTATAGCTACAAACGCTTATCCATAGCGCGGAGACGGCCAATTTCTTTCAGATTTCCGACCCGTCGGGCCCCGCGCGTCAGGCCGCGTTGCCCAGCGTGATGCCCCAGCGCGCCAGCGCCGCGTCGTCGCTCACCCGCGCATCGACCCAGCGGGCGCCCTGGGCGGTTTCTTCCTTCTTCCAGAACGGCGCCTGGGTCTTGAGGTAGTCCATGAGGAACTCGCAGGCCTGGAAACTCTGCCCCCGGTGCGCGCTGGTCACGGCCACCAGCACGATCTGGTCCAGCGGCTGCAGCAGCCCCACGCGGTGGATGACGCGGGCGCCGAAGATGTCGAAGCGACGGAAGGCCTCATCCACCATGGCTTCGATGGATTTTTCGGTCATGCCCGGGTAGTGCTCCAGCTCCATGGACGCCACCTGGTCCCCCTCATTGCGATCGCGCACCGTGCCCACAAAGCTGCAGACAGCGCCCACGCCCTTGTTTTCGCGGCGCAGCGCGGCCACCTCGGCGGACAGGTCAAAGTCTTCGGTCTGGATGGAAACGCGGGGCGGGGTCATGGCGACAGGGCTTTCGGGCAATTCGGTAACCACTGGGGCAGGCGGCGCGCTCATGGCGACCGGTGCAGGCGCGGTGCCGCCAGCAGGGCACGCTCTTCCTCCACGAACTTGTTCAACTGGGCGAGCGCGGGGGTGGGCGGGAGCTTGGCCAGCAGGGTCTGCAGGCGCGTCACGTCGGCCACCGAGGGGGCCACCTTGATCTGGGCGATGGCGGCGGGCAGATTGCCGCCCTGGATCAGGGCCAGGACCTTGCCCGGCCATTCACTTTTGGGTCGTGCCATGGGATGCTTGAAGTAACTGTACGATTCGCCCGCACTGTACCCGCACTGCCGCCCCCTTTGAACAGGCTCGCCCCACCACCATGGCCACACAAACGATTCAGACCGACCTGTACAAGCTCTACCCGTCGCCGCGCAACCAGCACAAGGACGTTTTCGAGCACCAGGTTTTTGTCCCTTATCCCTACGCCATCATCGACCTGGAGGTGATGGAACTGGCTGGCAAGACCACGCTGTTTGCGGCCTGCCGGCTGTCGGACATGAAGATGGGCCAGCTGGTGAGCTTCGCGCTGGCAGCGGACCAGGCCAAGTTCGAGCGCCTGTTCACCCCGGACTGACCAGCGCCATGGACGACAACGACAACCAGATCCACGTGCCGCCCTCGTTCATGGCGGTGTACAGCGACGCGCGCCAGCGCCTGACCGACAAGCCCGCCGTGGTGCGCGCCCGCTACGAGCTGTGCGAAGACCTGTCCGGCCACCTGGTCGAGCATGCGCAGACGCTCTACCACGTGCAGGCGCCGTCCGAGGCCGAGATCCTGCGGCGCATCCACGCCGGGTTGTGCACGGCCGAATCGGGCGTCTCGGTGGCCGAGGCCACCTGGATCACCACCCGCTTGGCCGAGCTGCTCAACTGGCAGTGCCCGGAACTGGTGGCGCCCACGCCGCAGCCTGCGGTGGAGCCTTGAGCGCACCGCTATCGCTATACTGCGCCCCATGCCCGCATACACCTCCTTTGCCATGACTGCCGCACCTGCGACGGCATTGCAATGTGTGGGCAAAGCCAAAAAACCAGAGCTCATCTGACCGGAGCTGTGGTTCCGTCCGGATGAGCGACGGAACCACCTGGTAGAGAAATTCCCTTCTTCCTTTTCTCTTTTCCCTTCCCGGCATTCCGCGCGCATTCCCTCCGGACGGTTCTTCCCCTGGTCGAACCCTGAAAGGATGTTTTGCATGTCTGCCACCGCTACCGCACCTTCCACGCCCTCCCGCGAGCCGCTGTTCAGCGGACTCTGGATCGCCCTGGTCACGCCGTTCAAGGACGGCGCCGTGGACCACCCGGCGCTTGCCGCCCTCACCGCCCGGCTGCATACCCAGGGGGTTGCGGGCTTTGTCGCCTGTGGCTCCACGGGCGAGGCTGCGGCACTGAACAAGGCCGAACAGTTGCAGGTGCTGGAAACGGTGCTCCAGGCCGCCCAGGGCCTGCCCGTGGTGATGGGTGTGTCGGGCTACCACCAGGGCCAGGTGCTGGAGCAGGTGCAAGCCCTGGCGCGCTACCCGGTGGCGGGCCTGCTGGTGTCGGCGCCCCACTACATCCGCCCCTCGCAGGAAGGCCTGCTGCACTGGTTCAGCACCCTGGCCGACGCCAGCACGGCGCCCGTGCTTGTCTACGACATTCCTTACCGCACAGGCGCCACGCTCAGCACCGAAACGCTGCTGGCGCTGGCGGCGCATCCGCGCATAGAGGCCATCAAGGACTGCGGCGGCAACCCGGCCAAGACGCAGGCCCTGATTGCCGATGGCCGCCTGCAGGTGCTGACGGGCGAGGACGCGCAGATATTCCACACGCTGGCGCTGGGCGGCGCGGGCGCGATCTCGGCCAGCGCGCACTGGCAGACGCCGCGCTTTGTGGAGCTGATGGCCTTGCTGCGCGCAGGCGATCTGGGCGAAGCCCGCCGTGTGTGGAAGGCCTTGCAGCCCTGGATCGAGGCCTGCTTTGCCGAACCCAACCCCGCAGCGATCAAGGCGGTATTGGCCCATGCGGGCGAGATGCGCAACGAGCTGCGCGCGCCGATGATGGCCGCTTCCGAGGCGCTGGAACAGCGCCTGCAGGCCCTGTCCGGTGCCGGGCTCAGCCCCCGGTAACGGGGGGGAAGAACGCCACCTCGGCCCCGTCGGGCAGGGTGGCGGATTCATCGCTCAGCGTCTGGTTGAGCGCCATGCGCACGGCCCGGCCACGGGCGAGGCTGCTGGCATGGGCACCGCCACGCGCAATGAGTTCGTCGCGCAGCGCACCCAGCGTGGCGGCTGCCGTGTCCACCCCCTCTTGCCCGGTGCCGATGGCCTCGCGGATGGAGGCGAAATAGCGCACAGATATTTTCATGACAGGAGTTCCGAGAAGGCGATGTACCGCACGGTATCGCCCGCAGCGATGGTCTGACCCGCCGCGTTGTCCACCACACCATCGCCCCAGGCGGCCGAGGTGAGCACGCCCGAGCTTTGGTTGCCGAACAGGTCCAGCCCGCCTGCGGCGTTGTGGCGCACACGCAGGAATTCGCGGCGCTTGTCGGCCTTGGGCCATACAAAATCGGCGCGCGAAGCGATGGATTGGGGAGCCACATCCAACACGCCCTGCAGCCGCAGCACAAAGGGCCGCACCAGCAGCGCAAAGGTCAGAAAACTGGACACCGGGTTGCCAGGCAGGCCCATGAAGTGGGCGGCCCCCCCTTCGCGCGGGATCTGGCCATACGCGAAAGGCTTGCCGGGTTTCATGGCAATCTGCCACAGGTCCAGCGTGCCCAGCGACTCAACGGCGGGCTTGATGTGGTCTTCCTCGCCCACGCTCACGCCGCCGCTGGTCAGGATCAGGTCGTGGGCGGCACTCGCGTCGCGCAGGGCCGCGACGGTGGCATCGCGCCGGTCGGGCACGATGCCGAAATCCGTCACCTCGCAGCCCAGGCGCAGCAGCATGGCGCGCAAAAAGAAGCGGTTGCTGTTGTAGATGGCACCGGGGCGCATCTGCTCAGGCGGCACCTCGCCGGGCATGACCAGTTCGTCGCCCGTCGAGAACAGCGCCACGCGCGGGCGGCGAGCCACCTGCAGCTGGTGTTGGCCGATGCTGGCGGCCAGGCCCAGCTCGGCGGGCGACAGGCGCGTGCCGGTGGCCAGCACCACGGCGCCGCGCGTGATGTCCTCGCCCGCGCGGCGGATCCACTGGCCGGCTTGGGGGACGGCGTTGATACGCACCGCGCCCAGGTCATCGGCAGCTGCAGCGGCAAGGGCCTCACAGTCTTCCTGCATCAGGATCGCATCCGCACCTGCTGGCACCGGCGCGCCGGTGAAGATGCGTGCTGCCGTTCCGGGCTGCAGCGGCTCGCCCGCACTGCCCGCAGGAATGCGCTGCGACACGGGCAACACCACTCCCACCGCCGCCACATCGGCGCAGCGCACGGCGTAGCCGTCCATGGCGCTGTTGTCCTGCGGGGGCACCTGCAGGGCCGAGATGCAGTCCTGCGCCAGCACGCGGCCGTCGGCGTCAAAGGTGGTGACCATGTATGCGCCCGGCAGGGGCGCGGCATGCGCCAGCAGCTCGGCCAGCGCGTCGTCCAGCGCCTTGAGGGGCTTCATTGGGGGGCGCATGGCAGCAGCCCTCCGTGCAGTTCCCAGTTGTATTCGAAGCGGTGCCCGTACTCCATCAGCCAGTCCACCACCTGTGCGGGCTGGTTCAGGTCCAGCACCGGCAGCTGGGTGGGCTGGGGCAGGCTTTCGGGGGCATCGGTGGCCACGGCCACCACAAAATCATCCTCTGGGTAGCGCACGGACTTGGCCACCTGGCCGGGCTCGGGCGCACGCCATACCTCGACCTTCAGCAGGTCACTGTCCTTGAAGCCCTCCACCAGCACCCAGTCCACGCCCTGGTACAGCTCGGCCAGCAAGTGGTGCACGCTGAGCGCGGCGGGCTGCTCGAACTCGCGCACCAGCATCAGGCGCTTGTCGGATGCAGCCACCACTTCAAAGGCACCTGCCTCGCGGTGGCGGTAGGTGTCCTTGCCCGGGTGGTCGATGTCGAAACTGTGGTGTGCATGCTTGACCACCGACACGCGCAGCCCGCGCAGCCGCAGCTCGGGGATCAGCTGCTCGACCAGCGTGGTCTTGCCACTGCCGGAGAACCCGGCAAAACCGACAACCTTCATCCAGTGCTCCTTGATTAGCTATTATTTTTATAGCTAGAAACGCTTACCAGACGCGCGGCAGGGGCGTTTTTATCTTAAACACCCCCCTTTTGAAGGGGGGGCTGGTCTCAGCCTTGCGCGGCCGGGGCGCAGTGGCGCTCGATGTAGGCCTTGACCAGTTCCACGTCGGCGGGCATCACCTGCACGCGCTTGGGCAGGTCTTCGATGCCCGCAAACTTGGCAGGCCGGTCTGGCGCATGGCCCAGGGCTTCGATGATGGTCTCTGCGAACTTGATGGGCAGTGCGGTCTCCAGCACGATCATGGGCACCTTGGCATCGCTGTGGTGCTCACGCGCCACCTTCACGCCGTCGGCGGTGTGGGTGTCGATGGTGACGCCATGGCGCTCGTAGGTGTCCTTGATGGTGGCCAGGCGGTCGGCATGGGTGCTCTTGCCACTTTCAAAGCCGTACTTTTTGGCGGCATCGGCAAACAGCGGTTCGGCGCTCAGGTCAAAGCGGCCATAGGTTGGCAGCGCGGCGCTGAACAGGGCCTTGGTGCGCTGGCCGTTGCGGCCCAGCAGGTCGAAGATGAAGCGTTCGAAGTTGCTGGCCTTGCTGATGTCCATCGAGGGGCTCGATGTCTCGTGCGTATCGGCCGCGCCGCGCACGCGGTACACGCCAGTGCGGAAGAACTCGTCGAGCACGTCGTTCTCGTTCGTGGCCACCACCAGCTTGGCGATGGGCAGGCCCATCATGCGCGCCACATGGCCTGCGCAGATGTTGCCGAAATTGCCCGAGGGCACCGTGAAGCTGACCTTCTGGGTGTTGGACTCGGTGGCCTGGATGTAGCCCGCGAAGTAGTACACCACCTGCGCCAGCAGGCGCGCCCAGTTGATCGAGTTGACGGTGCCGATCTTGTACTTGTGCTTGAAGGCGTGGTCGTTGGAAACAGCCTTGACGATGTCCTGGCAATCGTCGAACACGCCTTCGATGGCGATGTTGTGGATGTTCTCGTCCTGCAGGCTGAACATCTGTGCCTGCTGGAAGGCGCTCATGCGGCCGTGGGGGCTGGTCATGAACACGCGCACGCCGGCCTTGCCACGCATCGCGTACTCGGCTGCGCTGCCGGTATCGCCGCTGGTGGCGCCCAGGATGTTGAGCTGCTCGCCGCGGCGCGCCAGTTCGTACTCGAACAGGTTGCCCAGCAGCTGCATGGCCATGTCCTTGAAGGCCAGCGTGGGGCCGTTGGACAGGG
>CAYXSL010000031.1:0-32314 GCA_964466605.1 uncultured Verminephrobacter sp.
AGACGCTGCTGGATGTGGGCCTGTCGTACATCCGCCTCGGCCAGTCGGCCACCACGCTCTCGGGCGGCGAGGCGCAGCGCGTGAAGCTGGCGCAGGAGCTGAGCAAGCGCGACACCGGCCGCACGCTCTACATCCTGGACGAGCCCACCACCGGCCTGCACTTTGCCGACATTGACCTGCTGCTCAAGGTGCTGCACCAGCTGCGCGACGCGGGCAACACCATCGTCATCATCGAGCACAACCTCGACGTGATCAAAACGGCCGACTGGCTCATCGACATGGGCCCCGAGGGCGGTGCGGGCGGCGGCACCGTGGTGGGGGTGGGCACGCCGGAAGAGCTGGCGGCCAACCCGGCCAGCCACACCGGGCGGTACCTGGCGCCCTATTTGCAGTCCAAATTGCAATAAAAATAGCCGTCTGCGCGCAATGGGCTTGCCTTTTAAGCTATCAAAATGATAGTTATCACGCAGACCCTCATGGCAGGCGCCGCGCCACCTCGGCGTCCAGCGAGCCCATGAAGGCCTCCACCGCCCGGGTGTAGGGGCTCTCCAGCCCCAGCTGGGCGTTGATTTCGCCGTGGCTCAGGTCCTGCGGCAGCACCTCGGCGCGGCCGCCCAGGCTGTGCACATGGCGGGCCAGGGCGTCGGCCTGGTGGCAGGGCTGGTCGGCGCGCTCGGTGGAGCACACCATCTGCACCGGCGGGGCGCCCGCCGTCCACTGGTGCAGGGGCGACAGCAACCGCCAGTAGGCCGGGTCGGCGCCAAACGCGTCGTCGTACAGCGGCATGTGGGGCGCGCGCATATAGGCGGGCACGTTCATCACCGCGCTGTCGAGCACCACCGTGCCCAGCCAGGGCCAGGCGCCCTCGCGCAGGGCCTGCGGCGCGCGGGCGTTGAGCAGCGCCACCAGGTGGGCGCCCGCCGAGTGGCCCATGAGGATGAAGCGGCTGGGGTCGGCCCCCCAGGTGGTGGCGCGCTGCTGCGCGGCCATCAGCGCGGCCTGCACGTCGCGCTCCTGCTGGTCCACGGGGGTGTCGGGCAAGAGCCGGTAGTTCACCGAGATCAGCACAAAACCCCGGGGCACCCAGCGCGCCACCTTCTCCTGCACCACGCGGCCCATGGCCTTGTCGCCATGGCGCCAGCCGCCGCCATGCACCATGAAGACCACCGGCGCGCGCACCGCGCTGGCGGTGGAGGAGGACGGGGTGGGCAGGTACACGTCCATGCGCTGGCGCGGGTCGCTGCCATAGGGCACATCGGCAATGCGCTGCACGTCGGTGGGCAGCGCGGCGGCCTGGGTCTGCGCCTGCTTTTGGGCGATGAGTGCGCGCAAGCGCCCGCTCTGCGGCGCATCGGACGGTTGGGCCTGGGCACAGGCCGTGGCAGCCAGGGCCAGGGCGGCCGTGGCGGCAAGAGAGAAGGCGCGGGGGGCAGTGGGCATGGACAAAACTCCTGCAGGGGTGGTTGTGGTGGCGGCGCTGGGCCGATGCCTGCACTGTCGCATCCGTGGATGTGCCTATCGTTGCAGCCTGGCGCCAAGTCATGACAAAGCATGACAAACGCGCAGGCGGCTGTCACAGGCTGTCACCACCCCGGCCTGGGGCGGGGCGGCGTGCGGCGCGGGCTTGGCGGGGCGCGCCGTACCATCAAGGCCTGTGCCTTGCCTGGCCCCCACCTCCCTGCCCATGACCGCCACCCTCGCCAAAATCCTGGTCGCCGATGACGAGCCCGAGCTGCGCGCGTTGCTGCAGCGCTACCTGAGCGACCAGGGCTACACCGTGCGCACCGTCGAGGGCGCAGGCCCGCTCGATGTGCTGCTGCAGCGCGAGCGCTTCGATGTGCTGGTGCTCGACGTGATGATGCCGGGCGAGGACGGCTTGGCCATCTGCCGCCGCCTGCGTGCGCAGGGCGAGACCATTCCCATCCTCATGCTCACCGCGCGCGGCGACCCGGTAGACCGCATCGTGGGCCTGGAGATGGGCGCGGATGACTACCTGCCCAAGCCCTTCAACCCGCGCGAGCTGCTCGCCCGCATCCAGGCCATGGTGCGGCGCCAGCGCCTGCTGGGCGCGCACGCCGGGCCACAGGGCGTGCACGAGCGGCTGGCGTTTGGCGACTTTGTGCTGTGGCCTGCCGAACGGCGGCTGGAGAAGGCCGGTGCGGATATGGCCCTCACCACCGGTGAATTCGCGCTGCTGCTGGCCCTGGCGCAGAACCCGCAGCGCCCCCTGGGCCGCGACCGGCTGCTGGCCCTGGCCTATGGGCCCGACCACGCCGCCACCGACCGCAGCATTGATGTGCAGATCATGCGGCTGCGCAAGCTCATCGAGGCCGACCCGGCGCAACCGCGCCACATCCGCACCGTGTGGGGCGTGGGCTACGTGTTTGTGCCCGACGGCGCTGTGCCGGGCGGGAGCGCGCAGCCATGACGGCGCCCATCGCCACCGCCCGCCGGGGGCTCTGGCCGCGCAGCCTGCTCGGGCGCAACCTGCTGCTGATGGCCGCGCTCATCGTGCTGGGCCAGCTGCTGGCCGCCGTGCTGGTGCGGCAGATGATCTTCCAGCCCCGCGTGGCGCAGGTGGCCGATGGCGTGGCCCGCAACGTGGCCGCGTTGCGTGCGGGGCTGCAGGCGCTGCCCCCGGCGCAGCGCGCGGCGTTTGTCGATGCGTTCAACCAGCAGGCCGTGGCGGCCACCCCGCCCGTGGCGCCCGAGAGCGCTGCGCGGCGTGCGCTGCTGTCGCCCATGGAGCAGCAGTTTGTGTTGGCCGTGGCGCGCCGCCTGGGCGCAGACAATGCCGCCACCGCCCCCCAGCCCCTGTGGCGCCGCGACAGCACCGGCATGCTGGCCCTGCGCGTGGAACACCGGGGGGCCGATGGCCCCGAGAGCTACTGGCTCAACCTGCCCAGCGTGTTCCCCACGCGCACCTTCACCGGCGCCTGGCTGGCCGCCACGCTGGCCAGCATGCTGCTCGCGCTGCTGGGTGCGTGGTGGCTGCAGCGCCACATCCACCGCCCGCTGGCGCAGGTGGTGGGGGCCGCGCGCCAGTTGGCGCAGGGCCAGGCCCCCGCCATGCTGCCCGAGGCCGGGCCGGAGGAAATCGCCACCGTGGCCCGCAGCTTCAACCACATGGCGCAGAGCCTGGCCGCTGCCGACCACGAGCGCGCGCTGATGCTGGCAGGCGTGTCGCACGACCTGCGCACGCCGCTGACCAAGCTGCGCCTCTCCGTGGAGATCGCCGGTGCGCAGGTCGATGCCCCGCTGGCTGCGAGCATGGCGCGCAGCATCGACGAGATGGACAGCATCGTGGGCCAGTTCCTGCAGTTCGCGCGCAGCGGCGAGGCCGAGGCGCCCACCCCCGCATCGCTCAACGACCTGGCCCAGGCCGTGGCCGAGGCGCAGGCCGACCATGGGCGCACCGTGCTGCTGGAGCTGGGTGCCTTGCCCGAAGTGCCCGTGCGCCCCCAGGCCCTGCGCCGCGCGCTGGACAACCTGGTGGAAAACGCCTGGCGCCACGCCCAGCCGCCGGTGGTGCTGCGCACCGGGGCCGATGCCGACAGCGTGTGGCTGGAGGTGCAGGACCAGGGCCCCGGCATCGGCGCCGACGACATCGACCGCATGCGCCAGCCTTTTGCACGCGGCGGAGGCTCGGCGCGCACCGGCCCGCCGGGTGCGGGCCTGGGCCTGGCCATCGTGGAGCGCGTGGCACGCAGCCATGGCGGGCGACTGGAGCTGCACAGCGCGCCGGGCGCGGGGCTGCGGGCGCGGCTGGTGTTGCCAAACACAAGCAAAGATGCCTGATTAACTACCTACCTCAGACATTTCACCATCCGTTCGGGCTGAGCCAGTCGAAGCCAGGGCCTGTCCTCGTGCGTGCAAGGCTTCGACAAGCTCAGCCCGAACGGATGGAGGGGCCTGAAGTTTGAGGCACGCTGACAATCAAGCAAAAATGGCCCCTAGCGCCTGATGGTAAAGCGCAGACAGCTATCGAAATAATAGCTATTGCGGCGCACGCCCGCCCAGCTTGCGGTACAGCGTCTGGCGGCTGATGCCCAGCTGGCGCGCTGCCTGCGACATGTTGCCGCGCGCGGCCTGCAGGGCCTGGTCGATGGCGGTGCGGGAGAGTTGCTGCAGGTTCAGCGGGGCCGGGCTGGCTGCGGGTTCGTTCTGCGCGGTTGCCGGTGCGGGAGCTGCCGTGAGTGCCTGCACCAGGTCGTCGGGCATGTGCTCCCAGCCCAGGGTGTCTTCGCCCTCGGCCAGCATGGCGCAGGCGGTGCGCAGCACAGTGGCCAGCTGGCGCAGGTTGCCGGGCCAGGCATAGGCGGCCAGCCGGGCCAGCAGGTCGGGGGCCATTTGCACGTCAAAACCCAGGCCCTGTTCCGTCGCCAGGTCGGCCAGCAGGCGCTGCGCCAGCGCCACGAAGTCGCTGCGCTCGCGCAGCGCGGGCAGCTGCACCGTGAGGCCGTTGATGCGGTAGTACAGGTCCTGCCGAAAGCGCCCCTGCTCCGCCGCTTGCAGCAGCTGCTGGTGCGTGGCGCAGACGAGTGCAAAGTCCACCGGCACGGCCTTGCTGGCGCCCACGGGCGTCACGCTGCGCTCCTGCAGCACGCGCAGCAGGCGGGTCTGCAGGGCCAGCGGCATGTCGCCGATTTCGTCGAGGAACAGCGTGCCGCCCTGGGCCTCGCGCAGGCGGCCCAGGTGGCCCTCCTTGCGCGCGTCGGTGAAGGCACCGGCCACATGGCCGAAGAGTTCGGATTCGATCAGGTGCTCGGGGATGGCTGCGCAGTTGATGGCCACAAACGGTGCGTCGCGGCGCGGGCCGCTGGCGTGCAGCGCACGCGCAAACACCTCCTTGCCCACGCCCGACTCGCCCTGCACCAGCACCGCAATCGGTTTGCCCACCACACGGCGCGCCTTGTCGGCGGCAGCGCGCCAGCGCGCGTCGCCGGTGTCCAGCTGGGCCAGGGCGTCTTGCCGGGGCGCAGCAGTCGTCGCAACGGCGGGCCGTGTGGGCGTGGCAACCCAGGCGGCGTCCATCTGCACCTGGGCAAACAGCAAGGCGCCTTGCAGTGTGCGCAAGGCCTGCGGCTGCTGGGGGCGGCGTTTGTGGTGCGAGAGCAGGTCGTCCATCCGCACGTCCAGCACACGCTCCAGCAAGGTGGCGCCCACGTCCCCCGCATGCAGGCCCAGCTGCGCCAGGGCCACGCGGTTGGCGCCGACGATCCAGCCGTCGGCCGACACGGCCACGATGCCCTCGGCCACGCTGCCAATCCCCTCGGGCGCGCTGTGCAGGTGCAGGCGGATGTTGCGCTTGCAGGTGGCAGCGAGCAGGCGGTTTTCGATCATGCGGGCTGCGGTGCTCACCAGGCCCAGCGCGTGGGCGTGGCCGTTGCGGTAGTCGCCCGAGATGTCGAGGATGCCCAGCAGGTCTCCCGTGGCCGACAGGATGGGCGAGGCTGCGCAGGTGAGAAAGTTGTTGCGCTCCAGAAAATGCTCGCCGCCGTGCACTTCCACCGCGCAGGCCTCGGCCAGCGCCGTGCCGATGGCGTTGGTGCCCCGGTGCGCCTCGTGCCAGGACGCGCCACTGGTCAGTGCCACGCGCTCGGCCTTGTCCACAAAGTGCGGGTCGCCCAGCGTGTGCATGAGCATGCCGCGCCGGTCGGCCAGCACCACCACGCTCTGGCTGTGGCGCACTTGCTCGAACAGGTATTCCATCACCGGCCGCGAATGCGCCAGCAGCTCGGGGTTGCTGGCCAGCACCTGGCGCAGCGTGCCGCTGCTGGGATGGTCGATGGCCTGGGGCCGCCCGGTGGGCAGCAGGCCGGCGGCCATGCTGCGCGACCAGGAGCGTGCCAGGCGCTCGTCCACCAGGCCGCTGGGGCACTGGCCAGAGTCCAGCAGGTGCTGGCGGGCCTGTCGCAGGGCGACGGGGGAGGTGTTGGGGCGCACGCTTTGTCTCCGTGCGGGCTCAGGGCGGCCCGCTTGTGGTGTGTGGGCCAGTATGGCGGGCTCGACGGCGCGGGGCAAGGGTGTGGGCGCAAGCGGAGCGCCAACTGTTCCATTTCGTGACAGGTGTCGCGGCCCGGGACACCCGGGCGCGGGCGGCTGCGACAGGTATCCGCACTGGGCGGCCGAAAAAATCCAATGAAATCAACACTTCGCGCGCCCAGGCCCGCTGGCATGTGTTTTGAGTAAGGGGTTGGCATCGGACAGGCGATACAGAGCCCACCCGATGCACACACAACCATCGCAGGAGACAACACCATGACCGTTTACGCAGCCCCCGGCGCCGCTGGCGCCAAGATCACCTACAAGCCCCGTTACGACAACTTCATCGGCGGCAAATTCGTGCCGCCCGTCAAGGGCCAGTACTTTGACGTCATCACACCCGTGAGCGGCAAGGTCTACACCCAGGCCGCGCGCTCCACGGCCGAAGACATTGAACTGGCACTGGACGCCGCCCACGCAGCCGCTGACAGCTGGGGCAAGACCGATGCCGCCACGCGCGCCAACATCCTGCTCAAGATCGCCAACCGCATCGAAGAAAACCTGGAGCGCCTGGCCTACGCCGAAACCGTGGACAACGGCAAGGCCATCCGCGAGACGCTGAACGCCGACATCCCCCTCACCGTGGACCACTTCCGCTACTTTGCGGGCTGCGTGCGTGCGCAAGAAGGCGCCCTCTCCAACATCGACGAAAACACGGTGGCGTATCACATCCAGGAACCGCTGGGTGTGGTGGGCCAGATCATTCCGTGGAACTTCCCCATCCTGATGGCGGCGTGGAAGCTGGCGCCCGCGCTGGGTGCTGGCAACTGCGTTGTGCTCAAGCCCGCAGAGTCCACCCCCATCTCCATCCTCATCCTGGTGGAGCTGATTGCCGACCTGCTGCCGCCGGGCGTGCTCAACATCGTCAACGGCTTTGGCCGCGAGGCCGGCATGCCGCTGGCGCAGAGCAAGCGCATTGCAAAAATAGCGTTCACCGGCTCCACCAGCACCGGCCGCGTGATTGCGCAGGCCGCTGCCAACAACCTCATCCCCGCCACGCTGGAGTTGGGCGGCAAGAGCCCCAACATCTTCTTTGCTGACGTGATGGACAAGGACGATGCGTTTCTGGACAAGGCGATTGAAGGCCTGGTGCTGTTCGCGTTCAACCAGGGCGAGGTCTGCACCTGCCCCAGCCGCGCGCTCATTCAGGAAAGCATCTACGACAAGTTCATGGAGCGTGTCTTGAAGCGTGTGGCCGCCATCAAGCACCAGAACCCGTTGGACACCGACAGCATGATGGGGGCGCAGGCATCGAAGGAACAGCTCACCAAGATCCTGAGCTACCTCGACCTGGGCAAGCAGGAGGGCGCCGAAGTGCTGGCCGGCGGCGGCCAGGCCCACCTGGGTGGCGACCTGGAAGGTGGCTACTACGTGCAGCCCACGCTGTTCAAGGGCCATAACAAGATGCGCATCTTCCAGGAAGAAATCTTCGGCCCCGTGCTGGCCGTGACCACCTTCAAGGACGAGGCCGAAGCGCTGGCGATTGCCAACGACACGCTCTACGGCCTGGGCGCCGGCGTGTGGAGCCGCAATGGCAACGTGGCCTACCGCATGGGCCGCGCGATCAAGGCCGGGCGCGTGTGGACCAACTGCTACCACGCGTACCCGGCGCATGCGGCATTTGGTGGCTACAAGGAGTCGGGCATTGGGCGTGAGACGCACAAGATGATGTTGGACCACTATCAACAGACCAAGAATTTGCTCGTCAGCTACAGCGAAAACAAGCTCGGTTTCTTCTGAGGGGTGGCGGTCCAAAAACCGCCCCTGGCGTCGTTGCTCCGTCTTGCCGTGGCGCTGCCACTGTCCGCGACGGAGACGCCTAGCCAGGAACGGTTTGAGAACCGCAGGGAACGCTGTGGGCGGCGCGTTGTTCCAACGCGCCGCTTTTGCTTCTTTTGCATTGCATGCTGGAGACACCCATGGTCGACAAAGTCATTGCCACCCCCGCCGCGCTGGAGCTGGTGGCCTTTCTGCAAACCAAGCACGGCCCCGATTTGATGTTCCATCAATCGGGCGGCTGCTGCGACAACAGCGCAGCCAACTGCTACCTGCCCGGCGAGATCACGATGGGCGCGGGCGACGTGTATCTGGGCGACATCGGCGGCTGCCCGTTCTACATCGGGCGCGCGCAGTACGAGACCTGGAAACACACGCAGCTCATCATCGATGTGATCGAGGGCACGGGCGGCACCTTTTCGCTGGAGGGGCCGGAGGGCAAGGCCTTCCACACGCGCTCGCGGGTGTTCACCGACGCGGAGCTGGCCGAACTGGGCATTGCGCACGGGCCTGGGGCGTGAACGTTGGGGGCTGTACGGCCTGCCATGACGCTCCTCCATGCGCGTTACAGCGCATTTCAGGTCATTCAGGCCGGTAGCGCTAGTGCAATATGCCGCTGCAGCTATTGAATTCGTAGCACGCCTGCGGCCGTGCGCCCGCCGCCATCGTCGCCCAGGCGGAACACCGACACCACCTGCACCAGGTCTTCGGCCTGGTTCTTGAGGCTGCTGGCAGCGGCGGCCATCTCCTCGACCAGCGCCGCGTTCTGCTGGGTCACCTGGTCCATCTGCGTGACGGCCTCGCCCACCTGGGCCACGCCCAGCGATTGTTCGTGGCTCGCGGCGCTGATCTCGCCCACGATGTCGGTCACGCGGCGGATGGCGCCCACCACCTCGCTCATCGTGGCGCCTGCGCGGTCCACCAGGGCGCTGCCCTGGGCCACGCGCTCCACGCTGGCGCTGATGAGCGTCTTGATCTCGCGCGCGGCCTCGGCGCTGCGCCCGGCCAGGCTGCGCACCTCGCTGGCCACCACCGCAAAGCCCCGGCCTTGCTCGCCCGCGCGGGCGGCTTCCACGGCCGCGTTGAGCGCGAGGATGTTGGTCTGGAACGCGATGGAGTCGATCACGCCGATGATGTCCGAGATCTTCTGCGACGAGGCGTTGATGCCGTGCATGGTATCCACCACCTGCGCCACCACTTCACCGCCCTGCACGGCCACGGTGCTGGCACTGGCGGCCAGCCGGCTGGCCTGCTGGGCGCTGTCGGCGTTCTGGCGCACGGTGGCGTTGAGCTGCTCCATGGACGCGGCGGTTTCCTCCAGCGCGCTGGCCTGGCTTTCGGTGCGGGCCGACAGGTCGGTGTTGCCCTGGGCAATCTGCACGCTGGCCGTGGCCACACTCTCCGAGCCACTGCGCACATTGCGCACCACCTGCGTGAGCTGTGCACGCATCTGCTGCAAGGCCTCCAGCAATTGGCCCACCTCGTTGGTGCCATGGGCAATGGGAGCGCCGCTCAGGTCGCCCTGCGCCACGGCGCGTGACAGCGCCACGGCCTGCGACAGCGGCCCGGTCATGGAGCGCACGAACACCAGCGCCATCGCACTGGTGGCCGACAGCGTGAGCACCAGGGCCAGCGCCACCCACAGCAGGCCGCGCTGCAGGTCGGCCACGCGGGCCTGCAGCGCCTGGTCCAGGCTGGCCATGGACAGGTTGTTGAGCGCGTTCAGCGCCTCGATGGTGCGGGTGAAGGCGTCGAAGTAGTCCTTGGACGCGAGCTGCAGCTCGGTGGCGTTGATGACGTCGCGCTCGGCCATCTGCAGCGACTGCTGGATCTGGCCCTGCACCGCCTGCACGCTGCTGCCCAGTGCGCGCTGCAGGCCGGGGTTGCCCTGCAGGGCGCGGTCCAGGCCGCGGAAGGTGTCGGCCTGCAGCTCGGCCACGCGCTGCTGCAGCACCAGCAGCTGGCCCTTGGTCTGCGGCGTGAGTTCGCGCTTGCCCAGGGCGCTGGCGCCCTGGGCGCGCAGCATGCCCAGTTTTTCACCCAGCATGGGCGCCTGCGCGAGCGAGGCCTGGATCAGCGCGTTCGTGTCGGCCCCGGGGTCGATCTGCAGGCCATACGCATGCACCAGTGCCTCGTTGAGCTGCAGCAGCTGGGCAATCAGTTGTGTGTGCTGGGCCGTGCTTTGCGCCTGCTCGATGCTGCGCGCGCCCACGGCCTGCTCCAGCGTGCGCCAGGTCTGCTGGGCCTGGGTCCAGCTGGCCAGCTGCGCTGCGGGCACCTGGGCGGCGGCAAAGCGGGCAGTGACATCGTCCAGTGCCGCGTTCACCGCGTCTCGCGCGGCGGGGCGGCGTGCGGCCAGGGACTCATCGCCCCCCAGCATGCCCACCGACAGGCCCCGGTGCACCTGCATGTGCTGCACCAGCCGGGTGAGCGCCTGGGCGGGCGGCACGCCGCGAGCCTCCTGGCGCGCGTGGCCGATGGCGTGCAGCGCATCGCGCACGGTGAGGTAGGTGGGCAGGGCGCTCATCATGAGCCCCAGCGTTCCCAGAATCAGGAACTTTTCGAGCAGGTTCAACCGGTGCAGAAGTGACATGGCAGTGGGCGCACGGGCAGTCCGTGCGGCAATAGAAAACCCTCAGCGGGCGGGTGTCGGCACCCGCCGACGGGGTGCGGCCCTGAAAACACTTGTGAGCAGGTTTTCTGGCCGCGTGGTGTGTAACGCAATGTAGGTTTCTATGGGCAGCAGGGTTTTGACTCAGGTCAATTTCGACCACGTCCTGCCTGTGCGGCAGTGCACGCGCACCCGGGTGGCTGGGGAATAATTCCAGTTCACCTGTCCCTGGGAGCTTCGGCATGCAATCGATCACCCTCCGGTTTTTGGCCCCGCAAGGCCCCCAGCCCCAGGCGGGCCGTGTGGCGGGCGGCACGGTGCTGCGCTGGGTGGACGACGCAGGGTTTGCCTGTGCCAGCGCCTGGGCCCGGGGCGCCTGCGTCACCGAATTGGTGGGCAGTGCCCACTTTGTGCGGCCCATTCGCCCGGGGGACCTGGTGGAGGTGCATGCGCGTCTGGCCTACACCACCGGCTCCAGCCTGTGCCTGGCCGTGGAGGTGCGCAGCGGCGGCGTGCAGGGCGCGCCGCTGCAGGACGTGGCGCACTGCGTGGTGGCCTACACCGCCGTGGACGCGCAGGAGGTGCCCCGCCCGGTGGACGCCTGGAGCCCCGACACCCCGGGTGATATCGCGCTGGCCCAGCGGGTCAAGGCCCACATCGACGCCGCGCGTGCCGCGCAGTGAGCGCCGGGGCAGCGGCAGGGCGAATTTTTGAAGCTAAAACAGGCCTCAGCGCGCTATGGATATACCTTTTAAGCTATCAATAGAGTAGCGTTTGAATGCGCCGCCTTGAACAGGCCTTGGAGTCGGTTTACAGCACCTGGCGGCGCGCAAACCGCACCACCGTCACGCCCGGGCGCGCCTGCCGCACCGAAGGCATGACCAGCACGCAGCCGTCGTAGGGCGTGGCCACCGGCACCCCATCGTTGTCACCAATCACCGTGCCGGCCTGCTCAAACAGCTCCAGCCCGGTGTAGGGCGCCACGAAGCGAAAGGCGCTGCTGGTGGCGACCACGGGGCCGGTCACCTCCAGTGCCCACTGGCGGGGGGCGTCGGGCTGGCGCCAGCCGGGCAGCTGCTGCGCGAGGGTGCCAGCGTCCAGCACGCCGGACTGTTCGAGGAAACGCACACACTGGTCTTGCGCCACCACGCGGCTGGCGGGGTCGCCGTGGAAGCCACATTCGACGAGCAGCGAGCGGGTGTCGCCGCCCTCCCCCTCGCCATTTCCGTCGGGCAGGCCAAAGCGGCCGTAGTCGCGCATGCGCACGCCGTCCTTGTGGCCCGCGTCCACCACGATGTGCTCGGGCGAGCGCATGGCGCGCGCCAGCGCCCGGTTGCGCGGCTGGATGCCCGTGAGCAGCAGCGGCGCCGAGGGCTCGTGCATCGAGTGGATGTCGAGCAGCCAGTCGGCCTGCGCCACCCAGGGGCGCAGCGCGGCGGCGCGGCGGCGTTCGGCCGTGTCGCCAGCCTCCATGCGCTCGTCCAGCCACTGGCGGTTGAGGTCTTCGTCGGTGAAGCGCGAGGCATCGTGGTTCAGCGGGTCAAAGCGGTCGAACGCGTCGAGGTTGCAGAACGCCAGCGTGAGCGTGCCCTGCGCAGGGCGCACGCCGGCCTCCAGCAGGCCGAGCAGCGCCCAGGCGCCGCACAGCTCGTTGCCGTGCACCAGGGCGCTGACCATCACGTGGCGCCCGGGCTGGCCCGAGTCGAAGTGCCACACGCCCTCGGTGCCGGTGTTGCCTGCGCGCCAGGCGCTGATGTCCGGTGCGGGCAGTTCGAAGCGCAGGGGCGTGGGGGAGGTTGCGGTGCTCATTCTTCGATCTTGGCGAACTGGACGATCTTGGCGTACTTGGCGATTTCGTCGTTGATGAACTGGGGCGTGTTCAGCGTGGGCGAGGCCACGGTGGTGCCGGTGGCTTCCATCTTCTTGCGGAACTCGGGCGACTGCAGCGTGTCGGCCAGCGCCTTCTTGAGCTTGTCGGCCACCGGCTTGGGCAGGTTGGCCGGGCCCAGCAGCGCAAACCAGGAGCTGATGTCCACGTTCTTGAACTGCGGCAGCTCCGACAGGGCCGGAATGTCGGGCGTGACGGCCGAGCGCTTGGCCTCGGTGGTGCCCAGTGCGATGACCTTGCCGGCCTTGATGTGCGGCAGCCCGCTGGAGAGCACGAACACGCCGAACTCCAGGTTGTTGCCGATCAGGTCGTTGGTGAGCGGGGCCACGCCGCGGTAGGGAATGTGGGTCATGAACAGCTTGCCCTGCTCCTTCACCATCTCGCCAGCCAGGTGCAGGGCCGTGCCCACGCCCGAGCTGCCGTAGCTGAACTTGCCGGGGTTCCTGGACACCCGCTGCACGAATTCGCTCGCGTTCTTCACGCCGGTCTGCGACGAGGCCACCAGCACCATGGGCTGGGAGCCGATCACGCCGATGGGCGTGAACTGGCCCATGTCGTACTTGACCTTCTTGGTCACCAGCTTGGCGATGGCGATCTCATTGTTGGCGCCCACCAGCAGGGTGTAGCCGTCGGGCGCGGCGTTGGCCACCTTCTGCGCACCGATCGTGCCACCCGCGCCGCCCACGTTTTCAATGACCACGGGCTGGCCCAGGCGGTTGGACAGCTCGGTGCCCACCATGCGGCCCATGAGGTCGGTGCTGCCGCCCGGCGGGTAGCCCACGACGATGGTGATGGGCTTGCTGGGGTAGCTGTCTTGCGCGAGGGCGGGGGCGGCGAGCAGGGCCAGGCCGCACAGCAGGGCGGCGCGGCGCAGGGGATGGGGGGTGGGCATGGGTGTGGGTTTCCTTGCAAGGCAGGGGAGAGGAGGAAAGGGAAAGGGGCGGGGAGCAGAGGATGGGCCTGATTGTGAAAAGCCCGGGCGCGCCCGATGGTGCCAAAACGGCACCAGGCCGTGCAGAATTTGTGAGTATGCCCTGGGGAAACCCGGGGGCTCAGCGCTGCGCCAGCGCCTGCCACAGCGCTTCGGCCAGGGGACCGAGGCGGCGCTTGGGGCGGTACAGGCGCACGTCAAAGCGCACCTCCATGCGGGTGCCGCCCGCCAGCGCCAGGCGCTGGGCCTGGCAGTCGGCAAACACCATGGACCAGGGCAGCCAGGCCACGCCCAGGCCCTTTTGCACGTATTCGTAGTGCGCGTCGGCCGAGTCGCACTCCACCACGCGCTGCAGCCGGGGCGCGTGCGGGTTCTGGGCCAAGTGGTCTTCCACCAGGCGCCCCAGCGCCAGCTGCGGCGCGTAGGCCAGGTACGGAATCCGCGTGGCGTCGGGCCCGAAGCGGTACTGCGCCTGCCCCTGCGCGGTGGCGCGCGACACGGGCACCAGGCGGTCCGAGGCCACGGTCACATGCATGAACTGGCGCGCATCCAGGCGCACGGCGAGAGCCGGGTGGTGGTAGACGAGGGAGAAATCGGCTTCGTTGCGCTCCAGCATGGCCACCGTGTCGGCCAGTGCCCGGGTGCGGATGCACAGCTCGCTACCCTGCAGAAGGGGCTGCAGGCGCACCAGCCAGTCGGCCACCACGGTGCGTGCCAGCGTGCGGCCCGTGGCCAGGGTCACGGTGCGGGCCTGGCGGCCCGCCAGGCTCTGCAGCTCCTCGTGCGACTGCGTGAGGTTGCGCACCAGCTGCCCGGCGGTGTCCAGAAAACTCTGCCCGGCGGGCGTGAGCGTGACGGGGCCGCCGCCCCGCTCCACCAGCGGCGTGCCCGCCCAGGCCTCCAGCGCGCGGATGCGCCGGCCAAAGGCGGGGTGCGTCACATGCCGCAGCTCGGCGGCGCGGGTGAAGCTGCGCTCCTGCGCCAGCACGATGAAGTCCTCCAGCCACTTGAGCTGCATGGGCGTGTGGTGCTGGCTGGGGCGGCTCGGAGGATGGCGCGTGGTGCTTAGCGGCTGCGCGAGGCTTCGAGCACCGCGCGCGTGTGCTGGGCGGCCGTGCGCGCGGCGGCCGCAAAGTCTGCCCCCTGGGAGGCGTACAGCACGGCGCGCGAGGAGTTCACGATGATGGGGCCGTCGTTGCGCAGCCCGGCACGCACCGTGGCGGCCGCGTCGCCCCCCTGCGCGCCCACGCCCGGAATCAGCAGCGGCAGCGTGGGGGCGATGGCGCGCACGCGCTCGATCTCCTGCGGGTAGGTCGCGCCCACCACCAGGCCCAGCTGGCCGTTCTTGTTCCAGGGGCCCTGGGCCAGGCGCGCCACATGCTCGTACATCAGCGGCTGGCCGTCGATGCTGGCCAGGCGCTGGGTCTGCAGGTCGTCGCCGCCGGGGTTGGAGGTGCGGCACAGCAGGAAGGCGCCCTTGCCGTGGTAGGCCAGGTAGGGCTCGATGGAATCAAAGCCCATAAAGGGGGACAGCGTGACGGCGTCGGCGCCGTAGCGCTCGAAGGCCTCCTTGGCGTACTGCTCGGCGGTGGAGCCGATGTCGCCGCGTTTGGCGTCCAGGATCACCGGCACCTGGGGGGCATTGGTGCGCATGTGCTGCATCAGGCGCTCCAGCTGGTCTTCGGCGCCGTGGGCGGCAAAGTAGGCAATCTGGGGCTTGAACGCGCAGACCAGGTCGGCCGTGGCGTCCACGATGGCGGCGCAAAAGTCGTAGATCTTGCGCGGGTCGCCCTGCATGCCCGCAGGCAGGCGGGTGGGTTCGGGGTCCAGGCCCACGCACAGCAGGGAGTTGTTCTGCGCCGTGGCGCCGCGCAGCATGTCGGTGAAGTTCATGGGGCGTGATTTTAGTGGGCCGCCCCCGGCGCATCCCCTGCGGGCCCATCGGGGGGCTGTGGCCCGCCGTGCCGGTGAAGAGCAGGCCCGATCCGCGGGCATGAAAAAAGGCCGTCGAAACGGCCTTTAGTTGTTGCAGGCGGGGCCTGCGGGCGCGGCAAGCCGCTCAGCGTGGCACAGCCAGCAGGCGCTGCACGTCGCGGTCGTTGGGCAGGGCGTAGTCGTGGCCGCGCACGATGCGGCTGTCTTCTGTGCGCACCAGCTTCAGGCTTACATAGGTGTAGTTGGCAGCGGCCGAGTAGGTGCCCACCAGCACCATCGAGGCGTTGTGGTTGCGGGCAATGTCCTTGATCTCGCGCGACAGCAGCAGTTCGCCCTGGCCTTCGCGCACGAACACATCGCCGCGCAGCTTGATTTCCTTCACGTTGAAACCGCTGGCCGCCATGCTCGTGGCGTACTGCTCGGACAGCGTGCGGCCCAGGGGGGCGGCGCGGCTCAGGTCGTTGACGTTGACCACGGTGGCCACGAGCACAGGGCCTGCGCCCAGGGCGTTCATGTCAAAGCCGGTGGTCAGCTTGGTCACGGCGTCGCGGCTGGTCTGGATGAACTGGCTGCTGGCGGCTTCCTGGTAGGTGGGCTCGGCGCGTGTGGGCACGGAGTTGTTGGCACAACCGGCCAGAACCACGCCGGCCAGCACCGTCAGTAGAAGTGCGGGGGTTTTCATTGCGAGACAACCTTCATGTTGACGTTCTTGTACGAGGGGCGCGTGAACAGCGGGGTGTCAGCGTTTTCCAGGTAGTACACGTCGGTCTTGCGGGCCAGGTACTGGCCACCGCGCGTGACGGTGGTGGTCAGGATCAGCTCGGTGTTGGTGGGGCCACCCGAGTTGATGCTGTTGGCGTAGTCGGCAGCAATCGTCAGGCCCAACGCTGCGGCCATCTGTGCGTCAATGTGCTGGTGGCGCAGGCCATAGGCAGCAAACAGGCCGGCGGCGATCATGGTGAACTGGCCGGGGATGAAGTGGGGGCGTTCGCTGTTGTGGCGCACGACCTGGATGCCGTAGGAGACGTCCAGCGCCTGGCCGGGGCTTTGCTGCACCACGGCACCGTTCTGGACCAGCTTGGTGATCAGGAACTCGCGGAACGCGGTTTCAAATTGTGTGGCATTGGCGGGCAGCGACACATGCATGGGGGTGCCTGGCGCCACACCGGCCTTGTCCAGGGTGCCCAGCGTCTGGCCGACCACATCACGCGACACCAGATCCCAGTGGCCCGCAGAGCGGACCTTGGGCTGCGAGGTGTATTCAAAATTCTCCGCAACGGGAATAGGCGCTCTCTGTGCGCACCCAACCAAAGTTGCTACAGCGCCAGCCAGAACGGCCAAGCTGATGGCCTTTGAAAACGACATGATTCCCTCCTACGGACTAGATTTGCGAGGATCTGGACAGATACAGCCCGCACGATTGAAAAATAATTCTGGGCGGGTTCCTCAACAAAAACAAGAAAAAATTACGCTAACTGCGCTCCGCCGTACACAGTTCGTTGTTTTTGGTCACAGTTGTGTGTTGCTGCAAGGCAGGCAGGGCCAAATGGCCCGGTTTGCCTTGCATTTGCTTACACGGAGGCGGCTGCGCGCTGCTCCAGGATGTCGAAAGCGGGCAGTTTTTTGCCTTCCAGCACTTCCAGGAAGGCGCCGCCGCCGGTCGAGATGTAACCCACCTGTTTCTCGATGCCGTACTTGGCGATGGCGGCCAGCGTGTCGCCGCCGCCCGCAATGCTGAACGCGGGCGACTCGGCGATCGCTGCCGCGAGGGTGCGGGTGCCGTTTTCGAACGCGGCAAACTCGAACACGCCCACGGGGCCGTTCCAGACGATGGTGCCCGCCGACTTGAGCTGGGCGGCCAGGCGGGCGGCGGTGTCGGGGCCGATGTCCAGGATCAGGTCATCGGGCGCCACGTCGGTGGCGGCCTTCACGGTGGCGGGGGCGTCGGCAGCAAAGGCCTTGGCCACCACCACGTCGGTGGGGATCGGCACTTCGGCGCCCCGGGCCTTCATGGCGGCCATCACGGATTTGGCGGCGTCCAGCAGGTCGGGCTCGGCCAGGCTTTTGCCAATGGGCAGGCCCGCGGCCAGCATGAAGGTGTTGGCAATGCCGCCGCCCACGATGAGCTGGTCCACCTTGTCGGCCAGGCTTTGCAGGATGGTGAGCTTGGTGGACACCTTGGAGCCCGCCACGATGGCGGCCAGCGGGCGCTGGGGCTGGGCCAGCGCCTTGGTCAGGGCGTCGATCTCGGCCGACAGCAGCGGGCCTGCGCAAGCCACGGGCGCAAACTGGGCGATGCCGTAGGTCGTGCCTTCGGCGCGGTGGGCCGTGCCAAAGGCATCGTTCACGAAGATGTCGCACAGTGCGGCCAGCTTGCGCGCCAGTTCTTCCTTGTTCTTCTTTTCGCCCACGTTCAGGCGGCAGTTTTCGAGCAGCACGACCTGGCCGGGGGCCACGGTGACGCCATCCACCCAGTTCGCCACCAGGGGCACGTCGCGGCCCAGCAGCTCGGACAGGCGCGCGGCCACCGGGGCCAGCGAGTCTTCGGGCTTGAACTCGCCTTCGGTCGGGCGGCCCAGGTGGCTGGTGACCATCACGGCGGCACCGGCATCCAGTGCCATGCGGATGCAGGGGATCGAGGCGCGGATGCGGGTGTCTTCGGTGATCTGGCCTGCGTCGTCCTGCGGGACGTTCATGTCCGCACGGATGAAGACGCGCTGGCCTTGGGCCTTGCCTTGGGCACACAGATCGGAAAAGCGGAGGATGTTCATAGCAGAGGTGTAAAGGGGAAGGAGGGCTCGCGGCGGCCATTTTAGTAACCGCAGTAGAGGGCGCCCTTCTGTCGGTGCCAGTGCACCCGTGTAACCTGCTATGCCGCCCCACCGGGTGCGTTCTCCTCAGGGGGAAGGCGCCGAAGGCGACTCAGGGGGAGCCTATGTTCACCAGCCCCAGACTATGTGCAGTGGCAGGTACACCGCCATGCCCACGAGGATGGTGCCCAGGATGCCCCGGCGCCAGAAGTAGTAGGCGCTGGCGCACAGTGCGGCAGGCAGGCGGGCGTCCATGAAGGTGTCGATGAGTTCGCCCTGGGCCATGAGGATCTCGGGCGCGATCACGGCGGTGAGCGCGGCCAGGGGGGCGTATTTGAGCCCGCGCTTGAGCCAGTCGGGCAGCGGCAGCTCGCGCTCGGGGATCATGAAGAAGGCGCGCGAGACCACGGTGATGACGGCCAGGCCCACGATGGCCACAATGGGTTCGACCCAGGACCAGTTCAAGGTCATCATGGGTGGCGCTCCTCGCGCAGCGGCACCACATCGCCGGCCTCGACATGTTCGCGCTCTTCGGGTGGCATGACGCTGTCGGCGGGCACCAGCAGCAGCGCGGGCTTGTGGCGGCGGCGGTCCACCGCCTCCATCAGCAGCCCGGCGGCCACGGCAGCGGCCAGGGCCACCAGGATGTTGAGCTTGAGCGGCAGCGCAAACGCGGCAATGGCGGCCGTCGCCGCCACGCCCGTGGCCAGCCAGGTGGCCCGGTCGAACAGCAGCGACAGCAGCACGCCCAAAAGCGCCAGCACCCCGGCAAAACCCAGGCCCCAGGACAGCGGCACGGCATTGGCCAGCAGGATGCCGGCGATGGACGGCACCTGCCAGGCCAGCCAGTTGGTGCAGGCCGCGCCCCAGAAATACGGCACCTGCTCGGGCGCGGGGCGGGGCTCGGGGAACCGCTTCATGAAGGCCACATAGATCACGTCGCCGCTGAAGTAGCCCAGCGCCAGGCGCTGGCGCAGTGGCAGGTGGGCAAAGTAGCTGCGCCACATGCTGCTGAAGATCACAAAACGCAGGTTCACGCAGGCGGCAGTGAGCCAGACCACCCACAGTGGCGCGCCCACGGACAGCAGGGGGATGACCGCCAGCTGCGCGCTGCCCGCATAGACCAGCAGCGACATGAACACGGCCATGCCCACCGGCATGCCGCTTTTGACCATGGCCACGCCCGTGACCAGGCCCCAGGCGGCAATGCCCAGCGAGGTGCCTGCCATGTCAGTGGCTGCGAGCCGGAACGACGGGTGGCGCACCGTGCTGCCCAGGGGGGCGAGCACGCTCATGCGGCGGGGGCGCCCAGCACCATGCCGGGCTGCAGGTCGAAGCCGCGCAGGAAATCGGCCGCAGGCAGCCGCTTGCCCCCCGCACGCTGCAGTGTGGTGAGGCGCAGCGCCGTGCCGGCACCACAGGCCACCAGCACACCGCTGTCGTCTATAGATAAAACAAGGCCTTTGCGCGCGTCTGTATTGCCTTTTATGCTATCAATAGCATAGCTCCATATCTTGATGGTCTCACCGCAGCACTCAGTGCTGGCGCCCGGAAACGGGTCGAACGCGCGGATGCGTTGGCCGATCACGGTGGCGGGTAGCGACCAGTCGATGCTGCTTTCGGCCTTCTCGATCTTGTGGGCATAGGTAATGCCCTCGGCGGGCTGGGGCACGGGCTGCAGGCCGCCACAGGCCGCCAGCTCCAGCGCTTCCACGACCATGCGGCCGCCCAGGTGGGCCAGCCGGTCGTGCAGCGTTGCCGTGGTGTCGTCGGCGGCGATGGCCAATCGCTCGGTGAGCAGCATGTCGCCGGTGTCCAGCCCTGCGTCCATCTGCATGATGGTGACGCCGGTGTCGGCGTCGCCCGCTTCGATGGCGCGGTGGATGGGGGCCGCGCCACGCCAGCGCGGCAACAGGCTGGCGTGGATGTTCAGGCACCCCAGGCGCGGCAAATCCAGGGTCCATTGCGGCAGGATCAGCCCGTAGGCGGCCACGACCATCACATCGGCTTGGGCTGCCAGCAGCGCCTCGCGCGCGGCCGCAGCGTCTTCGGGGTACTTGCCGTCCAGGCGCAGGCTGCGCGGTTGCGCCACCGGGATGCCATGGTCCAGCGCACATTGTTTGACGGGCGATGCCTGCAGCTTCATGCCCCGGCCCGCAGGGCGGTCAGGCTGGGTGAGCACCAGCGGGACGGTAAAGCCCGCAGCCAGCAGCCGCGCGAGCGCCACACGGGCAAATTCGGGGGTACCGGCAAAAATGACTCTCATGGATGGCTGCATGCGGGTGTCTGGGGGCGTTCAGGCGCGCTATCGCTCAGTCGCTCAGTCGCGCGCATTGTCAAAATGGGGGAGTTCATCGGTGAACAGCACCTGCCGCACCACGCCCTGGCGGTCCAGGTGCACATGGGCCAGGCGCGGGTCGGAGTTCTGGCGGAAGCGGTAGGTCCAGATGTCGCCATCAAACCGTGCCACGCGCTCCACCCGCAAGGGCGCGCCGAAGCTGCGCTCTACATCGGTCCGGGTCCAGGTGCCGAGCGGAAGGCTCTCGAAACGCGCCTGCGTCAGCACCTGTTCGTTGCGCAGCAAGCGGCCGCTGGCATCGAAGTCGAGAGCGTAGGCCTCGAAGCCTGCGGGAAGTTCGGAGTACAGCCACCGCTCGCCCGGTACCAGCGCAAAGGTTGCGCTGGGCGGACCCAGGCGGGCCAGCACGTCGGCTTGCAGTGCCCCGGGCTGCTCACGGGCAGGCAGCGTGCACCCCGCAAGGTGGATGAGCAGCGCTCCGAGCGCTGCCCGCGCCAGCACTCCGCCGCCCCGCAAGGCGCAGAGCGCTGAAAACCTCACTCGCGGGCCTCCCGCTGCTGCTTGATCATCTTGGTCTTGATGCGGTTGCGCTTGAGGGGGGAGAGGTATTCCACAAACACCTTGCCCATCAGGTGATCCATCTCGTGCTGGATGCAGACCGCCAGCAGGCCGTCCGCTTCGATGACACGGGACACGCCCTGGGCGTCGAGCGCCTGCACATGCACGGCGTCAAAACGCTCGACGCCGTCGTAGATGCCGGGGACGGACAGGCAGCCTTCGTCGTTCACATGCTTTTCTGCGCTGGTCCAGACGAGTTCGGGGTTGATCAGCACCAGGGGCTGGTCGCGTTCTTCGGACACATCGATCACCACCAGCCGTTCGTGCACGTCCACCTGGGTGGCGGCCAGGCCGATGCCGTGGGCGTCGTACATGGTGGCCAGCATGTCGGCCACCAGCGCACGGATGCGGTCGTCCACCTCCGCGATGGGGCGTGCGACCTTGTGGAGCCGGGGGTCGGGGTAACAGAGAATGGGAAGGATTGCCATGGCTGCAGGTAGAAGATGTCGCTATTTTCGCCACTTTTGCGGCCTGCTGCAGGGTTGCTGGCCAATAATCGTTGCCGAATCAAGGGCTTGAGCAGAGAATCTAAGCAGGTTTGTAACGTAGTTACCCGCGCGCCTGCATGCTGCAGAAGCCGGGTTGCCAGTGAGGGGGCGTTTCACAATGCATGAGAAAAGGAACAACATGACGGCATTCACCAGCGTGCGGCGGACCGCCCTGGGCGCGCTCACCATCATCGCTGGCGCCCTGCTGGTCATGCCGGCTCAGGCGCAGAACTACCCCATCTCCAGCAACCAGCGCGCCACCGCGCAGCAGGTGTCCGAGCGGGGTGTGCCCCTGGAAGAACTGGCGCCTAACGCGCCCGACAGCTATACCGTCAAGCGTGGTGACACGCTCTGGGGCATTTCGGGCATGTACCTCAAGCGCCCTTGGCGCTGGCCCGAGCTGTGGGGCATGAACCTCAAGGCCATCCCCAACCCGCACCTGATCTTCCCGGGCCAGACCCTGTATCTGGAAAAAGACGGTGGGTACGCCCGCCTGCGCACCAGCCGCCCTGGCGCCACGGGCGAGCCCGAAACCGTGCGCGTGTCGCCGCGCACGCGCAGCGACAGCCTGGTGGATTCCGCTCTGCCCACCCTCAAGCCCCACCTGATCGAGCCGTTCCTGGTCGAGCCTTTGGTGGTGGACGAACAAACGCTGCTGCGCGCCCCGCGTGTGATCGCCACGACCGACGAACGCGTGCTGATGGGTGCGGGCGACCGCGTCTATGTGCGCGGAGACACCGCCTCGCCCATGCTGGCCGAGGCCGGGGAGCCGCGCTTCTACCGTGTTTTCCGCAACGCATTGGCCCTCAAGGATCCGGTGACGGGCGCGGTGCTGGGTTATGAAGCCCAGTATGTGGGCAAGGCCGAACTGGTGCGGGGCGAATCCTTTGAGGAAACGCCCAACGGCAAGGGGGGCTACAACTCCGAGTACGTGCCCGCCACGGTGGACCTGTCGGCCACGAAGGAAGAAGTCCAGGCCGGTGACCGCCTGCTGCCTGCACCCGCGCGTGCATTCATGAGCTACACCCCGCGCGCGCCCGAGGTCGAGGTCAACGCGCGGGTGGTGTCCATCTATGGCAGTTCTGCGGTGGCTTACGCCGCCCAGAACCAGGTAGTGGCCATCAATATGGGCTCGGAAGATGGCGTCGAGCCCGGCCATGTGCTCAGCCTGATGACCAAGGGTGACCGCATCAAGGACACCACCGACCAGGCCAAGGCCACGGTCAAGCTGCCCAGTGAAATCAATGGAACGGCCATGGTGTTCCGTACCTTCGAGCGCGTTTCTTATGCGCTGCTTCTTGAAATCCGCAACGGGGTGCGCGTGGGCGATCGCCTCGTCAACCCAAAATAAGTCGCGCGCACCTTCGCGTGGAGGGAGGCCGTTGGTCTCGGTGTGAGGCCGTGGCACCAGACCGTGTGTGGGTGGCTTGAAACCCATGGACCATGAAGAGCTGGGAGCTTGGCTGCGGTTGACGCTGTCACCTGGCGTGGGCAACGGCGCCGCGCGGCGGCTGCTGTCCCGTTTCGGACTCCCTCAAGCGATTTTTCAACAGCCCGAGGCTGCGCTGCAGCAATGTGTGACCAGCGCCCAGGCGCGGGCTTTGTGTGAAGTCCCTGCCGCCTGGCAGGCCTTGTGGGACACCACCGCCGAGTGGCTGTCTGGAGCGGGCCCCGAGGGCCCGGCACGCACCATCGTCACGCTGGGCGATGTCCGCTACCCGCAGTCCTTGCTGGACACGGAAGACCCACCACTGCTGCTGTACATCACCGGTCCGGCGCAGTTGCTTGCGCACCAGCCTTTTCCCAGCGACCGGTGTCTGGCAGTGGTCGGCAGCCGCAACCCGACCGCCCAGGGCGCCGAGAACGCCCGCTTGTTCTCGCGGGCATTGCATGGTGCCGGGCTGACCGTTGTGTCGGGGCTGGCGTTGGGCGTGGATGCCGCAGCGCATGAGGGCGCACTGGATGCATCCGTGCCGGGTGCGCCTGCGGCGGCCACCATTGCCGTCGTGGGCACCGGCCTGGACCGGGTCTATCCCCGCAAGAACCTGGACCTGGCGCGCCGCATCGCAGCCCGTGGGCTCCTGGTCAGCGAGTACCCGCTGGGAACCCCGCCGCTGGCGGCCAATTTCCCCAAGCGAAACCGCATCATCTCGGGTCTGTCCCAAGGCACACTGGTGGTAGAGGCTGCCCTGGCCTCTGGCTCTCTGATCACCGCCCGGATGGCAGTTGAGCAGTGCCGGGAAGTGTTTGCGATCCCGGGCTCGATCCACGCACCCCAGTCGCGGGGTTGCCATGCACTGATTCGCCAGGGGGCCAAACTGGTCGAGTCGGCGCAAGATGTGCTGGAGGAGCTGCGGCTCCCGGCCACCACGGTGCCGGGCTTGCCGGAGGCGCCCGCCGAAGCGGGCACGGCGGAGGCGGAGCGCGCAGAAGGCGGAACAGAAGACAACCCTGTGCTCGCAGCGCTGGGGTTTGACCCTCTGGGCCTCGATGCTCTGGTGGCACGCACCGGCATGGACACGGCTTCCCTGCAGGTGATGCTGCTGGAGCTGGAACTGGATGGCCGCGTGGCACGTCTGCCAGGCGGGCTGTTCCAGCGTCTGGGGCGGGGTTGACGCTGTAGTCTTCAGAGCCAGAGCGAACTGCACCCGGGCCTGCGACCCGGTGGCCCAAAGCGGTTTGTCAGCCTAGCAAACGTTCGGGGTTGGCGTCCAGCTTGGCCAAGGCGTCGCGCGTGGCGCGCAGGGTCAGGCCCTCTTCGTCCTGGGCCACGAGCAGGCCGGCCTGCAGGTAAGCGGCCAGGCGGCGCAGCTGGATCAGGTAACTGCTGCCATCCACCGCGGCAAACAGGTGCAACTGCTTGCGCTGGCTCTGCCAGGCGTATTGCACCTGGGCGGAAGCGCCGTTGTGGTCCAGCGTGTACCAGGTGCCGGGCTGCAGCTCCTGCGCCCACACCACCATGGCCTCATCCACTGGCGCGCCGTTGTCGGCCACCACATGGATGGACGAGGCATCAATACCCAGCATCATCTCGATGTTGTCCGCATTGAGTGGCATGTCACCCAACGCAGCGTCGCTCATGAAGTCCTCCAGGTTGGCCAGGCGTTTGGCCATGGCCTCGATGTGCGCCTGTGGGATCGAGGCGGTTTTGGACAGGAAGGCATCCGCCAGCGTGTCGGTCAGGGTTTTGACCTGGACGTCCTGCTCGGGCCCATTGACGCCGAGCAGCGCCAAGCCTTGGCGCAGGCGCTGCAGCAAGCCCGGCAGGTTCTGGATCACCTGGGCCCGGTCGCTGCGATTGGGTTTGGCACTGGCGGCCCAGACCAGGTCAGCAGCCGTGCGTTTGAACGCCACGGTGTCGGCATGTTGCGGGCCATCACGCACCGCCGACAGGGCCAGCACCTCGGCCCAGGTCTTGAACAGGAACTCCCGGATCTCGTCGCGCACGGGCATGTCGCGCAGCATGGTGCGCAGTTCGATGGTGTACTGGATGGCCAGGGTTTCCCGCTGCTCCACCTGCTGGGCCACGCTGACCAGGCGGGAGGTGGCCTGCTTTTCAGTGAGGAACTTGGACAGGAATTTCTCGAATTCGTCGTACACGAGCTGGAACACGCGTCGGCCGGTTTCAGGGTATTGCTCGATCACCTGCACCACACGCCGGATTTCGGCCTCGAGAGCGCTGCCGTTGATGCTGGTGGAATCAAAGCCCAGCACGCAGGCGCCCATGCGGTCGATCAGCTTGCGGGCGGGATGGTCAAGGTTGCTGAAAAACTCGGGTTCGGCCAGCGCCACGCGCAGCACGGGCACCTGCAGGCGCGCAAACCACACACGCACCGCCGGTGGAATGCGGTCTTCGGCCAGGATGCTTTGAAACATCAAAGCCACCACCTCGATGATGGCTTTCTCGCCAGTGGTCGTGGCTTTTTTCTTGAGTTCCGTGGACCGCTCCCGTACCGTGCCCGCCAGCTGCACCACAGCAGCCGGGCTGTAATCCTCCATCAGCGTGGCGACACTGCTGTAGTACGTGTCGGCGTGCACGCGGTGGGCCGTGAGCGCATGGGCGAGCGCCGCCGAAGCGGGGGGGGCATTGACCATGTCGAACCCGGTGGCGGGCTGGGTAAGCAGGCGGCGCAGCTGGCCCATGACCCCTTGCGCCCGCTGGCGGGCGCGTGCCAGCGGGGTCATGCCCGTGGCAAAGGCCGTGGGCATGCCATGCCGTGGGTAGCCGGGTGGCAGTTGGGGCGCGTGCGGCATCTGTGCCGGGAAAGGGTGGCGGCCACGCGCTGCCGCCATGGCCTCCCGGGTCTGCGCCAGGGCCTGTGAGGCCAGACCGCCCGAGGCGGAATCTCCACCGCCGCTGCCCGTCACGGCCCCGCCGCTGGTGCGCCGCACCCGGGATTTCAGGTCCGTTTGTGGGGTGACGCCCTGCTCCACATAGAACACATTGACGGCCTGGTAATGCTTCTGGAGCAGATTGGCCAGGTCGCGCTGCAGTGGGTCCACCACGGTCTGCAGGTCGGTGCGGGACAGGCCGGATTCCACCCATTGCTCCACCAGCAGCAGGCACACGGCGTCGGGCCGAAGGATGTCGCTATTGTCGAGTTCCTGGCCTTCCAGGGACTGGGTGCGCTGGCGCACGGTGTCAAACTGGGGGGCAACTTGCTCGGTGATCGTCAGAGCCATGCGCGAGGCCAGGATCTTGTTCTCCACCACATCGTCGCTGAGCAGCTCGAACTGGTTGCCGACAACCCCTCCGGCAAGAGGCCCCCGGGCGCTGATGGCATGGGGTGCCAGCGCTTCCTGCCAGGCCTTGGCCGTGCGCTGGGTCCAGGTGGCATGCAGCTGCTGGTACTTCATCCACGCATCCCGGCGCGACTGCATTTCGCGCGCCGTCCCTGTCTGGGCCATCAAGGTGGCCAGGAACTCCTGGACCGTCTTACCCAGCTCCGGGAGTCCGGAGCACAAGCCCTCTACGAACTTCTGGCGCGCCTGGCGGGCCAGGCGACGCTGTGGAACGGAAGAGGGCGTAGGCTGCATAAGCAGATATTAGCGGGTCAAACGGTCGCTCCGGCATGGGGATCGTTGGGATCCCCTTCCTTTTTGGCAGGCTTGACAAGATCCTCGCGCTTGACCCCGAGCCACATGGCGATGGCAGCCGCCACGAACACCGAGGAATAGATGCCAAACAGAATCCCGATGGTCAGCGCCATCGCGAAGTAGTGCAGGCTGGGGCCCCCAAAGAAGAGCATCGACAGCACCATCGCTTCGGTCGAGGCGTGGGTGATGATCGTGCGGCTCATCGTGCTGGTGATGGCGTGGTCGATCACCTCGTGGGTGGTCATCTTGCGGTACCTGCGGAAGGCCTCGCGGATCCGGTCGAAGATCACCACCGACTCATTGACCGAGTAACCCAGCACCGCCAGCACCGCCGCCAGCACCGCCAGCGAGAACTCCCACTGGAAGAAGGCGAAGAAGCCCAGGATGATCACCACGTCGTGCAGGTTGGCGATGATGGCCGACACCGCGTACTTCCACTCGAACCGGATGGCCAGGTAGATCATGATGCCCACGATCACCAGGCCCAGGGCCAGCAGGCCGTTGTTCACCAGCTCCTGGCCCACCTGCGGCCCCACGAATTCGGTGCGCTGCAGCTCCACTGCCGGGTTCTGCGCCTTCAGGGCGGCAAACAGCTCCTCGCTCTGCTGGCCGGACGTCTTGCCCGCCTGGGCCGGCAGGCGCAGCAGCACGTCGCGGGACGAGCCGAAGTTCTGCACCGGGACTTCCAGGTAACCCAGCGACTCCACCACCTTGCGCACCGATTCGAGGTCCGCAGGCTGCTCGTAGGCCACCTCCATCACCGTACCGCCGGTGAACTCGACCGACAGGTGCAGGCCGCGGGTGACCAGGAAGACCACCGCCAGGATGAAGGTGATGGCCGAGATCGCGTTGAGCACGATGGCGTGCTTCATGAACGGGATGTCGCGGCGGATGCGGAAGAATTCCATCGTGGATGCCTTTGTGGGGTCGTTCGGTGGGTGGTGGAGCCCGCTCGATCAGTCGGCCTTGGGGGCCTGCGCCTGACCGTCGGCGCGCCAGACGGTGCCGATGGACACGGTCTTGAGCTTCTTCTGACGTCCGTACCAGAGGTTGACCAGGCCGCGCGAGAAGAACACCGAGGAGAACATGCTGGTGACGATGCCCAGGCAGTGCACCACGGCAAAGCCGCGCACCGGGCCGGAACCGAAGATGAGCAGGGCCACGCCGGCAATCAGCGAGGTGACGTTGGAGTCCAGGATGGTGGCCCAGGCACTGTCGTAGCCGGTGTTGATGGCCACCTGGGGCGAGGCGCCCCGGCGCAGTTCCTCGCGCACCCGCTCATTGATGAGCACGTTGGAGTCGATCGCCATGCCCAGTGCCAGCGCCATGGCCGCGATGCCGGGCAGGGTGAGCGTGGCCTGCAGCATGGACAGCACCGAGACCAGCAGCAGCAGGTTGAAACCCAGGGCAATGCTGGAGAAGGCGCCGAACACCATGTAGTAGATGCACATGAAGGCGACGATCACCACGAAGCCCCAGATCACGCTGTTGAAGCCCTTCTCGATGTTCTCGGCACCCAGGCTCGGTCCGATGGTGCGTTCCTCGACGATCTCCATGGGCGCGGCCAGCGAGCCGGCGCGCAGCAGCAGGGCGGTGTCGTTGGCCTCGGTGGTGCTCATGGCACCCGAGATCTGCACCCGGCCGCCACCGATCTCGGTGCGGATGACCGGGGCCGTGACCACCTCGCCCTTGCCCTTTTCGAACAGGATGATGGCCATGCGCTTGCCGATGTTGTCGCGGGTGACGTCGCGGAAGATGCGCGAGCCTTTGGCATCCAGCGTGAGGTGCACGGCCGGTTGCTGGGTGTCGTCGAAGCCGGCCTGGGCGTCGGTGAGGTTTTCGCCGGTGAGCAGCACCTCGCGCTTGACGATCACGGCCTGGCCCGAACGCTCGGGGTAGCGCTCCGAACCGAACGGCACCGGGCCGTTGCCCTGCTCGGCCGCACGGCCTTCGGTGCTCTCGTCGACCAGACGGACTTCCAGCGTGGCGGTGCGGCCCAGGATGTCCTTGGCCTTGGCAGTGTCCTGCACGCCGGGCAGCTGGACCACGATGCGGTCGGCGCCCTGCTGCTGGATCACCGGCTCGGCCACGCCGAGCTCGTTGATGCGGTTGTGCAGGGTGGTGATGTTCTGCTTGAGGGCCTGATCCTGCACGGCACGGGCCGCTTCCGGCCGGATGGTGGCGGTGATGCGGGTGTCGGTGCCGTCGGGCGTGGTGACGACCTGCAGGTCGGTGAACTGCGCCCGGATCAGGTCGGTGGCGGCGTTCAGGGTGGCGGTGTCGCGCACCCGCAGCTCGATGGCCTGCCCGTTGCGGCTGATGCCGCCGTGGCGGATGTTCTTCTCGCGCAAGGCATTGCGCAGGTCGGTGGTGAGCACGTCGATGCGGCGCTGCAGGGCCGCCGCCATGTCCACCTGCAGCATGAAGTGCACGCCGCCCCGCAGGTCCAGCCCCAGGTACATGGGCGAAGCATGCAGCGCCGCCAGCCAACGCGGTGTGCGGGGCACCAGGTTGAGGGCCACGACGTGGTCCGGCGCGGCCGGATCCGGGTTCAGCGCCTTGTCCAGCGCGTCACGGGCCTTGAGCTGGTCGTCGGTGGTGGCAAAACGTGCCCGCACCGACGTGCCCTCGAGCTGGATGGTGTCCGGCTGGAGGGACTGCTCGGCCAGCGCCCGCTCCACCCGGCTGACCGTGGACGAGTCCACCTTGACCGTGGCCCGCGCCGGCGAGACCTGCACCGCCGGCGCCTCGCCGAACAGGTTGGGCAGCGCGTAGATGGCGCTGATCACCAGCACCACGACGATGATGGCGTACTTCCAGAGGGGGTAACGGTTCATGGCGCGGGCGGCGTGGGGAGCGGAGGTCGGAAGTTACTTGATCGTGCCCTTGGGCAGCACCTGCACCACGGCAGAGCGCTGCATCTGGACTTCAAGGCCGTCGGCAAGTTCCACGCCGATGTAGGTCTCGCCCAGCTTGGACACCTTGCCCAGGAAGCCGCCAGCGGTGACGACCTCGTCGCCCTTGGCCAGCGCCTCGACCATGGCCTTGTGCTCTTTCTGGCGCTTGAGCTGCGGGCGGATCATCACGAAATACAGCACCACGAACATCAGCACCAGGGGCAGCATGCCCAGCAGGGTGGACTCGGTGCCGCCGGCGGCGGCTTGGGCGTAGGCAGGGGAAATCAGCACGGGGGACTCCGGTTGCGTTGTCGACGGGCGCCCGCCAGCCCGCCCCGGGGAGGGGGCAGGTCAGCCGGCAGACAGCCGACGATTGTATGCGGGGGGGTCGGACCTGGCCGGGGTATCAGGCCGCCTGGGCCTGCGGGGCCGGGTCGGCCTGCGTCCGGCCTTCCCACCGGGCCAGCAGTTCGGACCGCCGCTGCCGGGCGGCCGCCAGGTGCCGTGCCTTCACATGGCCGAATCCCTTGATCTGCTCGGGAATGCGCGCCAGATCGACCGCCAGCGCGTGGCGCTCTGCCGTCAGGCCGGTGCACAGCCGCCTGATGTCGGCGCCGTATTCAGCGATCAGGGCGCGCTCGGTGCGGCGCTCCTCGGTGCGGCCGAACACGTCCAGCCAGGTGCCGCGCAGGCCGCGCAGCCTGGCCAGCCACCGGAAGGCGGTGAACATGCCCGGGCCGAACTTCCGCTTGACCAGCTCGCCGCGTTCGTTGGTGCGGGAGAGCAGCGGCGGCGCCAGATGCACATGCAGGCGGAAATCGCCCTCGAACTGGCTGGCCAGGCGGGCATGGAAGGCGGGATCGCTGTGCAGGCGGGCCACTTCGTACTCGTCCTTGTAGGCCATCAGCTTGAACAGGTTGCGGGCCACCGTCTCGGCCAGCAGCGTCCTGCCCAGCGGGGCTTCAGCCTGCCGCACCTGCTCCACCTGCTGCCGGTAGCGCTCGGCGTAGGCGGCGTTCTGGTAGGCGGTGAGGAACTCCACCCGACGGGCGATCAGGTCGTCGAGGGTCTCGCGGCGGCGGATCTGCACCACCTGGGCGGTGGCCGGGCGCACCAGGGTCATGACGGCTGCCGTGTCGTGCGCAGCGCGCCGGCCCCATTCAAAGGCGGCCTTGTTGCGGTCCACGGCCACCGCATTGAGCTCGATGGCGCGCATCAGCGAGGCCAGCTGCAGCGGCACCCAGCCCTTCTGCCAGGCATAGCCCAGCATCATGGGGTTGGCGTACAGGCTGTCGCCCATAAGCCGGGTGGCCGCAGCTTCGGCATCGAAGACACCCACCGCGTCGTCGCCCAGCGACGACACCAGCGTGTCGACGCAGGCCTGGGCCGGGTTCTGCCAGTCGGGGTTGCGCACGAACGCGGCTGTGGGCGTAGCGCTGGCGTTCAGTGCCACATGGGTGCGGCCGGCGCGCAGGCGCTGCCAGGTCTCCTTGTGGGCCGCCACGATGGGGTCGCAGCCCAGCACCAGATCGGCCGAAGCGGCCGACACGCGCGTGGTGCGGATGACGTCCTGATCGGCGCCGATGAGCACATGGCTCCAGGTGGCGCCGCCCTTCTGGGCCAGACCGGCCGCATCCTGCGTGACGATGCCCTTGCCCTCGATGTGCGCCGCCATGCCCAGCAGCTGCCCGATGGTGATGACGCCGGTGCCACCCACGCCAGCCACGATCACCCCCCAGGCCTCGCCGCCGAGCACCGGCAGCGCGGGGTGGGGCAGACTGCCGCCGGTCCATTCGGCTCCGGCCGCCCGGTTGTCCTTCTTGCGCAGCTGACCGCCCTCCACCGTGACGAAGCTCGGGCAGAAGCCCTTGGTGCACGAGAAGTCCTTGTTGCAGGTGCTCTGGTTGATCTGGCGCTTGCGGCCGAACTCGGTCTCCAGCGGCTCCACGCTCAGGCAGTTGGACTGCACGCCGCAGTCGCCGCAGCCCTCGCACACCGCCTCGTTGATGACCACCCGCTTCGCCGGGTCGACCAGGGAGCCGCGCTTGCGGCGACGGCGCTTTTCGGTGGCGCAGGTCTGGTCGTAGATGATGACCGTGGTGCCCTCGATCTCGCGGAAGGCCCGCTGCACCGCATCCAGGGTGTCGCGGTGCTGGATCGCGATGCCCTCGGGCAGCCCCGTGACGCCCTCGTACTTCTCGGGCTCGTCGGTGACGATGGTGATGCGCTTGGCGCCCTCGGCCCGCATGCTCTGCGCGATCTGCACCACGCTGTGGCCTTCGGGCCGCTCGCCCACCTGCTGGCCGCCGGTCATGGCCACCGCGTCGTTGTAGAGCACCTTGTAGGTGATGTTCACGCCCGCCGCGATGCTCTGGCGGATGGCCAGGATGCCGCTGTGGAAGTAGGTGCCATCGCCCAGGTTGGCGAACATGTGGCGGTCATGGCTGAACGGCTGCTGGCCGACCCAGGGCACGCCCTCACCCCCCATCTGGGTGAAGCCCACGGTGGCGCGGTCCATCCAGATGCTCATGAAGTGGCAGCCGATGCCGGCCATGGCGCGGGAACCCTCCGGCACCTTGGTGCTGGTGTTGTGCGGGCAGCCGGAGCAGAACCAGGGCTGGCGCTCGGCGCCCTGCACGCCTTGCGTCAGCAGCGTCTGCATCGAGCGCTCCTGGGCATCGAGGATGGCCAGATGGGCATCGATGCGCGCCATCACGTCCTCCGGGATCTGGCCGAGCTTCTTGAGGCGACGGGCCAGCGCGCGGGCAATCAGGGCCGGGGTCAGGTCGGCCTTGGCGCGCAGCAGCGTGTTGGCACTCGGGTTGGGGCGCGACCATTCGCCACCGCTGAAATCGCCCTCGTCCTCGTCGAACTTGCCCAGCACGTTGGGGCGCACGTCGGCGCGCCAGTTGTAGAGCT
>CAYXSL010000032.1:0-31990 GCA_964466605.1 uncultured Verminephrobacter sp.
AATTTCCTGGGCCTCGTCCGAATACAGGTAATCCAGATAGGCTTTGGCCAGCTGCGCCGAGCCCTTCTTGGCCACGGTGCGCTCGACCACGGCCACGGGGTTCTCGGCCACGATGCTGACCGACGGGTAGATCGCATCGACCTTGCCCGCGCCAAACTCGCGGTCGATCGACACCACTTCAGACTCGAACGTGATCAGCACATCGCCCTGGTTGCGCTGCAGGAAGGTGGCCGTGGCGTCACGCCCGCCCTTGGCGAGCACCGGCACGTTCTTGTAGAGCTTGGCCACGAAGTCGGCGGCCTGCTGCTCGGTGCCGCCCTTCTCGCGCACGGCGCCCCAGGCGGCCAGGTAGGCGTAGCGGCCGTTACCGCCGGTCTTGGGGTTCACCACGATCACCTGCACGCCAGGCTTGATGAGGTCTTCCCAGTCCTTGATGCCCTTGGGGTTGCCGTTGCGCACCAGGAACAGCATGGTCGAGGTGGTGGGCGATGCGTCGTGCGGGAACTTCTTGGTCCAGTCCTTGGCGACCACGCCGCTATCGGCCAGGAACTGCACGTCGGTCGTCGTGTTCATGGTGACCACATCGGCGGCCAGGCCGTCGTTCACGGCGCGGGCCTGGGCGCTCGATCCAGCGTGCGACTGGTCGATCTTCACGTCCTGGCCGGTGGTCTTCTTGTAGTGCGCGGCGAAGGCGGCGTTGTAGTCCTTGTAGAACTCGCGGGCCACGTCATACGACACATTGAGCAGCGAATTTTGTGCGGCAGCCATGCCACTTGCAGCCAGGGCCAAGGAGGCCAGGAGGGTCTTGAGTTTCAAAGAAGTCATGGTGATGTCGCCCAAAAATTGCTGGAGATGCTGCATTGTGCGGAGGCACTCTTAAAACTCAAAAGAATATATTCTTGTTAAATAATCAGCTATCGGAATATAGATTGTTGATGGGTGGCCTACGGCAGATAGCCACCGCATTTTTTACACCCGAAACAGCCTTTTCCGCCTTATCAGCAAGGCTTCATAGCTATACAAGTTATAGCAATTAGAACGCCGTATGCAGGGCGTGCGCTTGGGTGGCGGCGGGCGGATGCGCAGCGAGCCCCTCTGCCAGCGACTGCAGCAGCGCCCAGCCCAGGGGCCATTCGCCGTGGCCCGAGTCGATGTTGATGTGCCCCGCGTTCTGCATGCGCACAAACTCGCTGCCCCAGGCCCGTGCATAGGCGCCTGCCAGGCGGATGGGGCAAAACGGGTCGTTGCTGCTGGCCACCACGATGCTGCGGTAAGGCAGCGCGGCATAGGGTACGGGCGCAAAGTCGCTCAGGATGGCGCGGCGTTCGGGGTCGGCCGGGGCCACCAGCAGCGCACCACACACCCTGGCCGCAGCCTCCGGGCCCATGTGGTTGGTGGCAATGCAGCCCAGGCTGTGCGCCACGATCACCACGGGGTGCGGCGCGGCCAGCACGGTTTTTTCGAGCTGGCTCACCCAGGCCGAACGCGTGGGCGTGATCCAGTCGTCCTGCACCACACGGCGCGCGTTGGGCAGGCGCTCGGCCCACAGGCTCTGCCAGTGGCCGGGGCCCGAGTCACGCCAGCCGGGGACGATGATGATGGAGGTGTTTGGGGTCACAAGGCAGGCATTCTGCGAGCCGTTCTTTAAAACCCAAACGACTTAATTCTTGTTATTTAATCGCCAAATCATCTAAAAACCACCTGTTTGCCACCACCACCGGGTTGTCGGGGCTTTTTTTTCGCTTGGTTTAACCCCATCCAGCCGCTCCGTTCGTTTCACCCAGCACCACCACTTTTTTGATGGAGCTGCCATGAAACCCCGTGCCTTCACCCTGTCCGCCCTCCCTGCCATCGCGGCCCTGGCCACACTGCTGGGCCTGGCCCACCTGCCCGCCCAGGCCGTTGGCCGCCTGGCCGACGTGACCATCGTGGACCGCGACACCGGCGCCACGCTGCCCGTGCACTATGCCCGGGGCGAATACTGGGTGGCCGGACGGCCCGGTGCGCGCTATGCCATCAGCGTGCGCAACCGGCTGGGCGAGCGGGTGCTGGCCGTGCCCTCGGTAGACGGCGTCAACGTGCTCAGCGGCGAGACGGCCGCCTGGGACCAGCGCGGCTATGTGTTCTCGCCCTACGAGCGCTACCAGATCACCGGCTGGCGCAAGAGCGACCACCAGGTGGCGGCATTCGAGTTCTCCCACATCGCCAACTCCTATGCCGCCCGCACGGGCCGCCCGGCCCATGTGGGCGTGATTGGCGTGGCGCTGTTCCGCGAGCAGCCGCCGGTGCCCCTGCCCGCGCCTGCCATCACCCCCGAGCCCTACAGCCAGCGCAGCAACAACGGCCAGGGCCTGGGGCGCCTGCGCGAGGAGCCTGCTGCACCCGCATCCCCCGCAGCCGCAGCCCCCGCGACACCCGCCCCATTGGCCGAGGCCGAATCCTCTGCCCGCTCTCGGTCCGCTGACAGCGTGGCCAAGGCCGCGCCCATGCCATCGGCCAAGCTGGGCACGGCCCATGGCCAGCGCGAGACCTCGGTCGTCTCGCACACCAGCTTCACGCGCCTGCAAGAGCAGCCCAACGAAATCATCAGCATCCGCTACGACAGCCGCGAGAACCTGATCGCCGCTGGCGTGATCCGCGAGCCCGTCGCCCGACCCTACATGCCCCCGGTGCCCCGCGCGTTTCCGCAGTCGGACAACCTCTCGTACGTTCCCGACCCGAGGTAGGCCTGGACCGGTGCCGTGGGCGCATGAGGGCCTCGCATAATGCCGCGGTGCCCGCCGCCCCACCCTCTGCCGATGCCACAGACACCGACGAAGCGCTGATGCTGCGCTACGCCGGGGGCGACATGGCCGCGTTTGACCGGCTCTACGCCCGGCACGAGCTGGCCGTGTGGCGCTTTGTATTTCGCAGCGTGAAGGTGCAGGCGGTGGCCGATGACCTGCTGCAGGACGTGTGGTTTGCCGTGGCGCGCAATGCTGCCCGCTACGAGGTCAAGGCCAAGTTCCGCACCTGGTTGTTCACCCTGGCACACCACCGGCTGGTGGACCACCTGCGCACCGCCAAACACCACACCAGCCTGGACGCGAGCGACGACGACGCGCGCACGCTGACCGACACGCTGGTGGCCGACTCGGGCTTTGGGCCCGTGCGGCAGCTGCAGTCGCGCGAGCAGGCGGCCGCGCTGATTGCGGCGGTGGAGCAGTTGCCACTGGAGCAGCGCGAAGCCTTCCTGCTGCAAGCCGAAGGCGACCTGAGCGTGCAGGAGATTGCCGAGGCCACCGGCGTGAACTTTGAAACCGCCAAGAGCCGCCTGCGCTATGCGCGGGCCAGCCTGCGCCAGCACCTCAAGGAGTTTGTATGACCCGGCAGGACGACGAACTGGTCCGGCGCTACCACGAGGCCAGCGAACTGGAAGGCGCCCGCCCCGGCGCCCATGTGCGCGAGGCCGTGCGCACCCACGCGCAGATGGTGGCGGCCGCCCACACAGCGGCCACCCACACAGCGGCCACCCACACAGCGGCCACCCACACAGCTGCCGCTGCGCCAGCACCTGCAGCCCCCGCCCCTGCACGCACCGCCGCCGCCAACCAAGCCCGCTGGAAGATCTCGGCCCTGGCCACCGTGGCCGTGGTGGGGCTGACCGGTTTGCTGATGCTGCAGTTCGAGCGTGGCACGCCCGAGGAGCGGGACACCGCATTCAGCCACCGCCGGGCCGAGGCGCCCGCGCCCGCCGCCCAAACCGCCCCAGCCCCCGCGCCCTCGGCCAACCCCGCAACCGAGCCCTTGCCGGAGCCCCTCTCCGCGCCCCGGTCGGCCACACTGCCAGCCCCTGACCGCCAACAAGAGCAGGAGCAGGAGCGTGCCAGCAGCAGCACCACCAGCAAAGCCGCGGAGGCCGTGGCCCCCAAGCTTGCCACGGTACCTGCGCACACACCTGTCCCGCCCCCCGCACAGCCCATGGCCAAGACCGCGCCAGCACCGGCCCCGGCTCCGGCTGCTGCGCCCGCGCCTGCCCCCCCCGCAGCCGCAGACACTGCAACCCTGCCAGCCCCCCGCGCCGCCGGTGCCCTGTCCGGGTTCCCCGCGGCGCCCTCCCCCGCTGCTGCCCCCAGCGCCGAAAGGCGCGAGCGCGCGGCAGCAGTTCCCACAGAACAGACCCCGCCACCTGCTGCGGCAGCAGCAGCCGCCCCAGCCGCACGCAGCCCGCTAGCCGACTCCACGGCCCGCGACAACAACGCGGCAGCCACCGCCTCCGTGCAGAAGCGCCTCGGGGCTTCGTTGCCAGGCAACGTGTGGGATGCCGCCCGTGCTGGCAACCCCCAGCAAGTAGAAGCCCTCATTCACCAGGGCACGCCGGTAGACGCCCGCGACAACGAGGGCAGGACCGCCTTGATGCTGGCGGCCATGAACGGCCACACCACCACCGTCCAGAAGCTGCTGGCCCTGGGCGCCAACCCCAGGCTGGAGGACCGCGAGGGCCTGAACGCAGCGCAGTGGGCTGCGCAGCGAGGTCACATGCGCCTTGCAGAGCTGCTGGAGACGGCGCGCTGAGATCGGCTTCGACAGGCTCAGCCCGACCGGCCCCGATGCATCAGCTGCGCACCGGCGTCAGAACCGCACGGCCTCAAACGCCGGGTGCAGCGCGTCGATCCAGTGGTCCAGCTCGTCCTGCGTCACATGCAGGTGGTCCATGCAGGCCTGACCGTGCTGGTTCCACTCGCGCGTGGGCGCCAGGCCGTCGTGCTGGTTGACCAGGAACTCGGCCAGCAGGCCCAGCGCCACCAGGTGGCGCACGGTGGTGCCGAAGCGTTCGTCGTTCAGGCACGCAAAGTCGTGGTGCAGCCAGATGGCCTGGGCCACGTCGCCCGGCAGGTGCCAGGTGCGCGCCACGATGGCGCCCATCACGGCGTGGTCGGTGCGGTGGCTGGCGTTTTCGGTCTGGGTGAAGGTGCGGTCCTTGCGGGCCAGCGCCTCGGTCACGGTGCCTGCGTAGCCACGCACGGCTTTGACCAGCACGGGCATGCCCACATGGCAGAACAGGCCAAAGCTGTAGCCCAGCCCAGGGTCAAAGCTGTAGAGCTGGTGGCCGATGTGCTCGCAGGCAATGGCGCGGCGCTGCGAGCTTTCCCAGAAATGGTCGAGCAGCGGCGAACGCACCTGCAGCGCGTTGCGGGTGATGAAGGCCGACATCAACTCCACCGCCGGGCGCAGCCCCAGCACCGTGAGCGCCATGCCCACCGTCTGCACCGGCTGGGCCAGGCCATAGAGCGGGCTGTTGGCCAGCCGCATCACGGCGGCGGCCAGGGCCACATCCGAGGCGGCCAAATGCTCCAGCGCCGCCGCGTCCAGCTCGGGCTCGGCCATGATCTGCTGCAGGCGCAGCAGCGACTCGGGGCATGGCGGGATCACGATGGCGCGCACGGCGGGGTGCGCGCGGGCTTGCCGGATGTCTTGGTCGATGGAGTGAGAAGCGGTCACAAGGGCCCAGTTCCGGGCCGCTTCGCAAAGCGCACACCCGGTAACGCCCAGGTGCGCTGTGGTGCAGGAAGGAAGGCAGCCCAAACAGTTGCAATTCGTTGCATTGTGGGGCCAAAAATGCGCGTGGCGGGCGCCGTTCCACAGGGCATACGGTTTTTGTGGCCGCCGCTTGCCAAGCCCCTGCAAGGTGCCCCCCGGTGGCACCGAATTTGCCCCGTCAGATATCGGCGCCGTCCACCCCTTGCAACGCCTGGCGTGTGCTCAGGCTGCTGCGCCCGGGCATGGCCTCGCCCAGAAAATCCAGAAAACGCCGCACCGCAGGCGACAGCCCCCGGCGCGACGGAAACACCGCATGCACGATGGCGGGCGCAGGCGCCCAGTCGGGCAGCACGCGCACCAGCTTGCGATCGCGCATTTCCTCCTGGCACATGTAGTCGGGCATCCAGCACACGCCCGTGCCCGCCACGGCGGCGTATTTGAGCGTGAGCAGGTCGTCGGCCACGTAGCGCGGCGTGTGCTGCACCACCTGGTGCACGCCGCCGGGGCCAATCAGGTTCCAGGTGGACCGGCCATCGGGCGCCGACATGGCGATGCTGTCGAGTTTGCCCAGGTCCTCCAGCGTCTGGGGCGTGCCCTGGCGGATGAGCAGCTCGGGGCTGGCTACCAGGATCTGCGTGGTGTGGTCCAGCCGCTTGACCACCATGCTGCCGCTGTCGTCCACCGAGGGGCGCACGCGCAGCGCCACGTCGATGCCTTCCTCCACCAGGTTCACGGCGCGGTTGCTCACCAGCATGTCGATGCGCACCTCGGGGCAACTGGCCAGAAACCGGGGGATCAGCTCGGCCACCACGGTCTGCGCCAGCGTGACGGGGCAGCTCACGCGGATGGTGCCGCGCGGCACGGTCTGCACCTGGGCCACCGTGTCGGCCGCCGCCTGGGCCGATTCGCGCATGGCCTGGCAGTGGCGCAAATAGGCCTCGCCCACCTCGGTCAGCGACAGCTTGCGGGTGGTGCGCTGCAGCAGGCGCACGCCCAGGTGGGTCTCCAGGTCGGACACGCGCCGCGACAGGCGGGACTTGGGAATGCCCAGCGCCCGGCCCGCTGCGGCAAAGCCACCGCGCTCCACCACTTCGGCGAAATAGAGCATGTCGTTGAGGTCTTGCATAAAGTACATCGTCCCACTGATAGAACAATCTATCGCAAGTTCACCACCTTATCAACATTTTGATGAATCTCCACAATTCATCCCAAGGCCACACGCTGTGGCTGCGATCCACAGAACCCCAGGAGTTCCTCATGCAACTGCTTCACATCGACTCCGCCATCACCGGCGAACAATCCGTGTCCCGCCAACTGACGGCCCGCACCGTGGCCGCGTGGCAAGCCGCCCACCCCGGCACCACCGTGCAGTACCTGGATCTGGCCCAGCAGGCGCCTTCGCACCTGTCGGCGCAGTCGCTGGGCTTCCGCACCGGCCAGGCCGCAGCCACCGAGGCCGAGCGCGCTGAAAACGCACTGTCCGAAGCGCTGGTGAGCCAGTTCCTGGCCTCCGACGTGATCGTGATCGGCGCGCCGCTGTACAACTTCTCCATCCCCAGCCAGCTCAAGGCCTGGATCGACCGCCTGGCCCAGGCGGGCCGCACCTTCAAGTACACCGACAAGGGCCCCGTGGGCCTGGCCGGTGGCAAGACGGTGATCGTGGCTTCAACCCGTGGCGGTGTGTATTCGACCAGCGAAGGCGGCCAGGCCATGGAGCACCAGGAGAGCTACCTGAAGGTGGTGTTCGGCTTCTTCGGCATCACCGACGTGCGTTTTGTGCGCGCCGAAGGCGTGGCCATGGGCCCCGACGCCAAGGCCGCCGCCCTGGCCTCGGCCGATGTGGAGATCGGCAGCCACACCAGCGTGGCCGCCAACCAGGCACGTGTGTCGCAGGCCGCATAAACCGCAGGCGGCCTGAACGCCGCCTGGCGCCCACCCCACACCCGGCCATGTGCCGGGTGTTGCGCTTTGGGGGCATGGATCAAAGCAAAAATCGGCCCTACCGCGCGTCCATCATGCCTTTTTAGCTATCATTTTTGATAGCCCGCACCCAGGGGCCACCGGCCACGGGCTGCAGCCATTGCTGCGCCAGCGCCTCGGGCGCCAAGGCGGGCGCAAACAGCCAGCCCTGAAACCGCTGGCAGCCCATCTTGACCAGCAGCTGCCACTGCTCCTCGGTCTCCACCCCCTCGGCCACCACCTCCAGCCCCAGCGCGCGGGCCAGGGCGTTCACGGTGGCGCAGATCTCGCGGTCGTTCGGGTCCACCACGATGTCGCGCACAAACTCCTTGTCGATCTTCAGCTCGCTCACCGGCAGGCGCTTGAGCTTGACGAGCGAAGAGTGGCCGGTGCCGAAGTCGTCGATGGACAGCACAAACCCGGCGTTTTTCAGGTCCAGCGCGATGGCGTAGAGCGACTCGTCCAGCAGCTGCGATTCGGTGATCTCCAGCACCAGGCTGGCGGGCGCCACCCCCGCGCGCTGCGTGATGCCCAGCAAGGCCTGGGTGAACCCCGGCTCGCGCAGCTGGATGGTGGACACATTGACCGACACCACCGGCGCCTGCCAGCCCTGGGCGCGCCACTGCGCCACCTGGCGGCAGGCGGTCTCGAACACCCACAGCCCCACGGGCACGATGAGGCCGCTCTCCTCGGCCAGGGGGATGAACTCGTCGGGCGGCACCGGCTTGCCGTCCACCGACCAGCGCAGCAACGCCTCTGCGCCCACCGTCTGGCGCAGGTGGTTGAGCTGGGGCTGGTACACCAGCGTGAACTCCCCGCCCTGCAGTGCGCCATGCAGGCGGCGGCGCAGCTCCAGCCGGCTGCGTGTGGCCTGGGTGAATTCCTCGATGTAGAAGCGGTACGAGCCCCGCCCCGCGCTCTTGGTGGCATGCAGCGCGGCATGCGCGTGCCGCACCAGCTCCAGGCTGTTGCTGGCATCGTCGGGGAACAGGCTGATGCCGATGCTCGCGCCCATGTATTGCTCGCCCACATCCGACAACGCCCAGGGCCGCGCCAGCCCTTCGAGCAGCGTGGTCGCCCGCTGCGCCAGCACCGTGCGCGACGCCGGGCGCTGCAGCATCACCGTGAACTGGTCATTGGCCAGGCGCGACACCAGCCCCTGCCCTTCGAGCAGCTGGTGGATGCGCTGCGCCACCTCGCTCAGCAGCGCGTCGCCCACGCGGTGGCCGTAGGTTTCGTTGACGCTCTTGAAGTGGTCCAGGTCGATCAGCAGCAGCGCCACGCTGTGGTCTGGCGCCTGCGTGGCGCGTGCCGCATCGGCCACGGCACGCTCCAGGGCATCCTCAAAAAAGCGGCGGTTGGGCAGGCCTGTGAGGGCATCAAAATGCGCCACGTGGTAGAGCCGTTCTTCATTGCGCAGCACCGCCGCCTCGGCCGTGCGCAGGCGGTTGAGCAGGCCCACCACAATCGCCTGGCGCAGCGCCGCCAGCAGCAGCACCAGCAGGCAGCACACCAGGATGAGCGCCTGCACCCCGGCCCGGCCATCGGGGGTGATGAGGAAAAGCCGCACCAGCGTGACGGCCGCCAGCGCCATCGCCACCAGGGGCACGTAGTTCATGGCCAGGTCGCAGCGGCTGCGGTAGCCCGGGTCGTCCGACACCTCAAACCGCAGCCCGCGCGCACCCCACCCCAGGGCCAGCGCGGCCAGGCTGAAGCTGGCGTTGAACACCATGCCCGGCAAGACCTCTCCACGCAGCTGCATCAGGTTCCACTGCATCCAGCTCAAGCCATAGCCCAGCATGCCCGCCAGCACCAGCAGATGGGCCCGCGTCACCCGCACACCCACCGTGGGCATGGCCAGCGCCGTGACACCGGCCGCCGTCAGATACACCGCCGGGTACAGCAGCAGCACCGTGGCCACTGCAAGCGACTGGTCCTGCCCCGAGGGCAGGTAGATCACCAGGGTAAAGGCCAGCAGCGCCAGCACCGCGCCGCCAAAATCGAGCGCGGCGGGGTAAACACGGTCTTTGGACAGGCGCGTAAACGTGGCGCGGATCACCGTGGCCGCCCACAGCGGCCCCGCGCTCAAGAAGAACAGATCGGCAGGCGCAGGGAAGGGGTTCCAGTCCAGCGCCACCTGCAGGTTCCACACCAGCTGCCCGGCCAGCACCAGCACCGTGCCCACCCACAGCCCCGTGTGCAGCAGGCGCTGCGCAGGCGGCACCTGCGCGCGCCCCCGCCAGGCCCAGAAGGCCGACAGGCCAAACGCCAATGTCCAGGAGGCGTTGTCAAAGAACAGCCGGGCCGAGCCATCCTGCACCCCAAGCGACGCCACAAACAGCAGCAAGGCTGCGCCCAGCCAGACCACTGTGAGGGCTCTTTCGGCAAGGGGCATGGGGATGGATGGGCGAGGTGTTACCGAAGGTTACCCTTCCATTGTGGATGCACACGACGCTGCGCCGTATCCCCAGCGGGGCGCTGGGATACTGGGGGCATTAGATTGCTACAAATACGATAGCTATCAGTGCTTGAAGGACAGGCGCAAAGGCCTGGTTTGCTTCAGATCTTGGGTTGCTGCATGCAGTGCCCCGGCCCTCCCGGGAGGGCCGGGAGAGGGCGCGACGCCCAGCAACCGCAGCGTCGCCCCCTCGCAGGGGGCGCACGCTGTCAGCCTCAGAACCCTGGCAGCACCGAGCCCTTGAACTCGGTCTGGATGAACTTCTTCACTTCTTCCGAGTGGTAGGCCTTCACCAGCTTGGCCACCCAGGGCTTGTCCTTGTCGGCTTCGCGCACGGCGATCAGGTTGACGTAGGGGCTCTTGGCGTTCTCCTGCGCAATCGCGTCCTTGCCGGGGTTCAGGCCCGCCGACAGCGCAAAGTTGGTGTTGATGGCCGAGGCGTCCAGGTCGTCCAGCGAGCGGGGCAGCTGGGCCGCGTCAAGTTCGACGAACTTGAGCTTCTTGGGGTTGCTCACCACGTCGAGCGGCGTGGCCTTGAGGCCCGCGCCATCACGCAGCTTGATCAGGCCCTTGTCCTGCAGCACCAGCAGCACGCGGCCGCCGTTGGTGGGGTCGTTGGGAATGCCGAACTTGGCGCCTTCCTTCAGGTCTTCGAGCTTCTTGACCTTCTTGGAATACAGGCCGATGGGGAAGTTGACGGTGTAGCCCACCGCTGCAAACTTGTAGCCCCGGTCGGCAATCTGGGCGTCCAGGTAAGGCTTGTGCTGGTAGCTGTTGGCATCCAGGTCGCCCGCCGACAGCGCGGCGTTGGGCTGCACGTAGTCGCTGAACTCGATGATCTGGATCTTCAGGCCGTCCTTCTCGGCAACCTTCTTCACCTGCTCAAAAATCTGTGCGTGGGGGCCGCCGGTCACGCCAATCTTGAGGGGCTTGTCCTGGGCGATCGCGCCGGTAGAGAAAGCGGCAGCAGCGGCCAGGGCCAGGGCGGATTGCAGGAGGAGGCGCTTGTTGTTGTTCACAGGGAAAACCTTTCGTAAAGAGATGGCTCGCATCCTAGGGTTTCCCCGATAAAACAGGAACGAATAAGTTTTTATTTCATTAAAACCCATTCAAATAAGAAGCCAAGACCGTGCCCCCACCCCCCACCTCATGAAACTGGCGCACGCCCGGTGAGGGCCGCCAAGCAAGGGCCGCCCCGCAGCGAGGGCCGGGTCGCCCTTCCCGAATCGCGCAGCAATTCGAGAGAAGGAGGGGAAGTGGCGCCGCCGCTCAGGGGGATGATCCAAGTCACCCGCGCAGCGCCACGTTGTTCAGCTTGTCCAGCCGCTCCGGCCAGGTGCCCTCCACCGTCGCGCCTTGCAGCAGGATGCGCGTCCAGGCCACCCAGGCGTCCCACTGCACACGCTTGTCCCAGGCGTTGCCCCAGGCGCAGAACAGGTGCAGTGCGCTCTCGGCGGCGGCCTTGGCCTCGTCCTTGCGGCCGGCGGACAGATACAGCTGCGCCAGCACCATCTGCGGCTCGCCCACCCAGGGGTTGTGGCGCACGGCGCTCTCCAGCACGCCGGTGGCCACGTCCAGGTCCACCAGCGGCTGGTCTTGCTGGATGACCGACCAGTACAGCGACGTAGCCGCCGCCTCATCGGCCGCAGACAGGTACTGCGAGCAGTGCGCAAACACCGGCGGCATGGGCAGCACATCCTTCAGGCCCGGGTGCTGCAGTGCCTTCGCCAGCCCGTTGATCTGGTGCACCATGCGCCCCGATGGCCGCATGGGCCCAGGCCAGAGCGATGCGGCCCAGTGCGCCTTCTGGTTGCGGTGCTGCACCTCGGGGAAGCGCGAGAAGATGTCGTCCTGCCAGCTGAACCACTGCTCGATGGTGTCGGCCATGCTCACGATGATGAAGGCCGCCACCTCGTAGGGCGTGAGCACATGGTCCTGCCCGTCCTTTTGCAGCACCAGGCTGCCATCGGCCTCCAGCGCGTGGGCCAGCACCTTTTGCACAAACTGCGTGCGCGACTGGGTGCAGAACAGGTAGACCAGGTACTCGGCCGACTCGCCCGCAATCTCGCGCACCCGGGCGCGCTCCTTGGCGGGGTCGAACTTCACCAGGTCCACAAACGCATTGCCATACACGCTGTGCAGCAGCCCCAGCAGGCGCACATCGCGCGGCTGCTGCCACACGGTCAGCGTGCGCGTCACGCCCACCAGGTGGTGGCGAAACGTGCCCGCCTTGTGCCAGTCCTGCCCCACATTGCGCGCAAGCACCGTGGGCAGCACGGGCGCCAGTTCGGGGTCGCGGGTCAGCCACTCGTCGTCGAGCAGCGGCAGCGCGCGGGCAAACAGGTCGGCATCCAGGGGGTGAAGCGGCAGGGTCATGGCGGGGTGTCTCCGGTGTTCTCGTGCGATCAGGCAGATCCGGTGGGGCGAACGGATCGGCGGGTGGGTGAAGAAAAATGCAAAGTACACACAGTATCAGCATCGCCCCGGCCCGCGTCAGCGGGCACACCCTGTGGATTACAAGCAAAAATGGGCCTCACCGCTCGACTGGATTGCCCAAGAAGCTATCAAAAATATAGTAAACACCGATAACACAGCGCGCCCCGGCACTTCGTATCGCGCCAAGCCTCTCTGGTGGAGTCCTGCAATTTCCAGTTTTATGGATTCAATTTCCAATAAACTGACGCCATGGACATCCACCACCACATCGCCCAGCGCCTGCGTGAACTGCGCAGCGCCCGGGGCTACTCGCTCGACGCCCTGGCCGAACGCAGCGGCGTGAGCCGCTCCAACATCTCGCTCATCGAACGCGGCGAAAGCAGCCCCACGGCGGCCGTGCTCGACAAACTGGCCATCGGCCTGGGCGTGGCGCTGGCCTCGTTCTTTGATGACGGCGGTGAAGGCCGCGAAGGCGCGCATCCCCCCTCCCCCCACATCCACGCCGCCGACCAGCCCCGTTGGCAAGACCCCGCCTCGGGCTATGTGCGCCGCCGCCTCTCGCCCCCTGCGCCCTCGCCGCTGCAGCTGGTGGAAGTCGTCTTCCCCCCCGGCCAGCGCGTGGCCCTGGACTCGGCCGTGCCCGGCGCCGACATCCACCAGCAGGTCTGGCTGCTGGAAGGCCGCATGGAGCTGACCGTGGGCGACACCCTCTGGCCGCTGGCCGCAGGCGACTGCCTGGCCATGCAGCTCAACCAGCCCATCGTGTTCCACAACCCCGGCACCACGCCCGCGCGCTACCTGGTGGCGCTGGCCACGGTCATGCCATTTGCACCGCTCGCACCACTCGCCCCGCGCAGCCAGCCGCCTGCGCGCGTAGCCACGACCACCACCCCACCCACCGCCCGGAGAAAACCATGACCGCCGCCGCCCACCACGCAGCAACCCAGCCCCCATCCGCCGCCACCATCCGCCGCCTGGGCCCCAATGAAGCTGCGGCCTGCGTGGGCGCGCTGGCCGATGTGCTGATCGACTGCGTGCACGGCGGCGCCTCGGTCAGCTTCATGGCCCCCTTGCCGCGCGACAAGGCCCTGGCCTTCTGGCGCAACGTGGCCGACGGCGTGGCACGCAACGAACGCGTGCTGCTGGTGGCCGAAGACGCCAGCGGGGCCATCCTGGGCACCGTGCAGCTCATCACCGCCATGCCCGACAACCAGCCCCACCGCGCCGATGTGGCCAAGATGCTGGTCCACCGCCGCGCCCGCCGCCAGGGCATCGCCCAACAGCTCATGGCCGCCGTGGACGACGCTGCGCGTGCCGAACGCAAAACCGTGCTGGTGCTCGACACCGTGACCGGCGGCGACGCCGAACGGCTGTACGAGCGCGCAGGCTGGCAGCGCGTGGGCGTGGTGCCGGACTACGCACTGATGCCGGATGGGGCGTTGTGCGGGACGACGTTTTTTTGCAAGAGGGTGTGAGGGGGCTGTGTGATGCAGCGCCGCTGCGCGGTGGGTCAGCAGCTTTCCAATTGCCCGCTTGGCACACAGATTTAGTCGGTTTGCGGGCTATAGTCCGCTCGTCGCAAGCCTGCCAAGTTTCTCAGATTCATTACCTGAATTTTCACACCGCGCAGCGACTGCAAACCCAGGCATGCAAGCCATGGCCAGGTGGAATCGGTGTCCAGAATATTCCGCACGACCCAGTTTATCCCGCAGGTTTTGCAATCTAAATTACGTTAGGCCATGTTCTACTTCCTTATCGCCATTGTCCTACTCATACCGATCGCAGTAGTGGGTTTGCTGGTAGTTGCGTACAAAAAACTTTCGGCCAAGCATTTTTTGATATTGATCGCACTAATTGCGGGAGCGCCCTATTTCACCTACAAGTTATATGAGCGAGCATTCATGCTCGAAGTGATACCAGATGCTTTTGGCGTCACTTTGATTTCATACAGCAAAGAAGAGTCCTGGGGATTCGGGCCTGGTGGCAATGAAGCCGGCATTCGTATTTTTCCACTCCCTGCGAGCGTTTCGCACCGTATAAGAGACCATGGCATGGATTTCTTCAACAACATGCCACCGAACAAAGATCAACAGAATCGAAGCTGGCAGGGCCAATATAGCGACTGGGAGGAAACTCCAATTAAGCCTGGACGGAATTGGGGGGAGAGCAAGACCGTTGGCAACCTCGATATTTATGACTACATTTGCGCCTACGGTTTTTGTATCGAGATCGAGCCATCCATTGTCGAAGAGGCAAACTCGATTATTAACAGTCCCGGAAGTTTTTATGCTTACGGACGAATCGGCATGATCGTTGTAAGTCCCCAAAAAAACTTGGTGATGTATTTTTACAATGGATAGCAGGGTCCCTAACCCTTCGTATATGGACTCCCCCACAACAACAAGAGCCTGATCGATTGGAGATCAGCGGGTAAAGCACCTGCAGTCGTATATCCGGCATCTGTTGTGGGATCGTGAATGTCCCGTGCCGACATGGAATCTGCGTCACCGCGTCGCCACACGCTACAAGCGGCTGCGGGAGAGCCGGAAGAGTTATCGGCGTAGCGCGGTGTGGGAGGAACCCGATTGGCCATGATGGTCGATCATCTCGTCGCAAGTGGTGAATCAATACTGGCTTTGACGTGGTGTGCGTCCTCTGCTGGCTTATCAGTTTGGCATCACAAAGCTCTGGCGACTCTCCTTCCTGCCCAGCCTGGCTGCCTCGTCAAACGGCTTGTGATCGCGCAGCGTCGCATAACAGATGCGCGCGAGCTTGTTGGCCAGCGCGCAGGTGGCCTTGTTGTGGTTGCTTCGCCCCTGCACATTCAGCGCCCAGCGGCGCACACCCTGTATCTCTTTGCCCGCCCCTTGCGCCACCTTGGCCGCTCGCAGCACACTGCGCGCGCCGTGCGTGAGCAGCATGCGCAGGTAGCGGTCGCCTTTCTTGGAGATGCGTCCCAGGTAGCGGCTGCCGCCTGAGCTGTACTCGCGGGGCGTCAGACCAAACCAGCTGGAGAAGTGGCGTGCATCCGCAAAGTGCGTTATATCCCCTGATGTGACTGCCACCATCGCGGTGGCCGTGAGCAGCCCAATGCCAGGCACCGACAGCAGCAAGGTGCAAGCCGGACTTTGCCTGGCAGCCAGGCTCAGCTGTCGCTCTACCTGTGAGATACGCGCTTCCAGCAGGCGGATCTCTTCGAGCAACTGCGATGCAGTGTGGCGGATCAGCTCGGGCACCGCCGACTGTGGATCGGCCAGCACGCGGCCGATGGCTTCAATGCCGGTGCGCGCACCCACGGGAATAGCGATGCCAAACTCCCGGCAGAAACCCCGCAGTGCATTGATGCGCGAGGTGCGGGTGCCCATCCACAGCGAGCGAATGCGGTGCAGCCCCTGCAACGCCTGTTGCTCTACCGACTTCACACGTACAGGGTGGATATCTGAGGCACGTGCCGCTTCGAGCAAAGCGGCGGCATCCGTGGCGTCTGTCTTATTGCGGCGCACGTAGGCACGCACGTACTGGGCGGGCAGCAAGCGCACCTCGATACCCAGAGCATGGAGCCAGCGTGCCCAGTAGTGGGCTGAGCCGCAGGCCTCCATGACGACCAAGCCCACAGATCGGTTGATGAACCAGCGCTCGAACTGCGAGCGTGTCAGGCGCTGGGTTTCGATGATGCGCCATTGGTTATCGGCAACGGCGATTTGGAAAACGGATTTGGCCAAGTCGACGGCCACGGACCTGCCCACCCTGGGCGACAGCGCCATCGCGGCGGCCGTCATTGCCTCTAGCCGCGATTTCGATGCCAGGGGCCCCGACGCCCCACCACGGCAATGAGGCCAGCAGCGTGCACCATCCGCCACCGGTGCCTGCGCGTGACCTGCGGGCGCAGGGTGTTGATCACTGCACCGGCATCGGCCGCACCAGCCGCACGGGCAGCTTGCTGGCCCGTGCCGCGTCGCCCCGCGCCTCGCCGGTCGAAAGGTTCACGGCCCAGCCGTTGATCATGGCGCCCTGCCGGGCACCGTCGCCCGCGCGGCTTTGCGCGATGTTGCCGTAGGTGTACTGGTTGACGCTGGGCGCGCTCACGTTGCTGGTGGACGACCAGTGCGATTGGCCTGGTGCGGCGGGGAACAGGATGGGGTTCAGGCCCGGGGGCGAGAGCGATTTGTCCACCAGCCGCTGCAGCTCGGCCGCACGCGGAATGCGCCAGCCCACGCCTTCGGCCTTCCAGCGCTCGGTGGCCAGGGCCGTGGCCTCGGCGCGGTCCAGCAGCAGGGGCTTGCCGGTGCAGGTTGTGCCGGTCCATTGCATGCCTTCCACGCAGCGCGGCCAAGCCAGGCCCGCGCGGTGGTCCAGCACATAGGCGCCGTCGGCCGACAGCGACCAGTCTTGCGTGACGGTGGAATCTGCAGCCCGCACAGGCAGGGCGGCGAAGGCGCCCACCAACAGGGCAGAAAGTAGCGGAAGTGGTTTCATGGTCAAAAGCGGGCCATGGAAAGGCTGTTGAAGACGGCAGGCACAACGGATTCGGATAACGGCACCCTACCCACACCACCAGCTCAGCGCCACCCCGCAGATCAAGAAACCTGCATTGCGCTCTTACTCGGCTTGCCTGACTTGACGGGCACTGCGGCAGGAGCCCCCGACGCTGCCAGCGCCTCGGCCAGAAACCCCACAAACGCCTGCACGCGGGTGGAGAACTGGTGCCGCTGCGGGTACACCGCATAGATGTCGGCCGCCGGGGTCTGGTAGTGCGGCAGCACGGGCTCCAGCAGGCCCTGGGCCAGGTGGCGGTTCACGTCCCACTCGGCGCGCATCACGATGCCGTGGCCCTGCAGCGCCCACAGCACGGCGATCTCGCCGTCGTTGGTGGTGAGGTTGCCGGTGATCTTGATCGACTCGGTGTGTGCCTTGCTGCCGCGCCCGGTGGTCAGGCGCCACAGGCCATAGGCTTCGTCGCCCTGGCGAACGCCGATGCAGTGGTGCTCCATCAAATCGCGCGGCACGCGGGGCCTGCCATGGCGGTCCAGGTAGGCAGGCGCGGCGCACAGCACGCGCCGGTTGGGGGCGATGCGGCGGGCGATCACGCGGCCATCGGGCGGCTCGCCAAAACGCACGCACACGTCGTAGGCATCATCGGTGATCGGCGGCGGATGCACCGACAGCTGCAGCTGCACATCCACCTCGGGGTACTGGCGCACAAAGTCCGAGATCACGGGCGCGATGTGCATGCGGCCAAAGCCCAGCGTGGCGTTCACGCGCAGCAGGCCCTTGGGGCTGGCCTTGGACTGCACGATGAGTTCATCGAGCGCATCGATCTCGCGCAGGATGCGGCGCGCGTGCTCCAGCAGCAGCTCGCCCTCGGGCGTGAGGCTCATGCGGCGCGTGGTGCGGTTGACCAGCACCACGCCCAGGCGCTTTTCCATCTGCGTGAGGTGCTTGCTGACCGCCGCCGTGGAGACCCCCATTTCGCGCCCTGCGGCGCTCAGGCTGGGGCTGGCGGCCAGCGCAGAAAAGAAGCCCAGTTCTGCGGGCTGGATGGTGGAACTCATCGAATAGCTCTTAACTGCAGGTTAACGATGGATTCACTTTAGCGGCGTTTTGAAAGAGCGTCCAGGCCTACAGTCCCTCTACCGTTTGGTTTCTCCTGTGTCTCTCTTTCACGCCTGTGCCTTGCTGCACGGGCATTCCCAGCCCCTTTTCACCAGGCATCTGCATGACAACCTATCAAATCGCCACCATTCCCGGAGACGGCATCGGCAAGGAAGTGATTCCCGCCGGCCAGCGTGTGCTGGAAGCCCTGGCCGCCCGCCACCCCGGCCTGCAATTCGAATTTGAAAATTTTGGCTGGGGCGGCGACTGGTACCGCGCCCACGGCATGATGATGCCCGCCGATGGGCTCGATGCCCTGCGCGGCAAGGACGCCGTCCTGTTCGGTTCCGCCGGTGACCCGGACATCCCCGACCACATCACGCTGTGGGGCCTGCGCCTCAAGATCTGCCAGGGGTTCGACCAGTACGCCAACGTGCGCCCCACGCGCATCCTGCCGGGCATCGACGCACCCCTGAAGCGCTGCACGCCCAAGGACCTGGACTGGGTCATCGTGCGCGAAAACTCCGAGGGTGAATACTCGGGCGTGGGCGGCCGCGTGCACCAGGGCCACCCCATCGAGGCGGCCACTGATGTGTCCATCATGACCCGCGTGGGCGTGGAGCGCATCCTGCGCTTTGCCTTCCGCCTGGCGCAGTCGCGCCCGCGCAAGCAGCTCACCGTCATCACCAAGAGCAACGCGCAGCGCCACGCCATGGTGATGTGGGACGAGATCGCCGCGCAGGTGGCGGCCGAGTTCCCGGATGTGCAATGGGACAAGGAGCTGGTGGACGCCGCCACGGCCCGCATGGTCAACCGCCCCGCCACGCTCGACACCATCGTCGCCACCAACCTGCATGCAGACATCCTCAGCGACCTGGCCGCCGCGCTGGCGGGCAGCCTGGGCATTGCGCCCACCGGCAACATCGACCCCGAGCGCCGCTACCCCAGCATGTTCGAGCCCATCCACGGCTCGGCGTTTGACATCATGGGCAAGGGCCTGGCCAACCCCATCGGCACCTTCTGGTCGGTGGTGATGCTGCTGGAGCACCTGGGCGAGGTGGATGCTGCCCGCGCCGTGATGCAGGCCATCGAGCAAGTCACCGCCAACACTGCACTGCACACCCGCGACCTGGGCGGCACGGCCACCACGGCGCAGGTGACCGATGCGGTGTGCGCGCTGATCAGCGACACACCGGCCGCGCGCAAAGCGGCCTGACTGCCCCCCACGGCCCGCCAAGACGGGCCTGTGAAACCCAGGCGGACAGAACCACAAGGCCGCACAGGCCACACCCCCGCCGCCCCCATCCTTCAGGAGACAAACCATGCACCGCCCTGCCCCCGGCCCCACCCACATCGCCCACCCGCTGCGCCGTCAACACCTGATAGCCCTGGCGGCGCTGGCCGCAGCCGCCTGCCTGCTGCCCGGCAAAGCGGCCTACGCGCAGGTCTGGCCCAGCAAACCCGTCACCCTTGTCGTGCCGTTTGCAGCGGGCGGCACCACCGACGTGCTGGCGCGGGCGCTGGGCGAAAAGCTCAGCACGGCGCTGGGCCAGCCCGTGATCGTGGAAAACCGGGGCGGTGCAGGCGCCACCATTGGCGCCGACTACGTGGCCAAGGCCACACCCGACGGCTACACGCTGCTGATGGGCGCCGTGCACCACACCATTGCCACCAGCGTCTACAAAAAGCTCAGCTACGACTTTCAAAAGAGCTTTGCGCCCATCACCACCGTGGCCCTGGTGCCCAACGTGCTGGCCGTGAGCGCCACCACGCCCGCCAAGGATGTGAAGGAACTCGTAGCCCTCATCAAAGCCGCGCCCGACAAGTTTTCGTACGGCTCCAACGGCGCCGGCACGGCGCAGCACCTGATCGGCACGCAGTTCTCGACCACCATCGGCCAGCCTGTGCTGCATGTGCCCTACAAGGGCAGCGGCCCGCTGACCACCGACCTGCTGGGCGGGCAGGTGTCGATGTCGTTCGACACCATCACGCCCGTGCTGCCCCACATCAAGGCGGGCAAGCTGCGCGCGCTGGCGGTGACCACGGCCAAGCGGTCCTCATCGCTGCCGGATGTGCCCACACTGCAGGAGGCCGGTTTTGTGGGCTTTGACATCGGCACCTGGTTTGGCGTGCTGGCACCGGCACGCACACCCGCCGACGTGGTGGCCCGGCTGAACGCCGAGATGGTCAAGGTGATCCAGTCGCCCGACTTCAAGAAGCGCATGCAGGACATTGGCGCCGAACCGATTGGCAACACGCCCGCGCAGATGGCCGAGCAGATCGCCAGCGACACCACACGCTTTGCCAAGCTGGTGGCCGACCACAAGATCACGACCGATTGATTGAGCGTGATCTGGCGGGAGCGGGTTGGTATAACGCCAGCCATGACGCCCACCACCATCGAGCCCACCGTTCCCGCAGCCCTGATCCGCGCCCTCGAAGAGCGCGCCTTCAACGCCTGGCCCGCACGCCAGGCGGTGTTGCACCGGGGCTGGGTGTTCCGGCTGTCGGGTGGCTACACCAAGCGTGCCAACTCGGTCAACGCGCTGCTGCCCGGTGCGCCGTTTGACGGGGTGCGCGAGGCGGCTGCGGCGCTGTACGCGCGGCACGGGCTGCCCGCCGTGTTTCGCATCTCGCCGCTGGCCCCGGCCGAGGCCGACCAGGAACTGGCCGAGGCGGGATACCAGCATTTCGACCCGTCACTCGTCCTGCACCGGCCGCTGGCCCTGGGCTCGGTCGGCAAGCCCGATGGCAGCACCCTCATCGGCACCACGCCCACAGTTGCCTGGCTGGAGGGCTTTGCCGCCGCCAACAGCGTGCCAACGCACCACCGCGCGCTGCACAACAGCATGCTGGACCACATCGCCCACCCTGCCGCGTTTGCGCTGCAGCGCGACGCGCAGGGCCAGCCCGTGGGCTTTGGGCTGGCGGTGCTGGAGCGCGGCGCCGTGGGCCTGTACGACCTGGCCGTGGCGCCCGAGCACCGGGGCGGCGGGCGCGGGCGCGCGCTCGTCACAGCCCTGCTGCACTGGGCGGCCGAAGCCGGGGCAGCCAGCGCCTATTTGCAGGTGCGCGCACAGAACACGCCAGCGCTGGGGCTATACCAGTCGATGGGGTTCAAGACGGCGTATGGCTACCACTACCGGGTGCCGGGCTGAAGGGGTTTCTTTCAGGCTCCCCCTCCCCTTGCGGGAGAGGGAGTGAAGGTGAGGGCAGCTATGGGTGCGGAGACGGGGGCCAGAGTTTAAAGAAAAATGGCCGTCTGCGCGCATCCACCAACCCTCTACAGCTATCAAATAAGTAGCAAAAGAAGCAACCAATCCACCACTCACCGGTGGCTCAACCTGCGCACCGCCCAGTCCCCCAGGCTCTGCACGGCCTGCACGAAGAAGATCAGCACCAGCACCACGGCCAGCATGATCTCGGGCAGGAAGCGCTGGTAGCCGTAGCGGATGCCCAGGTCACCCAACCCCCCGCCGCCAATCGCGCCGGCCATGGCCGAGTAGCCGGTCAGGCTGACAAAGGTGATGGTCAGGCCCGCCACGATGCCGGGCAGCGCCTCGGGCAGCAGCACCTTCCACACGATCTGGCTGGTGGTGGCGCCCATGGCCTGGGCGGCTTCGACCAGGCCGTGGTCCACCTCGCGCAAGGCGGCTTCGACCAGGCGGGCCACAAAGGGCGCGGCCGCAATGGTCAGCGGCACCACGGCTGCGGCGGTGCCGATGGACGAGCCCGTGATGAAGCGCGTGAAGGGGATGATGGCCACCAGCAGGATGATGAAAGGCGTGGAGCGCACGGCATTGACCAGCCAGCCCACGAGCTTGTTGACGGGGCCGTTTTGCAGCACGCCGCCATGGTCCGTGAGGCGCAGGAACACGCCCAGCGGCACACCGATGAGGCCGCCCACGATGCCGGAGATGCCCACCATGATGAGCGTCTCCCACAGCGAGGAGGCAAAGAGGTCCAGCATGGCCGGAGTGAAATGGTCGAACATGGCTTACGGCTCCCTCAAATTTCAATGGTGACTTCTTGCACCGCCACGCCGCCAGCGCGCAGGTGCTCCACCGCGCCGCGCACCTGCATGGGCTCGCCGCTGGCGTACACGGCCAGCGAGCCGAAGGTCTCGTCCTGGATCTCGTCCACCTGGCCGTGCAGGATGCTCATGTCCACACCAAACTCGCGGATCAGCTGCGACAGGATGGGCTGATAGGCGCTGTCGCCCGAGTACGACAGCCGCAGCAGCCGCCCCGCGTGGCCGGGCGCCGTGGTGGCCAGCTGACGGGTGAGCTTGCGCACATGGTCAAGCACGCTCACGGGCAGCTCTTGCGGCAGGATTTCGTCGATCAGGCTCTTGGTGATGGCCTGCTGCGGGCGCGTGAACACGTCCAGCACGCGGCCCTGCTCCACGATGCGGCCGGCCTCGATCACGGCCACGCGGTCGGCCACCTGCTTGATGACCTGCATCTGGTGGGTGATGAGCACCACGGTGAGGCCCAGCTCGCGGTTGACCTGGCGCAGCAGGTCGAGGATGGAGCGCGTGGTCTCCGGGTCCAGCGCCGAGGTGGCTTCGTCGGAGAGCAGCACCTTGGGTCGGCTGGCCAGCGCGCGCGCAATGCCCACGCGCTGCTTTTGCCCGCCACTGATCTGCGCGGGGTAGCGGTCGGCCAGGTGGGCCAGGCCCACCAGCTCCAGCAGCGGGTTCACGCGCTCGCGGATCGCTGCCTTGTCCATGCCCGCCAGCTCCAGCGGCAATGCGGCGTTGTCGAACACGGTGCGCGACGACAGCAGGTTGAAGTGCTGGAAGACCATGCCGATCTCGCGCCGGGCCTCGCGCAGTTGCGCGTCATTCAGCTGGGTCAGGTCACGGCCGCCCACGATGACCTGGCCCGTGGTGGGCCGGTTGAGCAGGTTGATGACGCGCACCAGCGAGCTTTTGCCCGCGCCGCTCTTGCCGATGATGCCGAACACTTCGCCGGACTGGATGCTGAGGTCGATGCCACGCAGGGCTTCGACGGGGCCTTGTGGGCCCTGATAGGTTTGGGTGATACCCCGTAAGTCGATCATGGAAAGCAGTGCGCGGCAGCGGCCCCACAGTGAGTGGCCGCTGCCGCGCGGGTCTGGAAAAGGATGGGCGACTGTATCGGCGAATCGTAAGTTCACAAACGATTAAAAAATCGGGTGATTAGATCGCCGAGTTATGAAGACCGTGGTACACAGACTTCAATAACTATGAAATTCATAGCTATCAGAGCAATACCATAGCGCGTAGACCGCCATTTTTCCTTGAATTTTCCTGACGACTACAGAAACCTCTCCAGGCAATACTTCTATATTTCAACTTTTGTTGTATTATAGAATCATGCAAGAAACCGACGTCATCCGATCCCTCGCTGCCCTGGCCCAGGAAGTGCGCCTGCGGGTGTTCCGCGCCCTGGTGGTGGCGGGCCAGGAAGGGCTCACGCCCGGCGGGCTGTCCGAGCAGCTGGGCATTGCGCCCAACACGCTGTCGTTCCACCTCAAGGAGCTGACCCACGCGGGCCTGGTGAGCCAGGAGCGCCAGGGCCGCAACCTGATCTACCGCGCCTCGTTTGCCACCATGAACGACCTGCTGGCCTACCTGACCGAGAACTGCTGCCAGGGCGCCGCCTGCGCGACCAGCGACACCGCCGCAGCCTGCCAGTGCTGATCAATCCAACCGGCCCCCACGACCCCCAGCCGAAAGGAAGCCCCCATGAAGCGATTCCACGTCCACATGCATGTCGATGACCTCAGCAAGAGCATCGCGTTCTATTCCAGGCTGTTCGCGGCCGAACCTGCGCGTGTCGAGACCGACTACGCCAAATGGATGCTCGAAGACCCGCGCGTGAACTTCGCCATCTCTACCCGGGGCGACAAGCCCGGCGTGGACCACCTGGGCTTCCAGGTGGATGAGGCCGACGAGCTGGCCGAACTGAAGGCGCGCGCCGAAGGTGCCGACATGGCCCTGCTGGACGAAGGTGCCACCACCAGCTGCTACGCCCGCAGTGACAAGCACTGGATCACCGACCCGCAGGGCGTGGCATGGGAGCACTTCCACACGCTGGGCAACATCCCTGTGTTCAACGAAGCCGCTGCGCAGCAAGCAGCCAAGACCACGCAGCAGCCAGCCCAGGCTGCCAAGGCAGCTTGCTGCCCCACGGGCGCACCGTCCGCCCCCGCGCCCGGCCAGGCCGCCTGCTGCGGCCCCACCGCCAACAACCCCAACAAATGCTGCTGAGCCCAGGTCTGCAATGAGCACCCCACGCAATCCTTTGAACGTGCTGTTTCTTTGCACGCACAACTCCGCCCGCAGCATCCTGGCCGAGGCCTTCCGCAAGACCCTGCACGCCATCAAGCAGCGCCTGGAGCTACTGGTGAACCTGCAGGGCGACAAGCTGGCCGCCACCGCGCTGCAAGCCACGGCCCGCAACCTGCTCAAGCAATGATGAAACACCCCCTGAGTCGCTTCGCGCCTTCCCCCTCTCTCGCCTCGCTGCGCGAGCCGGGAGGTGGACGCCCCCAGCGCACGCAAGCAATGCGCCGCATGTGCGGCTTGGCGGCCCTTGCGCGGGGGCGCTGGTTTAGAGCGCGCCAGTTGCATGTATAGCGGGTGGCGCGCAGCGCAATGGATAACTGAATGGACCACTGAAATGACCCTGCCACCAAGCCCTTTACAACGTGCTGCTGTCAGGGCGCTGCCCCCCTCCCCGGCCGCCGGCATGGCGGTGTTCGAGCGCTACCTCACCGTCTGGGTGCTGCTGTGCATCGTGGTGGGCATTGCGCTGGGCCAGTGGCTGCCCGGCGCGGCGCGCGCCGTGGGCGCGCTGGAGGTGGCCCGTGTCAACCTGCCGGTAGGCCTGCTCATCTGGGTGATGATCATCCCCATGCTGCTGAAGGTGGACTTTGGTGCGCTGGCCGAGGTGCGCCAGCATGTGCGCGGCATTGGCGTGACGCTGTTCGTCAACTGGCTGGTCAAGCCGTTTTCGATGGCGCTGCTGGGCTGGCTGTTCATCCGCCACTGGTTTGCTCCGTACCTGCCTGCCGACCAGATCGACAGCTACATCGCCGGGCTCATTTTGCTGGCCGCCGCGCCCTGCACGGCCATGGTGTTTGTATGGAGCCGCCTCACCGGGGGCGACCCGCTGTTCACGCTGTCGCAGGTGGCGCTGAACGACAGCATCATGATCGTGGCGTTTGCGCCGCTGGTGGCCTTTTTGCTCGGCCTGTCGGCCATCACCGTGCCGTGGGACACGCTGCTTACCTCGGTGGTGCTGTACATCCTGATCCCGGTGGTGATTGCGCAATGGCTGCGCAAGCGGCTGCTGCACAAGGGCCAGGCCGCGTTTGACGCCGCCGTGGCGCGCACCGGGCCCTGGTCCATCGCCGCGCTGCTGGCCACGCTGGTGCTGCTGTTTGCGCTCCAGGGCGAGGCCATCCTGCAGCAGCCGCTGGTGATTGCCCTGCTGGCCGTGCCCATCCTCATCCAGGTGCTGTTCAACTCCGCCCTGGCCTATGGCCTGAACCGCGCCGTGGGCGAAAAGCACAGCATTGCCTGCACCTCAGCCCTGATCGGCGCGTCCAACTTCTTCGAGCTGGCCGTGGCCACGGCCATCAGCCTGTTTGGTTTTCACTCCGGCGCGGCGCTGGCCACGGTGGTGGGCGTGCTGATCGAGGTGCCCGTGATGCTGGCGGTGGTCGCCGTGGTCAACCGCAGCAAGGGTTGGTACGAGTCGCGGGGCTGACAGGTGCACCGGCGGGGCCCGTCAGGCCCCCGCCACCGCCCCACGCGCCTGCACCCGCCGCGAGATCAGCAGCCCCAGCACAAACACCCCCACCGCCGCCACCGTGAACACCGGCGGCAGCCAGCCCCGGTCCACACTGAACGCCACCAGCAGCACACCCGTGGACTGCCCGAGGAACAGCAGGCACGCAAACAGCGTCACCGCCGTGCCCCGCGCCTCGGGCGCCATCTGCGTGGCCTGCACCTGCAGCGTGTTGTGCAGCATGTAAAAGCCGATGCCCGCCAAAAAGCAGCCCAGCATGGCCCAGCCCACCGCAGGCGCCCAGGCCAGCGAGAGCAGGCCGATGGCAATAAAGCTGGCGCCCAGCACGGCCAGCCCCCGCTCGCCCAGCGCCGCCAGCCAGCGCCGCGCAAACACGCTGTAGATCAGCCCGCCCACGCCATACAGCACCATCACGCCGCCAGCGGCAGAGGCCGACAGGCCAAACCCATCGACCATGCGCGCGGGCACAAAGGCCAGCGTGCCAAACGCCAGCGCGCCCTCAATCGTGACCACTGTGAGCACCCAGCGCACACGCGGGATGCGCAGCAGCGCCAGGGTGCCCGCGAGGTAGTTGGCCAGCGAGAACGCCGGTGCGCCTGGCACCACTACCGGGCGCAGCGCCCCGCTGGCACGCGCATGGCGCAGCAGCAGCGTGGCCGCCGTGAAGAACAGCACGGCCAGCACACCCAGCGCCGCACGCCAGCCCAGCGTTTCGGTCGCAAAGCCGCCAAACCACTGGCCCGCCATCATCCCGGTCACCGTGGCCACCATGAGCCGCGCCAGGGTCTCTTGCCGCTGCTCGTAGGCCACCTCATCGCCAATCCACGCCATCGACAGCGGAATGATCCCGGCCGCCGCCGCCCCCATGGCCGCCCGCGCCACCACCAGCAGGCTGAAGCTGGGTGCCAGCGCCGTCATGGCGCTGAACACCGCACAGGCCGCCGTGGCGCCAATGATCACGCGCACCTTGCCCACCCGGTCGCCCAGCGGGCCATACACCAGCTGCAGCACGCCATAGGCCACGGCAAACGCCGCAATCACGGCCGAGGCATCGCCCGTGGTGATCTGGTACTCCAGCGACAGCGCCACCAGCATCGGGTCGCACACACGCATGGACGCCATGCTGCAAAAAGCCGCCAGGCTGATCAGCCGCAGCATCGTCGAAGAAGAAGTCATGGGCGCCGATTGTGGTGCGGCACGCGCCTGCGCGCTGGCGGGGTGCGCCATGCACCCTGGGGATTGAAGGCCACAGGACACGCATGCCACGCGACACATACGGCACATACCGCACACGCACACAGGTACTGACACTTTTTTGGGTGGCAAGCGCGAGTCCTGCGCTTACCATGCGCCCCGGATCGACGCGCCCCATCCATCGATCGGTCAACCCAGCAAGCAACACACGAGGAGAAACTGAGCATGAACAAAAGAAACTTTGTGGCTGCCAGCGTCGGCCTGGCAGGCCTGTGGACCGCCACCACCAGCAGCCACGCCGCCCCACCCGCCAAAACATCCACCAGCCCCGCCCTGCTCACCATCAGCGGCGCCATCACCCAGCCCAACCGGGGCGCGCTCGATGCCACCATCGACCAGATGATGGGCAAACACGGCATCCAGTTCGACAAGGCCCACGCGCTGGACGCCACCGCCCTGCAGCGCATGCCCGCCGTAACCATCAAGCCCACGCTGGAATACGACAGCAAGCCCCACACACTCAAGGGCCCCCTGCTCACCACCGTGCTCGCTGCTGCGGGTGTGGCCGCTGGCAGCCCCGTGCAGCTGGTGCTGCGTGCGGTGGACGGCTACAACGTCACCATCAGCATGGCCGACGTGCAGGCCTACCGCATGATCGTCGCCACCCACATCGACGGCCAGCCCATGGCCCTGGGCGGCCTGGGCCCGCAGTGGGCGGTTTACGACGCGGATGTGCTGCCCGCCTTCAAGGACAAGCCGGTGAAGGAACGCTTTGGCCTGTGCCCCTGGGGGCTGTACCACATTGAGGTGAAAAAGGCCTGAGCAGGCGCATGCCGCTGCCCACTTGCATCAACCACATCAACTGCCGCGCCCGCGTCGTGCCCGTGGGCCGCTGAACACGCGGCCCGCTGCTCTCTTTGCAGCACTGGGCGCTGACCTGGCGTGACTGACCCGGAGACCCCATGAATACAGCGAAACCGGCCCCCGAAAAAGGCGGCCCGCCTGCATCGGTGCTGATCGACCAGCGCATCGCCGACCTGAACGACTGGCGAGGGCAGGCGCTGGGCCGCATGCGCCAGCTGATCCATGAGGCAGCGCCCGAGGTGGTGGAGGAATGGAAGTGGAACGGCACGCCCGTGTGGTCGCTGGGCGGAATTCTGTGCACGGGCGAGTCGTACAAGGCGGCGGTCAAGCTGACCTTTTTGAAGGGTGCTTCCTTGCCCGACCCCGCAAGGCTCTTCAACGCCAGCCTCGACGGCAACGCCCGCCGAGCCATCGACATCCACGAAGGGGACACCATAGACGCCGAGGCGTTCAAGGCACTCATTCGCGCAGCTGCGGCACTGAATGCAGCAGGCGCCAAGGCCCGGGCGAAACCCGCGCGCGGAACACGGGCAGCGAGCTAGGCGCAGGCGGCCAGCACAGAGTAGCCGCACGGGAGTGCTGCAAAATATATAGCAAACACTCCTTATGCATCAGGCGGGAGAGTCGATTTTTACCCCTCTTTACTGCCCTGAACCCACGACCTCCGCGCTGCGGCCATACCGCCACTGCACATTGAGGGCCGTCACCTCCCCCTGCCCCAGCGTGCGCAGGCCCGGCTGCCCCGGCTGGTGGAACGCGTCGATGGGCTGGGTGATGGGCTCGAAGCAGAACGCGGGGCCCTGCGGCGGGCGGTAGACCAGGCAGTAGTGTTGTGCCGTGCCGCCGTCCTTTTCAAAATCAGGCATGTGGGCCGTGAGACGCAGGCCCCGCTCGGGCCAGTCGATCTGCGCGGTGCCGCCCCAGCCGGTGTAGGCGTTGTCGATGAGGCCGCCGTTGGCGGGGGCTCCCGCATTCAAGTCCCAGCCGGGCGGAAACTGCTGCGTGTGCTCGGTGGGCAAAGGGTCGTCGCCGCACAGCCACACGCCCTGCACCGGCGCGGTGATGCGCGTGCCGGGCGTGCGCGGAAACCAGGGGTGCAGGCCCAGGCCGTAGGGCAGCGGCTGCGCGCCCAGGTGGCGCACCTGCACCGACTGGTCGAGGCCGCCGTCCACCAGGCGGAAGGTCTGCACACATTCGTAGTCGTACGGGTTGCCGTCAAAGCGCTGCGAGCGCAGGTGCATCTGCAATGTGTCGGGCGCGGGCTGGGTGAGCTGCCAGGGCTGCAGCCAGCCGTCCCCATGGATGGGGTACGGCTCGCCCACGCGGTTGGGCTGCATGGGGTGGAACTGCCCCGCATGCCCAAACCCGCCGCCGCTGATGCGGTTGGACCAGGGCACCATGGCAAAGGACGCGAGCTGGTACAGGTCGGGCGTGGCGCCGTCCCAGGGCCGCCACAGGTCGATGCGCGCGCCAGCCTCTTGCGGGTCGTCGATCTGCCAGGCCGCCACGCTGCCGCCCAGTGTGGGCACCAGGCCCAGGTGCTGCCCCGCGTGGTGCAGCCAGACGATGGGGTGGGAGGATGTGGTGGCCTCGGTCATGGGCGGTGTGCTTTCTGCAGGATAGAGAAAAAAAGGGCGTGGAACCTCGGCCCCGGCGTTGCGCCTGGGGCCGCGTCAGCCGCCAAAAAGATGCGCGGGCAGGCCGGGCGTGGAGATATCTACGGCCCACAGCGCACCAGCCAGCGGCTCGGCCGCGAGTTGCTCGGGCGTGAGGCCAGTGCGTGCCGAGGTGATGTACAGCGTGCGCAGGTCCGCACCGCCAAAGCTGCAGTTGGTGACCTGGCTCACGGGCAGCGTGATGCGGGCCAGTTCTTCGGCCGTGTCAGCGTCGTGGCAGGTAACGCAGCCACCACCCCAGTGCGCCACCCACAGGCGGCCCTGCGCGTCGGTGGTCATGCCGTCGGGCACGCCGTCGGTAGCCGGCCAGCGCTTCCAGAGGGTCTTATCGCTCACGGTGCCCGTAGCTGGGTCGCTGCGGTAGCGGTAGGTGCAGCCCTGCACCGTGTCGTTGAAAAACATGGCCGGGCCCTGCGCAGTGGTGGCCCAGGTGGGACCGTTGGTGACGGCAAAACCATCATCGTGCCGCACGCAGTCGCCACGGGCCGTGTACGTGTAGAGCGCGCCCGTGGGAGCCTCGCACGCAAAGTCCATGCTGCCGCCCCAGAAGCGGCCCTGGGCGTCGCACTTGCCGTCGTTGAAGCGGTTGCCCGTGCGCTCTGGCTCGGGCTGGTGCAGGTAGCGCGGGGCGGTGTCGGTGGCCGGGTCGAACAGCGCAAAACCACGGCGCAGCGTGGCGATGAAGCCCGGGGCGTGGGCACGCTCGGCAATGGCGGAAATCTCTTCGTCAAACGTCCAGCGCTGGTGGGCGCCGCTGGCCGGGTCCCAGCGGTGCAGCTCGCGCCCCAGGATGTCCACCCAGTACACGGCCTGCTCGCGCACCGACCACAACACGCCTTCGCCAAGGGCGTTGCCGAGTGCGACCACGCAGCGCACGGCCCCCGCGACGGGTGCAGGCGCCGGGGCACCTTTCTCAGACGGTAGGACGGGGGTATCCAGCAAGGGGCGCACGCTTGTCTCCGGTCGTTTTTTTGCCTAGGCACTTGACGAGCGGCATCTTATCAACGCCAATTGATGCTTTAAATGAATTTTTTTACCATTGATTGATTGCAATATAGATATGTCTAAGTCTTTTACCCCCTCCTCTTCCTCGACCGACGCTACCGGCGCTCCCCAGGGTCTGGCGAAGTTTCCCAGCCTGCAAGGCCGCGCCGTGTTTGTGACTGGCGGCGGCAGTGGTATTGGCGCAGCCATCGTGGCGGCGTTTGCCGAGCAGGGTGCCCGCGTGGCCTTTGTGGACGTGGCCCGCGAGGCCAGCGAGGCCCTGGCCCAGCACATTGCCGACGCAGGCCTGCCCCGCCCCTGGTGGCGCGTGTGTGATGTACGCGATGTGGAGGCCCTGCAAGCCTGTGTGGCCGACGCTGCAGCCGAGCTGGGCAGCGACTTTGCGGCGCTGGTGAACAACGTGGCCAGCGATGACCGGCACACGCTCGAATCCGTAACCCCCGCGTACTACGACGAGCGCATGGCCATCAACGAGCGCCCCGCCTTCTTCGCCATCCAGGCCGTGGTGCCCGGCATGCGCAGGCTGGGCGCGGGCTCGGTGATCAACCTGGGCTCCACCGGTTGGCAGGGCAAGGGCACGGGCTACCCCTGTTATGCCATTGCCAAGTCGTCGGTCAACGGCCTCACGCGCGGGCTGGCCAAGACGCTGGGGCAGGACCGGATCCGCATCAACACCGTATCGCCGGGCTGGGTGATGACGGAGCGGCAGATCAAGCTCTGGCTGGACGCCGAGGGCGAGAGGGAGCTGGCGCGCAACCAGTGTTTGCCGGACAAGCTGCGGCCGCATGACATTGCGCGGATGGTGTTGTTTTTGGCGTCGGATGATGCGGCGATGTGTACGGCGCAGGAGTTCAAGGTGGATGCGGGGTGGGTTTGAATTTTTGAGGTCTTTTTGGGCTCTGACGCTTATCCATTAGGCGCTGATAGCTATTGTTTTTGCAGTCCTGATCAGCCTCGACCGTTCGGGCTGAGCTTGTCGAAGCCGGGGCAGGCACGCTCGCTGATCTGTGCGATGTGCCAGGTTGGAGCGCGGGAGCCGGGGTATGCGCCCGGCGGCGCAGTAACTTTCTCTTGCCTCGCCAAGAGAAAGTCACCAAAGAGAAGGCGACCCTACACGCTGCGTCCCCACACGCCCTTGCGGGCGTGTGGGGCACCCTGCGGTGCTCGCGTCCAGCGGGGTCTCGCTCGAACTCGCTTCACTGCGTTGCGCTCAGACAATCGCGAGCCCTGATCCGCTGGCCGCTGCGCTCCTCGGCGCATCCTGAAGGGAACCCGCAAATCGGACATCCACACGGGCCATTGCTTCGCTGCGCTGCGCTCGGCTCCGAACGCGCAGGCGCTGCGCGCCGCGACCGCACGGCCGAGCGAAGCAATGGCCCGAATGGCTGCTCGGATGTTCGGCTGCCCCCCTGCTGGCTGCGCCTGCGGCGGGGCGGTTGCGGGGTGGCATGGGCGTCGAAGCGCCCATGCTTCGTGATCTGACT
>CAYXSL010000033.1:0-31421 GCA_964466605.1 uncultured Verminephrobacter sp.
GATCAGCCCCCCCACCATCGTCACCCCCAGCGGATGCCGAAGCTCACTGCCCACCCCCGTCCCCAACATCATCGGCAACGCCCCCAGCAACGCCGCCAACGTCGTCATCAGAATCGGCCGGAATCGCAACAGACACGCCTGATAAATCGCATCGCGCGCACTCAAGCCCTCGTCCCGCTGCGCCTCGAGCGCAAAGTCGATCATCATGATCGCGTTCTTCTTTACGATGCCGATCAGCAGCACGATGCCGATGATGGCAATGATGTCCAGGTCCAGCCGCGCCGCCATCAACGCCAGCAGCGCCCCCACCCCGGCCGAGGGCAGCGTGGACAGGATGGTGACCGGGTGCACCGTGCTCTCGTACAGCACACCGAGCACGATGTACATGGTGACCACCGCCGCCAGGATCAGCAGCAGCGTGTTCGACAGCGACGCCTGAAACGCCAGCGCCGCGCCCTGGAAGCTCGTCTCCACCGACAGCGGCAACAACCCCTCGGCCTGCACAGCCGCCTTCTCGCGTTCGATGGCGGCCACAGCGCTGCCCAGCGACACGCCGGGCGCGGTGTTGAACGAAATCGTCGCGGCAGGCAGCTGACCCACGTGGTTGACCACCAGCGGCATGTTGCGCTCTTCAATGCGCGCCACCGACGACAGCGGCACCGGCGCACCCGCACTGGACGGCACATAGATGCTCTGCAGTGCCTCGGGCCCGACCTTGAACTGGGGCGCCACCTCCAGCACCACGCGGTACTGGTTGGACTGGGTGAAGATGGTCGAGATCAGGCGCTGGCCAAAGGCGTTGTACAGCGCAGCATCGATGCCCGCCACCGTCACGCCCAGGCGGCTGGCCTGCGCGCGGTCGATCTGCACATAGGCCTGGCGGCCCTGGTCCTGCAGGTCGCTGGCCACATCGGTCAGCTCGGGCAGGGCGCGCAGGCGGCGCAGCAGCTCGGTCGTGCTGGTGGTGAGCTGCTGCATGTCGGGCGACGACAGCAGCCACTGGTACTGCGTGCGTGCCACGCGGTCTTCGATGGTCAGGTCCTGCACCGGCTGGATGAACAGGCGGATGCCGGGCAGGTTCTGCACGCGCTCGGCCAGGCGCTGCTGCACCACATCGGCCTTGTCGCGCTGCGCGTGCGGCTGCAGGTCGATCAGCAGGCGGCCCGTGTTGAGCGTGGTGTTGGCCCCATCCACCCCGATGAACGACGAGATGCTGCGCACGGCCGGGTCTTCGAGCAGGCGCTCGGCCACGGCCTGCTGGCGCGCGGCCATGCCCGCAAATGAGATCGACTGGTCGGCCTCGGTGGTGGCCTGCAGCGTGCCGGTGTCCTGCACCGGGAAGAAGCCCTTGGGGATGAACAGGTAGAGCACCACGGTGAGCGCCAGCGTGGCCAGGAACACCAGCCAGGTCCAGCCCCGGCGGTCCAGCACCCAGGCCAGCATGCGGCCGTAGCCCGCAATCGTGCGGTCAAAGAACTGGCCCGTGGCCCGGTACAGGCGGCCGTGGCTGTCTTCGGGCGTGTGGCGCAACAGGCGCGCGCACAGCATCGGGGTGAGCGTGAGCGACACCACGGCCGAGATCAGGATGGACACGGCCAGCGTGATCGCGAACTCGTGGAACAGGCGCCCCACGACATCGCCCATGAACAAGAGCGGAATCAGCACCGCGATGAGCGAGATGGTGAGCGAGATGATCGTGAAGCCAATCTGCTGCGAGCCCTTGAGCGCAGCCGCCAGCGGCGCCTCGCCCTCTTCCACATAGCGGGCGATGTTCTCGATCATCACGATGGCATCGTCCACCACAAAGCCGGTGGAGATCGTGAGCGCCATCAGCGTGAGGTTGTTGATGGAGAACCCCGCGAGGTACATCACCCCGCAGGTGCCGATGAGCGACAGCGGCACCGCCACGCTCGGGATCAGCGTGGCCGAAGGGCTGCGCAGGAAGACAAAGATCACCGCCACCACCAGCACCACAGCCAGGCCCAGCTCGACCTGCATGTCACGCACAGAGGCCCGCACGGTGACGGTGCGATCGGTGAGCACCTGCACATCCAGCGACGCGGGCAAGGTGCTTTGCAGCTGCGGCAGCAATGCCTTGATGCGGTCCACCGTGTCGATCACGTTGGCGCCGGGCTGGCGGCGGATGTTGAGGATCACGCCGGGCTTGGCCCCCGTATCTGCCGTGCCTGCCCAGGCGGCCAGGCGGGTGTTCTCGGCGTCGTCCACAGTCTGGGCCACGTCCTTCAGGCGCACCGGCGCGCCGTTCTTGAACGCGATGATGAGATCGCGGTATTCGGCCGCCGACTGCAGCTGGTCGTTGGCGTCGATGGTGGACGCGCGCGCGGCACCGTCAAAGCCGCCCTTCGCTTGCTTGACGTTGGCGGCCGCGATGGATGTGCGTACGTCCTCGAGCGTCAGGCCCAGCTGGGCCAGCGCCGTGGGATTGGCCTGGATGCGCACCGCCGGCCGGCGCCCGCCCGCAATCGCCACCAGCCCTACACCCTTGACCTGCGAGAGCTTGGGCGCAAGGCGGTTCTCCACCAGGTCGTTCACGCGGATGACGGGCAGCGAAGGCGAGGTGATGGCCAGCGTGAGGATGGGCGCGTCCGCCGGGTTGACCTTGCTGTACAGCGGCGGCATGGGCAGGTCGCTGGGCAGCAGGTTGCTGCCCGCATTGATGGCCGCCTGCACCTGCTGCTCGGCCACGTCCAGCGCCATGTCGAGCGCAAAACGCAGCGTGATCACCGAGGCCCCGCCCGAGCTGGTGGACGACATCTGCGACAGGCCCGGCATCTGGCCGAACTGGCGCTCCAGCGGCGCGGTGACGTTGGAAGTCATCACGTCCGGGCTGGCACCGGGGTAGAGCGTGGTGACCTGGATGGTGGGGTAGTCCACCTCTGGCAGGGCCGAGGTGGGCAGCAGCCGGTAGGCCATCAGCCCCGCGATAAGGATCGCCACCATGAGCAATGCGGTGGCGATGGGACGCAGGATAAAAAGGCGCGACAGGTTCATGGCGACGGAGGCGCTGGCAAAACAGGCAGGGGGAGACCGGGAGCGGCTGCGCTCAGCGCGCCGGGCCGGTCGCGCCGCCCTGGGGCTGCTGCTGTTGCAGCCGCTCGCGGATGTAGGCGCGGCGCTCGTCCTGCGGCAGAGCCATCACGCGGGCACGTTCATCGGCGGGCATCTGGTCGAGCAGCGCTTTCACCTGCGGCGGCATGCCACGTGGCGGCTCGGAGGGCGGCTGCTCCGACGCAGTAGCGGGTGCCGCGGCAGTGGGTGCGGCGCCCTCTTTGCGTGGGGTGGCGCGAGGCAATGCCTCTGCGCGCGCCGGGGTAGAAGCAGGTACAGCGGGTGCAACGGCCCCGGAGGCCGCCGACGCGCCCGGGGCAGCAGCGCCCGCCGCATCACGCGCCCCCATCTGTGCCCGCCGCTCGCGCAAAAAGGCGCGGCGCTCTTCGGGGCTCATCTTCTGCAGCTTTTCGCGCACATCGGGCGGCAGCGATGCCATGAAGGCCCGGCGCTGCGCAGCCTGGTCCTGGGCGGCCTGGTCGGCGCGGGTCACGGCCCCGGCGTCGATCACGGCGACCTTGGCGCCTTCGCGCAGGCGGTCAATGCCATCGGTGACCACCTGCTCGCCTTCACGCAGCTCGCCCTCGATGCTCACGCGCTCGCCATCGGTCACCCCCACGCGGATGCGGCGCTGGGTCACCGTGCTGTCTTCCTGCACCAGGTACACATAGTTGTTCTGCACGGCCGTGGTGGGCACGGTGAGCACCGCTTCAAGCAGGTTGACCTGCAGGCGCACATTGACGAACTGGTTGGGGTACAGCGCGCCGTCGTCATTGGCAAAGGCGGCTTTGACCTTGATGGTGCCCGTGGCGGTGTCGATGGCGTTGTCCAGCGCCACCACGCGCCCCTTGGCCAGCTGACGGCGGGCATCGCGGTCCCACAGCTCCACGGGCAGCTCCTCGCCAGCGGCCAAGCGGCGGCGCATTTGCGGCAGGTGCGCCTCGGGCACGGAAAACGCTGCATCCATGGGCCGCACCTGGTTGATGGTGACGAGGCCACTGGCATCGCTCGGCCCCACTACGTTGCCCTTGTCGGCCTGGCGCAGGCCCAGCCGGCCAGCGAACGGCGCAGTGACCTGGGTGTAGCTCAGCTGCAGGCGCGCGGCATCCACCTGGGCCTGGTCCGAGGCGACGGTGCCTTCCAGCTGCCGCACCAGCGCGGCCTGGGTGTCCACCTGCTGGCTGGCGATGGAGTCGCGTGCCAGCAGATCCTGGTAGCGCTTGAGGTCGAGCTGCGCGTTCTTGAGCAGGGCCTGGTCGCGCTGCAGCGTACCCTGCGCCTGCGACAGCGCGGCCTGGTAGCTGCGCGGGTCGATCTCGGCCAGCACCTGGCCTGCGCGCACCTCGTCACCCTCCTTAAAGCGCACCGCCACCAGCTCGCCGCTCACCTTGGCGCGCACCACGGCCGTGGCTCGGGCGCTCATGGTGCCGATGGCGCTCACCACCACGCGCACATCGCCCCGCTGCACCGTGCCCACCGACACGGGCTGGACGCCCCCACCGCCAAACCGGCCCGGACCGCCCGCTGGCTTGCGCCCGGCAGGGCCTGCGGCGCCGGCACCGGCCGCCTGCGCAGTGGCCGCCTCTTGGCGCTGCTTCCACCACCAGGCCCCGCCCCCCACGGCGCCCACCAGCAGAGCCGCCAGCAACACGGAAGGAAGCAGCCGCAGCTTGCCCCACTGAGAAACAGCAGACCGCTGCGAGCGGGCAAACGAACGGATCAAGGGCATGGTCAGGCGCAACGGTGAATGGGCAAAGAGGTATGGTAGCCAACGCCCCCCCGGGGTTTGCCGCCAGGAGGGGCCCCTTTACCGAGGATTTACGCGTGCTTTGGGCGGGGTTTACCGGGGCCCCCACACCGGGAGATCAGCGGTTGGTGGCCAACAAAAGGCCACCGGCCCCCATGAAGAAACCGCCCGTGGCCTTGTTCAGCCGCGCCACCCCGCGCGAGGTGCGGATGAAGCGGCGGATCTGGCGGCCAAAGCTGGCGTACACGGCGGTCGAGACGAACTCGCTGCCCAGGTAAATGGAGCCCAGCACCAGGAACTGGCGCGCTGCCGGCTGCGCCGGATCGATGAACTGCGGGAAGATCGCCGCAAACAGGATGATGGCCTTGGGGTTGGTGATGCCCAGCAGAAACTCTTGCGCGATGAGGGCCCGCAGGTTCACCGGTGCCGGCTGGCCCGGCTGCGCGCCATTGCCCGGCGCATCGTCCAGCGCCAGGCCGCTGAATTCGCGGCTGCGCCAGGCGCGCCAGCCCAGCCAGAACAGGTAGGCCGCGCCCACCCATTTCACCGCCGTGAAGGCGGCCTCGGACGCAAGCAGCATGGCCCCCAGCCCCACGGCCGACACCGTGAGAAAGATGGCGAACGCCGCCGCACGGCCCACGGTGGCGATCAGGGCGGCCCCCACGCCAGCGCGGATGCCGTTGTTGAGGCCACAGAAATTGTTGGGCCCCGGGGTCAGCGAGATAGCGATGGCCACCGGCACGAATAACAGCGCGTCCATGGAGCGGTCCTTGCGGGAGAAAGGGGGAAGAGAAGCCGAACAGTCTACGGCAGGCCTCTGCGAACTGCTGCCCGGACCACAGAAGCCCTTGAAGGGCCTACAACCGCACCAGATCCACCACCGTACCCCAAGGCACATCCGCCAGGGCTTCGTAGTGCGCCACCACGACGAGGCGGTCCGGCCGGGCGGCCTGGGATGCCAGGGCCTGTGCCAGATAGCGGATGGAGGGCTTGTCCAGCCCACCCACGGGCTCGTCGATCAATGTCAGGGGCGCGCCCGAGGCCAGGGCCCCGGCCATGAGCACCTTGCGCTTGCTGCCGGTGGACAGCGCATAGAACGGCTTGTGCAGGTGCTCGTGCAGCGCGAAGCCTTCAGTGTGCGCAGCCAGCGCGGCGACGTCCCACAACGGGTAGCGGGCGGGCAGGCTGTCCAGCCAGCCCTGGGCGGTGAGCTTGTCCAGGTCGCCCGCGCGGGGGTCGGCCCAGAAGACGTTGTGCGCATACGCCTTGGAGGCATCGCTCCGCCCCACGCCCTGCAGCGTGATGCGCCCGGCCTGTGCCGTGAGCTCCCCCGCCAGCAGGCGCAGCAGTGTGGTCTTGCCACTGCTTTCGTCGCCGCGCACCAGCGCCAGGCCAGCGGGCCAGGCCAGCGACAGCCCGTTCAACACCGCACACTCGGGGTAAGAAAACCGCAGTCCATCCACCTGCAACAAAAAGCGCTCAGCCACCTGGTCTCCTCGATAGCGAAAGCAGGGATTCTAGGAACCTGCGGTACGCCGCGCCCACAGCCAGCCCCCGGCCTGGTTCACCACCAGCCCGCACAACACAGCCGCCGCGCCCGCCCATTGCAGCGGCAAGGGGGTCTCGCCCAGAAACGCATAAGCCGCCCACAGCCCCACCACGGGCACCAGCAGCGAAAACGGCGTGACCCGCCCGGCCGCATGGCGCTGCAGCAGCTGCGTCCACAGCGTGTACGCCAGCAAGGTGGCCAGAAAGGCCAGGTAGCCCACGGCCAGCAGCGCCGTGCCGTTGATGGCCTGCAGCTGCGCCCCCACGCCGTCCAGCCCTTCGCTCCACACCGCCAGGGCAAAGAACGGCACGATGGGCACCAGGCTGCTCCACACGATGAAGGGGAACGGTGCGTAGGCCCCGGCCTGTGCCGCACGGCGCGCCACCAGGTTGGACACCGCCCACATGAAGGCCGCCCCGAGCGTGAGCACGAACCCGGCCAGCGTCATCTGCCCCGGCCCCTCGCCATGCGCCAGGCCAATGGTCATGAGCCCCCCAAACGCCAGCGTGAGCCCCCACCATTGCCAGGGTTTGGCGCGCTCACCCAGCAGCGGTGCTGCCAGCAACAGGGTGAAAAACGCCTGCGTCTGCATGACCACCGACGCCATGCCCGCCGTCATGCCCAGCTGCAGCCCCAGGAACAGAAACCCAAACTGCCCCAGCCCCTGCGCCAACCCATAGCCCAGCACAAAGCGCCAGGGCATGGCAGGGCGCGGCACGAACAGCACAAAAGGCAGCGATGCGGCCGTGAAACGCAAGGCCCCCAGCAGCATGGGGCTCAGGCCCTGCAAGCCGAGCTTCATCACCACGAAGTTCAGCCCCCAGATGACCACCACGGCCAATGCGCGCAACAGGTCGCCCCGGCTCAGCGCCACATGCGCGCTCATGCAGCCACCGCCGGCGCCGCCGCAGCCACGGGCCGCCCCTGCCGGGCGCGGGCGGCCACGAAGGCCTCGAAGGCCTGGGCGCTGGTCTTGCCAGGCACATAGCCCAGCCCCTCCTTGAGCGCAGTGTTGAGCAGCACCGGGCGGTAGCGCAGAAAGTCGAGCTGCTCCGGGCCATAGCGGCTCACCCCCAGCGTGGAGCCCACGGCCAGTGCCGCACGCAGCAGACCGGCCGGCAGCTCCAGCACCGGCTTGCCCAGGCGCCGGGCGATCTCGCGCAGGGGCAGCGCGCCGTCACCCGCGAGGTTGAAGCAGCCCGCCCTACGGGTGCGCAGCGCGTGCAGGATGGCGCCGGTCACGTCCTCGTCCCAAATGAAAACGAAGGGGCTGGCGCTGCCGCGGATGGCCAGCAGGCGTGGTTTCTCGAACAGTGCGGTGATCTGGTTGTCCACCCGCTCGCCCAGGATGGTGCCGATGCGCAGCACGGTCTGCGCAAGCTGGGGGTGCTCTGTGCGGTAGCGCGCCAGCATCTCCTCCACCAGCCGCTTGTGGTGGGCATAGGCGAACACCTCGTTGCCGCGCAGCGCATCCGTCTCGCGCAGCCAGGCGGGGTTGTCGGCGTGGTAACCATAGGCCGCGCCGCTGGAGCTGACCACCAGGTGCTGCACGCCCGTGGCCACGCATGCATCAAGCACGTTCTGGCTGCCCAGCACATCCACGGAATATTCAAACTCGCGGCTGGAGCCCTTGCCGGGCGTGACGATGGAGGCCAGATGCACCACGCTCTGGATGCCATGCGCAGACAGCGTCTGCACCAGCGCGGGATCGCGTACGTCCTGCACCATATAGGTCACGCCGGGCAGGCGGCGCTCGGCCGGCACTTCGCGCACATCGGCGGCGACGATGGCCTGTACACCTTGGCCTGCGCCTTCGCGCGCCAGGGCCGCCACCACACTGCGGCCCAAAAATCCGTCGGCCCCGGTCACGAGGATGCGGTCCATCATGCGCCGCCCTCCTGCGCCGCCGCAGCAGCGTGCGGCACCACGGGCGGGCGCCGCCCCCACCAGCCCGCGAGTGCCAGGCCCGCAATGATGTCCCAGAAGCCCCACACGCCCGCCACCACGGCCATACCGCCCAGGCCGCCGAAGAAGCTGAAGATCAGCACCAGGCCCAGCCCGGCATTGCGGATGCCCACCTCGATGCTCACGGCGCGCCGGTCGTAGTCGGACAGGCCACTCAGGCGCGCACAGGCGTAGCCCGTGCCGAAGGCCAGCGCATCGTGCAGCGCCACGGCCAGCAGCACCAGACCCACGTAGTCGAGGAAGTAGCGCCAGTTGCCCGCCACCGCCCCGACGATGAAGCCGATGAGGCACAGAAAGCTCAGGATGCGTACTGGCTTGTGCACACGCTGCGTGAGCCGCGGCAGCTTCTCCGCGCACAGGATGCCCAGCACGAAGGGGATACCGATGATGGCCACGATGTGCCCCGCCATCTCCAGCGGATCGAGCGCGATGCTGCGCAGGAGCGTGGACGCGGTCGGATGCATTCCGCCCCAGAACGCGAAGTTCAGCGGCATGAGCACAATGGCCAGCGCGTTGGAGATGGCCGTCATCGACACCGACAGCGCCACATTGCCCCCGGCGCGGTGCGTGAGGATGTTGCTCACGTTGCCCGGCGGGCAACACGCCACCAGGATCATGCCCAGCGCGATGCTGGGACCAGGCGAGAGCAGCAGCGTGAGCCCGAAGGTCACGGCCGGCAGCACGATGAACTGCGCCGCGATGCCCACGGCCATGGCGCCCGGCATGCGCAGCACGCGCTTGAAGTCGGCCACCCGCGTGTCGAGCGCGATGCCGAACATCAGAAAGCCCAGCACCACGTTCAGCACCGCCAGAGAGGCCGGATTGAAGTTAAGCCTGATTTCATCGACGGGCAGCATGGCGGTCCTTTCAAGCGAGCGCAGCCGAAGCCGCGCGCACCGCATTGCGGTAGGTGTCCTTGTGAACGTAATACGCCATGCGTTCGAGCCGGAGGTACTTGAACCCTCCCGACAAGTCGGGCGGCGGCCCCGCCTTGGCCTGGCGCAGCGCCTGGGCGCGCGGCGAGCCCGCGGCCTGGGCCTTGAAGAAGCGCGCCACCAGCTCGGCCTGCTCGTAGCGGCCCTGCCAGCCGATGCCGCTGGCCTCGATCATGCCCATCACCGCCAGGTTGTCGAAACGCGGCGAGAGGATGTTGAGATATAGCTGCGGCGCCATGCCCTGCCAATTGAGCAGGGCCGGGTCGATGAACGGGTAGTGCAGCTTGTAGCCCGTGGCGCACAGCACCAGGTCGTAGTCCTGCGCACGGCCGTCCTTGAAGTGCACCGTGCGGCCGTCAAAGCGCGCGATGTCGGGCTTCACATGGATGTCGCCATGGCCCAGGTGGTGCAGCACCAGCGAGTTCACCACCGGGTGCGATTCGTACATCTTGTAGTCGGGCTTGGGCAGGCCAAACCGCGCCGGGTCGCCCGTGAACCACTGCAGCACCACGCTGTCGATTTTCTGCTTGAGCCAGGGCGGCATCTTGAATTGGCCCCCGAGCGTGTCGGCCGGCTTGCCAAACACATACTTGGGCACGAAGTAGTAGCCGCGCCGCACCGAGAGGTCCACGCTTTGCGCATAGTGCACCGCATCCACCGCGATGTCGCAGCCCGAATTGCCTGCGCCCACCACCAGCACCCGCTTGCCCTTGAACAGCTCGGCGCTTTTGTAGACGCTGGTGTGCAACAGCTCGCCGTCAAACTGGCCGTCAAAACGCGGCATGTTGGGTTCGGCCAGCGTGCCGTTGGCGATCACCACGCCCTGGAACTCCGCAACCTGTTCGGGGCCGCCCTGTTCGGTCCAGGTGATGCGCCACAGCGGCGCCGCGCCTTCGCCCACCGGCTCCACGCGCAGCACGCGGGTGCCGAAGCGGTAGTGGCGGCGCAGGTCGAAGCGCTCTGCGAAGTCGAAGAAATACTGGCGCATGTCGCGGTGGCTCGGGTAGTCGGCCACCTCGGCGCGCATGGGGAACTCGGTGAACTCCGTGGTGTGCTTGCTGGAGATCAGGTGCGCCGACTCATAGACCGTGCTGCGCGGGTTGTCGATGTTCCACAGGCCGCCCACGTCGGTGTGGGCCTCGAAGCCCTGGAAAGCCAGCCCCGCCTTCTGCAGGTTGCGGGCGGCGGCCAGGCCGCTGGGGCCGGCGCCGACCAGGGCGATCTGGGTGCGGGTGTCGGTCACGGTAGGTGCTGTCTCCGTTGTCATGTGTTCTTGCTTTCACTGGTGATCGGTGTCTCTGCGGGTGCCGACAGGCCCGGGATGGCCGTGGCCCCCGCCTCCCCCAAGCGCGGCTTGCGCGGCTGGCCCAGCAGCAGCTGGTCGTGCAGCGCTTCGGGAAGCAGGTTCAGCAACCGCGCCAGCCAGCCGATGCGCGCCGGCAGCACGATGTGGGTGCGCCCCCGCGCAACCCCCGCCAGCAGGTCCCGGGCGGCCGCATCGGGCTCCATCAGGCCCGGCATGGCAAAACGGTTGCCGGCCGTGAGCGCGGTGCGCAGGTAGCCGGGGCTCACGGTGCTCACCAGCACCGAGGCGGGCCGCAGCTCGGCGCGCAGGCTTTCCAGGTAGCGGATCAGGCCGCCCTTGCTGGCGCAGTACGCGCCGTTGCCCGGCATGCCGCGCCAGCCCGCGATGCTGGCCACGCCCACCAGCGCGCCGTGCCGCGCCTCGCGCATGGCCGCCACGAAGGGCTGGAAGGTGGTGGCCGCGCCCAGCAGGTTGATCTCCAGCATGCGGCGCAGCACGGCCAAGTCGCTGGCCTGCGTCGTATCGAAGCCCCCGGCCACACCGGCGTTCGCGATCACCAGGTCAGGCAAGCCCGCACGGGCGGTCCAGTCCGCCGCCATGGCCTGCATGGCGGCGCTGTCGGCCACGTCGGGCGTGTAGACCGCGCACCGCCCGGGAGCGAGTTCGGCCAGCGCCTCCAGCGTGGGCCGGTGCAGGCCCACCAGCGCCACGCTCGCGCCCTGGGCAATCAACGCACGGGCCAGGGCCTGGCCCAGCCCGCCACAGGCGCCGGTGAGTACCGCGTTCTGGAAAGTCGCTGCCATGGAGTCCCCGTGAGATATGGGTTTGCAGCTTAGCCACAATGACCAATAATCCCGAAATGTTTTATGAATTCGTCTCGAATTCCGGGATTTTTCGCAATGGCATCGCCTGACTCCCCGCCCAGCCTGCGCTTGTTCGAGCTGCTGGAAACCATGTGCGCCCTTGGCCGACCCTTCAGCCTGGCCGATGCCATCGAGGCCACCGGCTGGCCCAAGCCCAGCGTGCACCGCATGCTGGGTCAACTGGAACGGGGGGAGTTGCTGGCCCGCGAACCCGATGGCCGCCGCTACACACCGGCCCCGCGCCTGCTGCGCCTGGCCGAGAGCACGCTCAGCGCAGGCACACAGCATGGCGTACGCCACGCCGTGCTGCGCCAGCTGGTGGCCGACATTGGCGAGAGCTGCAACCTCACTGCGCTCAGCGGCGCCGAAGTGATCTACCTGGACCGCGTGGAGTCGGCGTTTCCGCTGCGCATGGAGCTGCGGCCGGGCACCCGGGTGCCCATCCATTGCTCGGCCAGCGGCAAGCTGTTTCTGGCCCACCTGTCGCCCGCGCGCCGGGCGGCCATCCTGGACGGCCTGCCACTCACCCGCCACACTGCCACCACCCTGACCGACCGCGCCGCGCTGGAGGCCGAACTGGAGCAGATCCTGCGCCAGGGCTACGCCACCGACGCCGAGGAGTTTGTGGATGGCCTCGTCTGCGTGGCCGTGCCCGTGCTGGCCAGCGGACGGCGCCAGGTGCGCAGCGCCGTGGCCCTGCAGGCCCCGGCAGCCCGCATGCCGCTGGCCCAGGCGCTGCAGCTGGTGCCCCGCCTGGGAGAGGCCGCGCTGGCCCTGGGCCGCACCTGGGCATGACCCGCCACATGCCCCGCCCACTTGCCTTCCTTGTGCAGCCTGGGCCCTTATCCTCCTCTTCTTGTCCCCGACATCTCTACCCCGCCCCCTGAACCATGCGCCTGAACTACCTGGACTTTGACTACAGCGAAGACGCCGACGGCACGGGCACCCTGGATGCCATGGCGAGCGCATCGCCCGGGCAGCTCGCGGCCCTGCATGCCGAAATCATCCAGGTGCTGGCCTGGGCCCACCAGAACTGGCCCGACGCCTGTGCCCCCCTGGAGGAAGGGGGGGAATGGCAGTACGACCTGCAGGGCGTGCAGGAAGTCAGCACACCGCTGGTGCTGGAGCTGGACCTGGCCGCCCACGGCCTGCACTCCACCCCCGGCCACCCCGCGCCGCCCCGCACCACCCTCTCGCTGACGATCAGCGGCAGCGCCGACTTCTGTGCGGCCCTGCGGGACGCCTTCGGAATCGCGTAGCAGCCCGCAAAAACCCCGCAGGCCCGGCAGTAGCCTAAAATCCCTGTTTTTTCCACCAACTCAGAGACCTACCATGGGCAACAAGATCGTCACCGAAGCAGACCGCAAGCGCACCCCCCGCCCTACGCCCGTGCCCGGCTACACCCTGGCCACCCCCGGCCGTGGCCAGCGCGTCAGCCTGGAGCGCGGCGTGGCAACCCGCAGCAAGAAGAACCCTGGCAAGCGCTCCAAGAAGGGCGGCTGATCGCCAGATCGCCATGGGCCGGCTTGTCGCCGGCACCTAGCACAAGAGCCCTCGCAAGAGGGCTTTTTGCTTTTCAGGCATCGCCCACCCCTGCGGACGGCATGGCTTACAAGCCCTAATATCCCCCCATGATCACCGTCCACCACCTCGAAACCTCGCGCTCGCAGCGCATTCTCTGGCTCCTGGAAGAACTCGGGGTGCCCTACGAACTCAAGATCTATCAGCGTGACAAGGCCACCAAGCTGGCGCCCCCCGCGCTGAAAAAGATCCACCCCTTGGGCAAATCGCCCGTGATCACCGATGGCAGCGAAGTGATTGCCGAATCCGGCGCGATCATTGAGTACTTGGTGGAGACCTACGGCGCCCAGGCTAGCGGCGACCTGGCCCACCTGCAGCCCGCGCTGCGCACACCCGAGCACCGCCAGTGCCGCTTCTGGATGCACTATGCCGAGGGCTCGCTCATGAACTGGCTGGTGATGAAACTGGTGTTCATGACCATCCCCACCCAGCCCATGCCCTTCTTCGTGAAGCCCATTGCGCGCCAGCTGTGCGGCACGGTGCAGAAGAAGCTCATCGACCCCAACGTGGACAGCGCGCTGGCCTTCATCGAAGCCCACCTGGCCACCCACCGCTGGTTTGCGGGCGAACACCTCAGCATGGCCGACTTCCAGATGAGCTTTGCGGTGGAGGCCCTGCTGTCCCGCGCCAACGACGCCAGCGGCAGCCCGCACCTGCGGGCCTACCAGCAGCGCATGGCGGCCCGCCCGGCCTACCAGCGGGGCATTGCCAAAGGTGGCCCGGTGGTGATCGAAAGCTGAGAGGGCTCGTTTGAGAAGGATGCCCTCTGGGCCCGACAGTACGGCACGGAGCTGCGCAGAACTGGCCCTGCGCCGTCAACCCACGCCGCACACCCGCGCGCCCGCATCGTTGTGCGCCATCTCCCGCTCGTTCTTGGCCTGGGCCACCTCCACGTCGCGCGGCAACGCCACGCCGTTCTTTACGGCCAGGATCTCGGCCATCACGCTCACCGCGATCTCGGGCGGTGTCTTGCTGCCTATGTAGATGCCGATGGGGCCGCGCAGGCGCGCCAGGCTGGCCTCAGTCTGGTCGAAGTGCTCGATCATGCGCGCGCGGCGGGCCTCGTTGTTGCGGCGCGAGCCGATGCCGCCTACATAGAACGCCTCGGTGTTCAGCGCCTCCAGCAACGCCAGGTCATCGAGCTTGGGGTCGTGCGTGAGGGCTACCACGCAGCTGCGGCGGTCAGGCCTGAAGGCCAGCACCACGTCGTCGGGCATGTCGCTCACCACGGTGGCGCCCGCCACGCTCCAACTGCCCCGGTACTCCTCGCGCGGGTCGCACACCGTCACGGCAAAGCCGTTGAACAAGGCCATGGTGGCCAGGTACTCGGCGAGCTGCCCCGCGCCGATGAGGAGCATGCGGTACTCCGGCCCGAAAGTGTTGGTGAGCTCCTGGTCATCTACCGCCAGTTCTTCTGGCGACTGCGCGGGCACCAGGGTCACGGCACCATCGGCCAGGCGCACCGTGCGCTGCATGAGGCGCCCAGCGGCCAGCTGGGCAATCAACGCGGCCAGCAGGGTGGGATCGGGGTCGTACTCCAGCAGCAGCTCCAACGTGCCGCCACAGGGCAAGCCAAAGCGGTGGGCTTCGTCGGCACTGATGCCATACTTGACAAACGACGGTGGCCCGCTGGGGATGCTGTGGGCACCGCCGGGTATTGCCGCAGCGGCCTGCGCGTAGGCACGGGTGTGGCGGTCGATCAGGTCGTCCTCGATGCAGCCGCCCGACACCGAGCCCACCACAGCACCATCCTCGCACAGCGCCATGATGGAACCCACGGGCCGAGGCGATGAGCCCCAGGTGCGCACCACCGTGGCCAGCAGGGCCCTGCGCCCTTGCGCCCGCCAACCCTGCAGGGTGCGCAACACCACAACGTCCAAATTTTCCATGACTCGCTTCCTCTGGGTACCCGGACCACTCAGCCGCGATTGAACCACCAAGCCAGCAACACCAGGGCCCCCGCACCAACACCCCACGCCCATGCAGGGATACCCCCGCCCTGCAGAGCACCACTTCCCCCAGCCGGTGGGGCAATAGCTTCAGCCTGCACGGCATCCGAAGCACCAGCCTGCGGCAAATCGGCGCGCGGAAAGCGGCGCTGCATCTCGTTGTCGAAGCGCTTGAAAAAATCCTCCGCCATGGTCTTGGCCGCACCGTCGATGAGCCGCTGGCCCAGCTGGGCGATCTTGCCGCCCACGGTGGCGTGCACGGTGTAGTGCAGCTCGCAGCTGGCCTGCCCCGCGCCATCGATGGGCACAGGCACCAGCTTGACCTGGGCATTGCCCTTGCCGAAGCCCGCGACGCCGCCCGAGCCATCAAAGGCGATGTTGTAGCTCTCGGGCGGAACGATGTCCGACAGCGTGATCTTGCCCGCGAACTTGGCCGACACGGGCCCGATCTTGAGCGCCATGGCCACGGCGTACTGGTTGTCCCCCGTGGGCTCCACCTTGTCGCAGCCGGGAATGCACAGCTTGAGCACTTCGGGGTCGTTGAGCGCTTCCCAAGCCTGCTGCTGGCTCACGGCAAGGGTGCGGCTGGCTTGCATTTCCATGGTGGGTTCCTTGTTGTGGGGTTGGGTTCTGGTCGAAATCGGTCATTGCCGCAGCACGCTGGCCAGGCTGGCGGCCAGGTCTTGCAGGCGGCTGAGGTTGTGCACGGCCACCATGCCATGGGCCTGGCGGTGCAAGGCCGCCGCACCCCGTGCCGCGGGCGCATAGCCTTCAAAGCGCAGCAAGGGGTTGAGCCACAGCAGGCGGCCACAGTGGCGGCGCAGCCAGGCCAGTTCGTGCTCCAGCACCTCGGGGGCGCCGGTGTCGAGCCCATCGCTGATCAACAGTACCAGCGTGCGCCGCCCCACCAGGCGCCGCGCATGCTGCTGCCGCAACTGGGCGAGGCTGTCGCCCATGCGCGTGCCGCCCGCAAAGTCGTTGATGGACTGGCTGGCCACCTGCAGCATGGCGTCCGTGTCGGCCAGGCGGAAGGCGGGCGTAAGATCGGTGAGCCCGGTGCCAAACGCAAACACGTCGCGGCGCACGGCCCCGCCCACGGCACCGGTGTGGCACGGCGCCGTGGCGGCGTGCAAAAAGGCCAGCAGCAGCCGCGCATAGCGTTCCATGGAGCCCGACACATCCACCAGCACCAAGAGCGGCAGGGGTTGCTGGCGGCGCTGCAGCAGGGGCACACGCAGCACCTCGCCACCGCTGCGCGCCGCCAGGTGCATGGCGCCCGGCCAGTGCGGGCGGCTGCCCCGCACCCCGGGGCGCGTGCGGCGGGCTGCGTAGTGCGGCAGGGGCAAGGGGATCTCGCGCGCCAGGCGCTCTACCAGCAGGTACTCACTGGCCGAGAGCTGGTTGAAGTCGGCCTGCCGCAGGCGCTGCAGGTCACTGGCCGTCATGGCGGCATCGAAATCGACCTTGTCTTCTTCGCGCGGCGGCGGTGCATTGCGCGCGGCACGCACCGGGGCCAGCGCCTCGCTCACCCGAGGCCGGCGCTTGGCAGGTTCGGCCTTCGATTCGGCGCTGGGCAGCATCTGCGCCAGCAGCTTCTGGGCCACGTTGGGGTTGCGAAAGTACGCGTCGAACAGCTCGCGGAACACCATGCGGTCTTGCTCGCGGCTGACCAGCACGGCCTCCAGCGCGGCGCAAAAGTCCTCGCGCTGCAGCCCCACCAGCATCACGGCCTGCTGGGCCAGCGCCATGCGGGCGGCGTCCACGCGCACACCGGCGCGGCGCAGGGTGCGGCCAAAGCCGCTCAGGTTGTCGGCAAGTTTGCCGGTGCGGGCATCGCCGAGTTGGGAGACCATCGCGCCCTCAGCCATGGGACGGCTCTCATGCATCGGTGTCGCCGGGCTGCAGCAGCTGCACCGCCATGTCGCGCGTGAGCGCCGCCACGTCCTCGCGCTGCTTGAACAAGATGCCGGCCGTGTCGGACACCACCTCCGGGTCCACCACGAGGGTGTCGAGCGCGACCAGCGCCTTGGCCCATTCCACGCTCTCTGCAATGCCCGGCGCGCGCTGAAAGGCATTGGCAAAGGGCTGGCTGCGCAGGCGGCCCACAAACTCGGCCACCTGCGCAGCCAGCGCTGCGCTGGCGCCCGGCACCTGAGCCCGCACGATGGCCAGTTCGCGCTCACGCTCGGGGTAGTCCAGCCAGTGGTACAGGCAGCGGCGCTTGACGGCGTCGTGCAGGTCGCGCGTGCGGTTGCTGGTGAGCAGGGTGACCGGCGTGGCCGTGGCGCGCACGGTGCCGATCTCGGGGATGCTTACCTGGTACTCGCCCAGGTATTCGAGCAAAAAGGCTTCGAAGGGCTCGTCGGCGCGGTCCACCTCGTCGATCAGCAGCAGCGCGCCGGGCGCGGGGGCCTGCAGCGCCTGCAGCAAGGGGCGGCGGATGAGGTAGCGATCCTGGTACACCTCGCGCTCCACCTGCGCCATGTCGGCACTGCCTTGGCCCTCCGCCGCGCGCATGTGCAGCAATTGGGCGGCGTAGTTCCACTCATACAGCGCCTCGCGCTGCTCCAGGCCGTCATAGCACTGCAGGCGAATCAGGCTGCGCGCCAGCACTTCCGACAGGGCTTTGGCCAGCGCGGTCTTGCCCACGCCGGGCTCACCCTCCAGCAACAGCGGGCGCTGCAGCTTGAGCGCCAGGAACACGGCCGTGGCCAGGCGCCGGTCGGCGAAGTAACCCACGCCTTGCAGGGCGTGCACCAGGGCATCAACGGTCGTTAGCAAACTCATTGCTATTTTTTTGATAGCTACCTGCGTTTGATGGACGCGCGCAAGAGGCATATTTTTCTAGAAAACCAACCTTTTCAAACGCAGCCCCCGGATTCGAAGGCTCTGTACGAGCGAAAGAGGCTGCGCGCAACGCCAGCCGCAGGTCGGGACAACCAGGAGTCGCAACCGACCTGCGGGTGTTGCGTGCCGTGTTCAACCCAGCATCTTCTGCACCGCCCGCTGCGTCTGCACGCTGATCAGGTTGGCGCGGTAGGCAGCGCTGGCGTGGATGTCACTGTTCAGGTCGCTGGCGTCGATCGACACCCCCGCTGCAGCTGCAGGCGTGAAGCTCTGGCTCAGCGCCGCCTCCAGCCCCGCGTGGCGGAACACGCTGGTCGCCGCACCGGTGATGGCCACGCGCACGCTGCTGCCCGTCTGCGCCACAAACACCCCCACCAGCGAGAAGCGCGACGCGGGTTGCTTGAACTTCATGTAGGCCGCGCGCTGGGGGATGGGGAAGCGGATGGCGGTGATGATTTCGCCCTCCTCCAGCGCCGTGGTGTACATGCCCACAAAGAAGTCGTCGGCCGCGATCTCGCGCCGGTTGGTGACCACCGTGGCAGAGAGGCCGAGCACGGCGCTGGGGTAGCACGCCGCAGGGTCGTTGTTGGCCACCGAGCCGCCCAGCGTGCCGCGCGCGCGCACCTGCCGGTCGCCGATGTGCGCGGCCAGGTCGGCCAGCGCGGGGATGGCGGCCTTCACGTCCGCGCTGTTTGCTACGTCCATGTGGCGTGTCATGGCGCCGATGACGAGGGCATTGCCGTCGCGTCGGATGCCCGCGAGTTCGGCCACGCCGTTCAGGTCCACGATCTTCTCGGGGTTGGCCAGGCGCAGGCGCATGGATGGCAGCAGGCTTTGCCCGCCCGCGAGCAGCTTGCCGCCCTGCGCGATGTGTTGCGCAGCCGCAGCGGTAGAAGAAGGAGCCTCGAAAGTGAATGCGTACATGGTCGATCTCCTTATGCCTTGGCGTTCTGAATCGCTTCCCACACGCGGTGCGGCGATGCGGGCATGTCGAAGTCCTTCACGCCCAGGGGGCGCAAGGCGTCGAGCACGGCGTTGATCACCGCAGGGGGCGAGCCAATGGCCCCCGCCTCGCCGCAGCCCTTGGTGCCCAGGGGGTTGTGGGTGCAAGGGGTGCACACATGGCCGAGTTGGAACTCGGGGAAGTCATCCGCGCGCGGCATGGCGTAGTCCATGAAGCTGCCGGTGAGCAGCTGGCCCGTCTCGCGGTCGTACACGCAGTTCTCCAGCAGCGCCTGACCAATGCCCTGCACCAGCCCGCCATGCACCTGGCCTTCCACGATCATGGGGTTGATGATGGTGCCGAAGTCGTCCACGGCCGTGAACTTGTCCACGCGTGTGCTGCCGGTTGCAGGATCGATTTCCACTTCGCAGATGTAGGTGCCTGCAGGGAAGGTGAAGTTGGTCGGGTCGTAGAAGGCGGTTTCGTTCAGGCCCGGCTCCAGCTTGTCCAGCGGGTAGTTGTGCGGCACATAGGCCGTGAGCGCCACCTGGCCGAACGGGATCTTCTTGTCGGTGCCGCGCACGGTGAACTCGCCACCGCTGAAGTCGATGTCGGCGTCGCTGGCCTCCATCAAGTGCGCGGCGATCTTCTTGGCCTTGGCCTCGATCTTGTCCAGCGCCTTCATGATGGCCGCGCCGCCCACGCTGATGGAGCGCGAGCCATAGGTGCCCATGCCAAACGGCACGCGGCCCGTATCGCCGTGCACGATGTCCACGTTCTCTACCGGGATGCCCAGGCGCGCCGCCACCACCTGCGCAAAGGTGGTCTCGTGCCCCTGACCGTGGCTGTGCGAGCCGGTGAACACCGTCACGCTGCCCGTGGGGTGCACGCGCACCTCGCCGCATTCAAACAGCCCGGCGCGTGCGCCCAGGGCGCCTGCGATGTTGGATGGCGCGATGCCGCAGGCCTCGATGTACGACGAATAGCCCAGGCCGCGCTTGAAGCCCTTGGCCTCGCTGGCCGCCTTGCGCGCCGCAAACCCGGCCACGTCGGCCAGCTGCTGCGCCTCTCGCATGCACGCGTGGTAGTCGCCAATGTCGTACTGCAGCGCCACTGGCGTCTGGTACGGGAAAGTGGTGATGAAGTTGCGCTTGCGGATTTCGTCCTGGCCCAGGCCCAGCTCCCACGCGCAGCGGGTGACCAGGCGCTCCAGCAGGTAGGTGGCCTCGGGCCGGCCCGCGCCCCGGTAGGCATCCACCGGCGCGGTGTTGGTGAACCACGAATCCACCTCCACATAGACCTGCGGCGTGGTGTACTGGCCCGCCAGCAGCGTGGCATACAGGATGGTGGGCACGGCGCTCGCAAAGGTGCTGAGGTAGGCGCCCAGGTTGGCGTGGGTGTGCACGCGCATGGCCAAGAACTTGCCGTCCTTGTCCATGGCCATTTCGGCGTGGCTGATGTGGTCACGGCCATGCGCGTCCGACAGGAAGGACTCGCTGCGGTCCGCCACCCACTTGATGTTGCGGTTGAGCTTCTTGGCAGCCCAGGTCAGGCACACGTCCTCTGCATACAGATAAATCTTGGAGCCGAAGCCGCCGCCCACGTCGGGCGCAATCACGCGCACCTTGTGCTCGGGCAGGCCCATCACAAAGGCGGTCATCAGCAGGCGCTCGACGTGCGGGTTCTGGTTGCTCACGTACAGCGTGTACTCGTCATTGGCACGGCTGTAGCTGCCGATGGCCGCACGCGGCTCCATGGCGTTGGGAATGAGCCGGTTGTTGATCAAATCCAGCTGGGTGACATGGGCGGCGCCCGCAAACGCGGCGTCCACCGCGCCCTTGTCGCCAATGGCCCATTTGAAGCAGTGGTTGTCAGGAGCAATGTCGTGCAGCGCGGCACCCGCCACCGCGCCCGCAGCGGCATCGGCCACATTGACCACGGCGGGCAACACGTCGTAGTCCACCTCCACCAACTCGGCCGCGTCGCGCGCCTGCTGCAGCGTCTGGGCCACGACCATGGCCACGTGGTCGCCCACGTAGCGCACCTTGCCTTGCGCCAGGATGGGGTGCGGCGGCTCCTTCATGGGCTCGCCATTGGTGCTGGTGATGAGCCAGCCGCAGGGCAGGCCGTTGATGTTGTCGGCAGCCACGTCCGTGCCCACAAACACGCCCAGCACGCCTGGCGCGGCCTTGGCGGCGATGGTGTTGATGCTGTTGATCTTGGCGTGCGCGTGGGGCGAGCGCACAAACACCGCATGGCTTTGTGCGGCCAGCACCACGTCGTCGGTGTACTGGCCCGCGCCGGTCAGGAAGCGGTAGTCCTCCTTGCGCTTGAGCGATTCGCCAATGTGCGGCAGCTTGGAAAAGTCGGATGCACCCATGGTTCTTCTCCTTTATGTTCAAGCGGAAGCCATGGCCTTTTGGCCGACCTGCACTGCGCGCACGATGTTCTGGTAGCCCGTGCAGCGGCAGATGTTGCCTTCTAGCAGCTCGCGGATCTCGCCTTCGCTCGCGCCGGGGTGGTTTTGGCACAGGTCCACCGCGCTCATCACCATGCCGGGCGTGCAGAAGCCGCACTGCAGGCCATGGCATTCCTTGAACGCGGCCTGCATGGGGTGCATGGTGCCGTCGGCGGCGGCCATGCCTTCGATGGTGGTCACCTCGGCCCCCTGGGCCTGCACGGCCAGCATGGCGCAGGATTTGACGGCGCGGCCGTTGACGTGCACGGTGCAGGCGCCGCACTGGCTGGTGTCGCAGCCCACATGGGTTCCGGTAAGCGCCAGGTGCTCTCGCAGCGCATGGACAAGCAGGGTGTTGGGAGGGACGTCAACACTGGCAGCGCGCCCGTTGACCGTGAACTGGACTTGCATCTGGCTGTCTCCTGGAAGGGTTTTTGGCTGGATAAGCCAGCGCATCTTGTGCCCGCGACCCAGGCACACCCCTAGGGACAACCCTAGATTTGCGGGGCCCCTCGCTGGATATTCTCAAAATGAAACATGTTGCAGCGCACACCGGCGCATCATGCGCAGCTCAAGGATTCGGATCACCATGCTGTCCTCCGCCCCCACCTCCACCGCCCACCGCCACGCGCTGATTGCGCAGGCGCGCCAGACCTTGCTGGCGGATGGCGCAGCGCCCCTGCGCGCGGAGGTGGAGCCCTGGATTGCGCGGTCGTGGCAGCGCTGCCTGGCCCAGGGCATGGACCCCACGCAGCGTGTGGTGTTCGAGGCCGTGAGCGCCCCGGCCCTGCGCCACAGCCTGGAGCAGAACCATGCCCTGCTGCGCGCAGCGCGCCCGGTGCTGCAGCAGCTCACGCGCGCGATTGCAGGCATGCGCTACTTCGCCATCCTGACGGACGCCCGGGGCACCGTGGTCGAGGTGCAGGGCCACTGCGACCCGAGCGACCCGCGCGCCAGCAGCATCGGCCGCGTGGGCATCGACCTCTCGGAAGCCGCCGTGGGCACCACGGCCATCGGCGCGGCGCTGGCCGAGCTGCAGCCCGTGTGGCTGCACCGGGGCGAGCATTTTCTGGACGACAACGGCAGCTACAGCTGCGCGGGCGCACCGCTGTTCGACCCCCAGGGCCAGTGCGTGGGCATGCTCGACTTGACCGGCATCGATGTGCCCGAGCGGCCCGAGCTGCGCCACCTGGTCGCGCGCTCGGCCCGCGCCATGGAAGACGCCCTGCTGCTGCAGCGCCCCCACGCGCTGCTGCTGCGCATGAACTGGCCCGGCTGCACGCTGGGCGGCGAAGGCGATGGCCTGCTCGCACTCGACGCCGACGGCTGCATCGTGGGCGCGAACAGCATGGCCCGCCAGCTGGTGCCCCAGCCCCTGCGCGCGCCCGGTGCGCCCACCCACTGCAGCGACCTGCTGGCCATGCCGTGGACCATGCTGTTTGACGCGGCCCGGCGCCACCCCGTGCAGCCGCTGGATCTGCCCCTGTGGTCGGGCCTGCGCCTGCAGGCCCTGGCCCAGTGGCCCGCGCACCCCAGCCTCAGCGGCCATGGTGGCATTGGCGCCCACAGCCCCTTCAGTCCCACCGGGGCTGCGCCCCTCTCCCCCGCATTACCGCCGGTGGCCGCACCACTGCGCGAGGCCGAGACCGCCCTGATCCGCCAGGCCGTGCAGGACGCCCGGGGCAACGTGGCCGAAGCCGCACGCGCGCTGGGCATCAGCCGCGCCACGGTGTACCGCAAGCTGGGCACGCCCAAGGGGCCGTGAGTGGCGCCGCGCCAGCCCATCCCGTCCGCACGCACGCACGCTGTCCATCACAGTCAAAAAATTGAGCAAAAAATGGCCTCTGCGCGCGACCCTATTGCCTTTTAAGCTATCAAATATATAGCATCAACATCCAGCAGGACAACGCCCATCAGAGTTCCGCGAGCGCCAGCACCACGGCGTTTTCCTCCAGCACCAACACCACGGCACTGCCCGCGCGCAGCCCGCTGTGGGGCGCGGCAAAACCCACCATGTGCAGGCCTGCCGCCAGCTCGGCCGACACCTCGTCGCCCGATGCGCCGCGCACCACGCGCGTGGCCCGGCCGGGCAGCCGCAGGGTGCCAGCGGGCGCCGCAGCGGCGGGGGCAGATGCGGCACGCCCGCCACGCTCCACCCGCACCGCCGTGGCCTTGCACAGCGCCAGCACGGCCAGCCCCGTCTGCAAGCCCAGCAGCTCGGCGCTCTCTCGGGTGATGCGTGCGGCCAGCGCCACGGCGTCCACCGCATCGCCCACGGCGCCATCGCCCTCCAGCCGCAGGTGCACACACACGATCTGCCCTTGCACCGTGAGCCGATCGACCACACAGGGCAATTGGTTGCGCATGCTGGTGCGCACCGCCAGCCGCGCCAGCGCCGGGCCCGCGTGCGGCGTGGCCTGCCAGCGCGCCAGCACGGCACCGCGCGCCTGCGCCATCGCATCGGCCGCCGCCAGCAGCTGGTGGCCGGCCTCGGTCAGCTGCGCGCCGCCACCGCCCGCCCCACCCACAGCGCGGGCCACCAGCGGTGTGCCTGCCAGGTTGGTGAGTGTGTCCACCGCCTGCCACGCGGCCTTGTAGCTCACGCCCACGGCGCGGGCGGCCTGCGAGATGGAGCCGCAGGCGCCAATCTGGCGCAGGATATCGATGCGTTTGTCGGTCAGCGCATGGCCCAGCGCGTCCGTGAGGGAGAGAGAAGCAGGCATGGGCTGATGATGCCTCACAGGGCGGCACCGCCACGCAGGGCCTTCAGCCTGCCTTGCGGTGCAGCCCCGTGACCGGCTTGGCCCGCTTCTGCTGGCGCGCCAGTGCGCCGTCCGCCGCCGCCCTCAGCAGCCGCTGGAAGGACGGGCACTGCGCATGGCTTTCGGCCGGGCAGGCCGCCGCATGGCGCAGGCCGTTGCTCATGGCCTTGAGGCGCTTGACCATGGCGTCCAGCTCGTCGGCCTTGGCCGAGAGCAGTTGCCGGTCGATGTCGGGCTCGCCACCGGGCAGGAACATCGAGCGAATCTCGTCCAGCGAGAACCCCGCCGACTGCCCCAGCGCAATCAGCGCCAGCTGGTCCAGCACACCGGGCGCAAACCGGCGCCGCTCGCCCGGAGGAGCCACCGAATGCACCAGCCCCTTTTCTTCGTAGTAGCGCAGCGTCGATGCCCGCAGGCCCGAGCGTTTGGCGACTTCTGCAATGTCCATAAAAACTCCTTCCTCAAGCCCTTGACTTCAAGTTGACTTTAACTTCTACAGTCCCTTCAATCGTGAATTCAACCCGTTTTCACGTCAACCGTCCAAGGAGTTTTTTATGGTTTTTCAATGGCAAGACCTCTTCCTCGCCCTGCTGGTCGGCGTGGGCGCCACCGCCGTCATGGACGCCTGGCTGGTGCTGCTCCAGCGCCTGGGCGTACCCACACTCAACTTCGCGTTCATCGGGCGCTGGGTGGGCCACCTGCTGCGCGGCCAGTTCGCCCACGCGGCCATCGCCAAGGCGGCGCCCATCCGGGGTGAACAAGCCTGGGGCTGGCTCACGCACTACGCCGTGGGCGTGGGCTTTGCCACCGTGCTGGTGGCCATCCAGGGCGCGGGCTGGGTGCGCAGCCCCACCCTGCTGCCCGCATTGGCCCTGGGCGTCGGCACTGTGGCCGCGCCGCTTTTGGTGATGCAACCGGCCATGGGCGCGGGCGTGGCCGCATCGCGCACAGCCACGCCGCTCAAGAACTGCCTGCGCAGCCTGGCCAACCACACCGTTTTTGGCTTCGGCCTGTACCTGTCCGCGCTGGCCATTGGCCTGGTTTCACGCTGACCTCTCCCTCTCTTCTCTCAAAAAATCACCGCAACGGAACCCACACCATGCAACACATCGCCATCGTTTATCACAGCGCCCACGGCCACACTGCCCACATCGCGCAGCAGGTTGGCCAGGGCGCCCAGGGCGTGCCCGGCATCCAGGCCGCACTGGTCCGGGCAGAAGACCTGGCCGGCACGCCCGACGCCCTGCTGCGCTACGACGGCGTGATCCTCGGCTCGCCCACCTACCTGGGCGGGGTGTCGGGGCCGTTCAAGGCTTTCATGGACGCCACCGGCCGCCTGTGGAGGACGCAGCAGCTCAAGAACCGGCTCGCGGCGGGCTTCACCGTGTCATCGCTGCCTGCGGGCGACAAGCAGTCCACGCTGCTGTCGATGTTTGTGTTTGCCATGCAGCACGGCATGGTGTGGGTGGGCAACCCCATCCTGCCCGAGCAGCATGCGGGCGTGCCGTATGACGAGGCCGCCAACCGGCTGGGTTCCTGGTCGGGCCTGATGGCGCAGGCGAGCCACGGCGCACCCGCCGATGCATTTGCCCCAGGGGATGTGAAGACGGCCCGGATGTTTGGCCGGCATTTTGCGCAGACCCTGCAGCGCCTGGGTGCGGCAGCCGCACACCTGCCCCCTGAGGAGATCGCCGCATGATCCCCGCCCGCTATGGCCCCATGCTGTTCAGCCTGATCCTGTCGGGCACCATGTCGCTGCTGGTATCGGGCATTGCCGCCTACCGCACGCTGCCGCCGCACCAGGGCTTTGCGGGCCTGTGGATGAGCGCTTGGCTGACCGGGTGGCTGTTTGCATTCCCGGCCGTGATGCTGGCCGCCCCGCTGGCCCGCCGGGCCGTGGCCTGGCTGACCCGGCAGCGGCACGCCGGAGCGGGGCCGATTTGAAGCCCGGCTGGCGAAACCCCAAAAACCCTGCGTGATCTCCGTCAGGCCCCAAGCTGCCTATACTCGCTATTCCAACAATGAATAGCGATTCCATCGCGTCCACCGCCATGCTCCGCCACTCTGTCCCCGCGCTCCGTTCCCTCGTTGTCTTGACCGGCCTGGCCCTGGCCAGCTTGCACACGGCGCATGCCGACACCGTGTCGGTGGCCGTGGCCGCCAACTTCACGGCCCCCATGCAGAAGATCGCCGCGGCCTTCGAGGCAGACACGGGCCACAAGGCCGAGCTGTCGTTCGGCGCCACGGGCAAGTTCTACGCGCAGATCACCCACGGCGCGCCGTTCCAGATCCTGCTGTCGGCCGACGACACCACGCCCGCCAAGCTGGAGAAGGAAGGCAAGGCCGTGGCCAACGCGCGTTTCACCTACGCCATCGGCACGCTGGTGCTGTGGAGCGCCCAGCCCGGCTACGTGGACGCCCAGGGCGCCGTGCTCAAGACCGGCGACTTCAAGCACCTGGCCCTGGCCAACCCCAAGCTCGCGCCCTATGGCCAGGCCGCCATGCAAACCATGGACAAGCTGGGCGTGACCGCGCGGCTGCAGCCGCGCTTCGTGCAGGGCGAAAACATTGCCCAAACCCACCAGTTCGTGGCCACCGGCAACGCGCAACTGGGCTTTGTGGCGCTGTCGCAGGTGATGGCTGACGGAAAGATCACGAGCGGCTCGGCCTGGCAAGTGCCCGCCGACCTGCACGAGCCCATTCGCCAGGATGCCGCCCTGCTGGAGACAGGCAAGGGCAATGCAGCGGCCCTGGCGCTGATGCAGTACCTCAAGGGTGACAAGGCCAAGGGCATCATCCGGTCCTACGGCTATAGTTTCTGATGGGTGACTGCTAAAACTCTCCTGGCGTTGTTGCCCCGTCTTGCCGTACTTTCAGTACTGTCTGCGACGGAGCGCCTAGCCAGGACCGCTGCGCTGAGTTTTATCAGCCGCCTGGACGCGCCTTCCGCGCCTTCGATTACATACAAGCGCCATTCAATCATCCATGCCTTTTTCCAGCGCCGATTTGGCAGCCATCGGCCTCACGCTGCGGCTGGCGGGCACCACCATGGTGCTGCTGCTGGTCTTGTGCACGCCCCTGGCTTGGTGGCTGGCACACACGCCGTCGCGCTGGCGCGGGCCGGTGTCGGCCGTGGTGGCACTGCCCCTGGTGCTGCCGCCCACGGTGATCGGGTTTTATCTGCTCGTGACCCTGGGGCCCCATGGCCCCATCGGGCAACTCACGCACAGCCTGGGGCTGGGCACTCTGCCCTTCACCTTCTGGGGGCTGGTGCTGGGCTCGCTCATCTACTCGCTGCCGTTTGCGGTGCAGCCGCTGCAGCACGCGTTTGAAAGCATCGGCACACGCCCGCTGGAGGCCGCCGCCACGCTGGGCGCGGGGCCCATCGACCGTTTCTTCACGGTGGCGCTGCCGCTGGCCCGCCCAGGCTTCATCACCGCCGCCATCCTGAGCTTTGCGCACACCGTGGGTGAGTTCGGCGTGGTGCTCATGCTGGGCGGCAACATCCCTGGCGTAACGCGCGTGGTGTCGGTGCAGATCTACGACCATGTGGAAGCGCTGGAATACGCCCAGGCGCATTGGCTGGCCGGAGGCATGGTGATCTTCTCGTTCCTGGTGCTGCTGGGCCTGAACCTCACGCGGCGCCGCGGGTCTCTGGTGTCGTGAGGGTTGGATGGAAACCATGCACGCCCCTTCCCACATCGACGCCCGCCTGCACCTGGTGCGCCCGGGCTTCACGCTGGACGTGGATCTGCACCTGCCCGGGCGCGGCGTGACGGCGCTGTTCGGCCCCTCGGGTTGCGGCAAGACCACCTGCCTGCGTGGTATCGCAGGCCTGGCCCGCGCCCGGCCCGGCCGCGTGGTGGTCAATGGCGAGGTTTGGCAGGACGACGTCCAGAACCTCTGGCGCGCCACCCATGAACGCGCGCTGGGCTATGTGTTTCAAGAGGCCAGCCTGTTCGACCACCTGAGCGTGCGCGGCAACATCCACTATGGCCTCAAGCGCACGCCGCCCGCGCGCCGCCAGGTGGCGCTGGAGCAGGCCGTGGAACTGCTGGGCATCGGCCCCCTGATGGAGCGCAGGCCCCAGGCACTGTCGGGCGGTGAGCGCCAGCGCGTGGCCATCGCACGGGCGCTGGCCACCAGCCCGCGCCTGCTGCTCATGGACGAGCCCCTGGCCGCGCTGGACGCCCAGCGCAAGGCCGAGGTCCTGCCCTATCTGGAAAAGCTGCACCGCGCGCTCGACATCCCCGTGCTGTACGTGAGCCATGCCATCGACGAAGTGGCGCGGCTAGCGGGGCACATGGTGCTGATGCGCGAAGGTGCGGTGCTGGCTGAGGGCCGTACCCACGAGCTGATCACCCGCCTGGACCTGCCCCTGGCCCAGGGAGATGCCGCCGCCACGGTGATTGACGGCGCCGTGCTGCACCACGATGCGCACGACCACATCACCACCGTGGCCTTCCGGGGCGGGCAGTTGCTGCTGGTCAACCCCACGGCCCGCAGCCCGGGCGAGGCGCTGCGCCTGCGGGTGCAGGCCCGCGACGTAAGCCTGGCCCTGGCCGCGCCCGAAGGCAGCAGCATCCTCAACGTGCTGCCCGCCACCGTGGCAGCCGTGGTGGAAGACAGCCCGGGCCAGTGCATGGTGGCGCTGGATGCGGGCGCCACGCGGCTGCTCGCGCGGGTCACCCAGCGGTCGGCCCAGGCGCTGGCGCTGGCGCCGGGCCAGAAGGTGTTTGCCCAGGTCAAGGGCGTTGCCATCGTGAACTGACCCCGCCCGAATCCGGGCCCCCTTGACCATATGATGGTCCGCAGACACACACAACAAAATGGGGAGGACGGGGCAGCCATGGCGTGGACAAAACAATGCAGACGATCGCGGGCCGGTACGCACGCGCAACGCCTTGAAGGTTGGCACCCCCAACCGTGCGGGGCCTGAGCGATGGCTGTCCTCAAAACCCTGGTCCTGGGCGGCTATGGCAACTTCGGCGCACGCATCTGCCGCGCCCTGGCGGGCGACCCCGCCACCCACCACGGCATCGCGCTGCTGGTGGCAGGCCGCGATGCCACACGCGCCCAAGCCCTGGCGCACACGCTGGGCCACGGCGCGCAAGGCATCGCGCTGGACCATCAGGCACCCGGCCTGGCCGACCGGCTGCGCGCGCTGGGCGTGGGCCTGGTGATCCACACGGCAGGCCCTTTCCAGGCCCAGGCCCATGGTGTGGCCCAGGCGGCGGCCGAGGCAGGCGCACACTACATCGACCTGGCCGACGGGCGCCGGTTTGTGTGCGACTTTCCTGCGGCCCTGCAGGCTCCCTTTGCGGCGGCCGGGCGCACCGCCATCACCGGGGCCAGCACCGTGCCCGCGCTGTCGTCGGCCGTCATCGACCACCTGTGCGCAGGCTGGCAGCACATCAACAGCATCGACATCTGCATCGCCCCCGCACAGCGCGCGCCACGCGGCGAGGCCACGCTGGCCGCCGTGCTGAGCTATTGCGGGCTGCCGATCCCTGTGTGGGAAGGCGGCCGCTGGCAAGCCCGGCGGGGCTGGGCCGCCCCCACGCCCGTGCAGTTCCACCGCCTGCGGCCCCGCCTGGGGGCGGTGTGCGACATCCCGGACCTGGAGATTTTTCCGGCCCACTACCGGGTGCAGGGCCGCGTCCTGTTCCGCGCCGCGCTGGAGGTGGGACTGGCCCAGCGCAGCTTTGCCGCCCTGGCGGCCCTGCGCCACTGGGGCCTGCTGCTCCACCCCGAAAAACTGGCCGGGCTGCTGCACCGCACCGGCGGCGTGCTCGACGCCCTGGGCACCCCGCTGGGCGGCATGGTGGTGCGGGTGGCAGGCGCCGATGCCCAGGGCCAGCCGCGCCGGCGTGCATGGCACATTGCGGCCGACCACGACCACGGCCCCGAGATCCCCTGCATGGCCGCCATCCTGCTGGCACGCCAACTGGCCGCCGGGCAGGCCCTGCCCCTGGGCGCCCACACCAGCACCGGGCTGCTGCCGCTGGCAGCCTTTGCGCCGGAGTTTGCCAAGTGGGGCATGGTGACGGACATCGTGGAGGAGGCATGACGCCCGCTGCCCATGCGTTGCTGCGCTGGAGCCTCGTCTTCGTGTGGCTGGCCACGGCCCTGGTGAGCGTGGTGGAACTGAACGGGCAAAGCCGCGCGCTGCTGGTCAGCCTGCCCCCTGCGTGGAGCCGCATTGCAGGGCTGGCCCCCTTTCTCATCCTTGCCGGTGCCGCCGCCGATGCGGCCCTGGGCGTCTGGATGGCCTGGCGGCCCGGTCGGGCGGCCTACCTGGCAGCCCTGGTGCTGATGGGGATCATGACCCTGCTGGCCAGCGCCATCGACCCCACATGGTGGCTGCACCCGCTGGGCCCGCTGACCAAAAACCTGCCCATTGCCGCCATCCTGCTGGTGCTGTTGCAGGACGAACGCGCGAAGTCTCTATGAGCCTGTACCTCACCCTCAAGTGGCTGCACATCGTCTCCAGCGTGCTGCTGGTGGGCACCGGGCTGGGCTCGGCGTTCTACATGTTCTTCACCAACCGCAGCGGCAACGTGCAGGCGCAGGCCGTGGTCACGCGCCTGGTGGTGCGGGCAGACTGGTGGTTCACCACGCCCACGGTGCTCATCCAGCCCGCCACGGGGCTGGCCATGGCGGCCATGGCGGGGCTGCCCTGGAGCACGCCGTGGCTGGCCGTTTCCATCGCGCTGTACCTCGTGGCCGGGGCCTGCTGGCTGCCCGTGGTGTGGCTGCAGCTGCGCATGCGCGACATGGCCGCGCAGGCGGCCCAGGGCGACGGCGTGCTACCGCCGCGCTACTGGCGCTATGCGCGCTGGTGGGAGGCCCTGGGCTACCCGGCCTTCGTGGCCATGGCCGTGGTGTTCTACCTGATGGTGAACAAGCCTGCGCTGGGCTTCTGAACCTATGATGGCCCCATGCTCATCGAAACGCTGGACACCGCCCGCGACCTGGGGCGCCTGAAGGAAATCCTGGGCGTGATGGTGCGCCACGGCTTTGGCGACACGGTGCGCCGCCTGGGCCTGGCCGACCGGCTGGAGCGCGCAGGCCAGGCGCTGAACTGGACGCACGCCGCCGACCTGGCCCGCGTGGAGCCCCCGGTGCAGGTGCGGCTGGCACTCGAAGAACTGGGCCCGGCGTTTGTGAAGTTCGGGCAGATCCTTGCGGGCCGGGCCGACCTGTTCGGCCCCGAGTGGATTGCCGAGTTCGAAAAGCTGCACAGCCAGGTGCCCGCCGTGCCGCTGGACGCCCTGCGCCCCCAGCTGCGCGAAGACCTGGGCACCGAGCCCGAGGAGGTGTTTGCGTGGTTCGATACCACGCCGCTGGCCGCTGCCTCCATCGCCCAGGTCCACCGCGCCCGCCTGCATGGCGGCACCGAGGTGATCGTCAAGATCCGCCGCCCCGGCATTGCCGACACCATCCA
>CAYXSL010000034.1:0-30584 GCA_964466605.1 uncultured Verminephrobacter sp.
GCGTTGAACCACAGAAAGGCCAAGCCCGCACCGGCCATGGCCGCGCAGAAGATCAGCAACTCGCCCGAGCCGGGGATGTGCGGGAAGAACAGGTACTTGGAGTACACCGAGCTGCCGGTGACATAGGCGAACACGCCCAGGGCCGAGCCCACCATCACCACGGGCATGATGGCCAGGCCGTCCAGGCCGTCGGTCAGGTTGACCGCGTTGCTTGAACCCACAATGACCAGATAGGTCAGAACCACGAAGCCCAGCACGCCCAGCGGGTAGCTGATCTCCTTGAAGAACGGCAGCTGCAGCCCGGCCTTGGGGGGCAGATCGAGCGAGAAGCCGGACTGCACCCATGCCACGAACAGCTCCCACACCTTGGCATTGGAGCTTTCGGAAATGCTGAACGCCAGGTACAGCGCGGCCACCAGGCCGATGATCGACTGCCAGAAATACTTCTCGCGCGAGCGCATGCCCTCGGGGTCCTTGTTGACCACCTTGCGCCAGTCGTCCACCCAGCCGATGGCACCAAAACCCAGCGTGACAATGAGCACGATCCACACGAAGCGGTTGGACAGGTCGAACCACAGCAGGGTCGAGATCGCGATCGACAGCAGGATCAGCACCCCGCCCATGGTGGGCGTGCCGCTTTTGGACAGGTGCGACTGCATGGCATAGCCCCGGATGGGCTGGCCGATCTTGAGCGAGGTGAGGATGCGGATCACCTTGGGGCCCGCCACCAGGCCGATGAGCAGCGCCGTCATGGCCGCCATCACCGCACGGAAGGTGAGGTACTGGAACACGCGGAAAAAGCCGAACTCGGGCGACAGCCCTTGCAGCCATTGCGACAGCATCAGCAGCATGAGGCACCTCCGGCCAAGGCGGGCACCACGCGGGCAAGGTCAATGTGTTGCGCCATGGGGTCCCTCCAGTGATTCCATCGAATTTTTTTGTTGTTCTGTGGGTGGTGCAGCGGCGGCAATGGCCCCTACCACCTGTTCCATCTTCATGAATCGCGATCCCTTGACCAGCGCGCTGCCCACCGTGGGCAGGGCCTGGCGCACCGCATCCAGCAGTGCGCCCATCTCATTGAAATGCCGGGCGCTGCTGCCATAGGCCGAAGCCGCGTGCACCGACTGCGCACCCAGCGCAAACAGCAGGGCAATGCCCGCCGAGTGGGCGAGTGCCCCGGCCTCGGCGTGGAACTGCGGCCCCTGGTCGCCCACCTCGCCCATGTCGCCCATCACCAGCAGCTGCGGGGCGGGCAGTTCGGCCAGCACCTCGATGGCGGCGCGCATGGAGTCGGGGTTGGCGTTGTAGGTGTCGTCCACCACCGTGACCTCGCGGCCCGCCACGGCCACGCTGAACGCACGCGAGCGGCCCTTGACCGGCGCGAAGTCGCGCAGCCCCTGGGCAATGGCAGCCAGCGGCGCGCCTGCGGCCAGCGCACAGGCGGTAGCCGCCAGGGCATTGGTCACGTTGTGGCGGCCGGCGATGTGCAGGCGCGTGGCGACCTCGCCCCGGGGCGTGGCAATGGCCACGGCCCAGGCGCCGCGCTCCCAGGCGGCGCGCGCGCAGCGGACATCACCGCCTTCGCCAAACGTGAGTGTGCGGCGGCCCGGCTGCGCCATTGCCAGCGATTGCCACAGGCCCGTGTAGGCATCGCCCGCCGGGAACACCGCCACGCCATCGGCGGGCAGGCTGGCAAACACCGAGCCGTTCTCACGCGCCACGGCCTCGACGGTGTGCATGAACTCCAGGTGCTCGCGCTGCGCGTTGTTGACCAGCGCCACCGTGGGCCGGGCCATGGCGGCGAGTTGGGCGATTTCGCCCGGGTGGTTCATGCCCATCTCGATCACGGCGGCGCGGTGTGCGGGCGTGAGGCGCAGCAGCATCAGCGGCACACCGATGTCGTTGTTGAAATTGCCCTGGGTGGCAAAGGCGGCCTCGCCCTGCCAGGCGCGCAGGATGGACGCAATCATCTGCGTCACCGTGGTCTTGCCGTTGCTGCCGGTCACGCCGATCAGCGGCAGGCTGAACTGTGCGCGCCAGCCGGTGGCCAGCGCCCCCAGGGCGGCCAGGCTGTCGGGCACCTCGATGCCCGGCAAGCCCGCAGCCGCGAGGCCGCCATGGGCAATGGCCGCAGCAGCGCCTCCGGCGCGGGCATCGGCCAGGAAGGCATTGGCGTCAAAACGCTCGCCCTTGAGCGCCACAAACAAATCACCGGGCTGCAGGGTGCGCGTGTCGGTGTGCACACGGGCCAGGGGCGTGGCGCCCTCGCCCACCAGGCGCGCGGCGGGGATCTGCGGCTGCAGCAGCGCCAAGGCCTGTTGCAGGGTGAGCATGGTGCCGGGGGTGGCGCTCATGGGCGGGCTCCTCGGGCCTGCAGCGCACCAAGCGCATGGGCCACATCGGAGAACGGCTGGTGCACACCCGCCGTCTCCTGGGTGTTTTCATGGCCCTTGCCGGCAATCAGCACCACATCGGCAGGTGCGGCAGTGGCCACGGCCAGGGCAATGGCGGCGGCGCGGTCGGGCTCGGTTTGCACGGCGGTGCTGGCGATGGTGCCTTGCAGGATCTGGTGCAGGATGGCGGCGGGGTCTTCGCTGCGCGGGTTGTCGCTGGTCACGACCACCTGGTCGGCCTGCTGCTGGGCCACGGCGCCCATCAGCGGGCGCTTGCCCGCATCGCGGTCGCCACCGCAGCCGAACACGCACCACAGGCGCCCGCCGCGCTCGGCAGCAATGGGGCGCAGGGCCTGCAGGGCTTTTTCCAGGGCATCGGGCGTGTGGGCATAGTCCACGGCCACCAGGGGTTGGCCGCTTTGGTGGATCTGCTCCATGCGGCCCGGCACGGGTGAGAGCTGGGCGCAGGCGTACAGCGCATGCTCCAGCGGAACACCCAGCGCGCGCAGCCCGGCCAGCACCCCCAGCAGGTTGGAGACGTTGTACAGCCCGATCACGCGCGTCTGCAGCACATGCGCCTGCACGCCTTCGGCCACGGTGAAGCGCAGGCCACCATCGCCCATGCCGATGTCGCGCGCCGCCAGCCGGGCGGGGCCGGTGATGGAGACGCTCCACAGATCCAGGTTACGACTGGCGAGCGTGGCATGCAGCTCGGCCCCGCGCGCATCGTCGATGTTGACCACGGCGGCCTGCAGACCCGGCCAGTCAAACAGCATGCTCTTGGCCTGCCAGTAGGCGGCCATGCCCGCGTGGTAGTCCAGGTGGTCCTGCGTGAAGTTGGTGAACAGCGCCACCCGGATGCGGGTGCCCACCATCCGGTGTTCAGCCAGGCCAATGGACGAGGCCTCGATGGCGCAGGCGCCCCGGCCTGCATCGGCAAACTGCCGGAACGCGCGCTGCAGCCGGACCGGGTCGGGCGTGGTCATGCCCGTGCTGGTGAGTGCGGGCGGAGTTCCCATGCCCAAAGTGCCTACTACCGCGCACCCATCATGCCCGTAAAGCTCATTTTTGGATAGCACATTGAGTGCCTCGGCCAGCCACCAGCTGGTGCTGGTCTTGCCATTGGTGCCTGTCACAGCGAGCACGTCCAGGGCCTGCGTGGGGTGCTCGAACCAGTCGGCGGCGATCAGGCCCGTGGCGGCCTTCAGGCCGTGCAGTGCGGCAACGGGCAAACCCGCCAGCACAAACCCTTCGGCGCCTTCGTGCTCCACCAGGCAGGCCACGGCCCCGCGTGCGAGCGCATCGCCAATGTGTGCGCGGCCGTCGGTGGCGGCGCCGGGCCAGGCGATGAAACCATCGCCCGGGCGGATCTGGCGGCTGTCGGTCTGCAGCGTGCCCGTGACACGCTCGCGCAGCCAGGCCACGGCGTCGTGCACCGAGGTGAGCAGGGGCAGTGGTGTGACCGTCACAGCGACTCCTCCACCGCGTTGGCCACGATCTGCGGCTTGACGGCCATGTCGGGCTGCACGCCCATCATGCGCAGCGTCTGCTGCACCACTTCGCTGAACACGGGGGCAGCCACGGCGCCGCCGTAGTACACGCCGTTGCTCGGCTCGTCGATCATCACAGCCACCACGATGCGGGGCTTGTCGATGGGCGCCATGCCGGTGAACCAGGCGCGGTATTTGCCCACGGCGTAGTTCTTGCCGACCTGCTTGCGTGCCGTGCCGGACTTGCCGCCCACCGAGTAGCCCACGGTCTGCGCCTTCTGGCCCGTGCCGCCGGGCCCTGCGGCCATCTGCAGCATCTTGCGCACCTGGTCGGCCGTGCGCTCGGAGAACACAGGTACCCCCACGGCGGGCTGGTCGGACTTGAGCATGGTCGCGGGGATCACGCGCCCGCTGTTGGCAAACACGGTGTACGAACGCGCCATCTGGAACAGGCTGGCCGACAGGCCGTAGCCATAGGACATGGTGGCCTGCTCCACCGGGCGCCAGGTCTTGTACGGGCGCAGCCGCCCACTGACCGCACCGGGGAAGTCAATCTGCGGCTTCTGGCCAAAACCTGCGGCCGAGAAGGTCTCCCACATCTCGCGCGCCGGCATCTGCATGGCGAGCTTGGTCGTGCCCACGTTGCTGGACTTCTGGATCACGCCTTCCACCGTGAGCGCGCCGTAGTTGTGCGTGTCCGAAATGGTGGAACCCGTGATGTTGATGCGGCCGGGCGTGGTGTCCACCACGGTTTCAGGGCGCACCCGGCCGCTTTCTAGCGCCAGGCCGATGGTGATGGGCTTCATGGTCGAGCCAGGCTCGAAGGTGTCGGTGAGCGCGCGGTTGCGCAGCTGCTCGCCCGTCAGGTTCTGCCGCTTGTCGGGCACATAGCTGGGGTAGTTGGCCAGCGCCAGCACCTCGCCCGTGTGGGCGTCCAGCACCACCACGCTGCCCGCCTTGGCCTTGTGGGCCGTGACCTGGTCGCGCAGCTTCTGGTAGGCAAAGAACTGCACCTTGCTGTCGATGGACAACTGCATGTTCTTGCCATCCACCGGGGGCACGGTCTCGCCCACGCCTTCCACCACACGGCCCAGGCGGTCCTTGATCACCCGACGCGAGCCCGGCTTGCCCGCCAGCTGGTTGTTGAACGCCAGCTCCATGCCCTCCTGGCCATGATCTTCCACGTTGGTGAAACCCACCACATGGGCAGCAGCCTCGCCTTCAGGGTACTGGCGCTTGTATTCCTTGCGCTGGTAGATGCCCTTGATGTCGAGCTTGGCGATCTGCTGGCCCACGTCCCAGTCGAGCTGGCGCTTGACCCAGACAAAGGTCTTGTCCTCATCCGCCAGCTTCTTCATCAGCTCGGCCTGGGGCATGTCCAGCAGCTTGGCCAGCTGCTTGAGCTTGGCGCGCACCTCGGGCTTGTCCTGATCCACGTCCTCGGGGATGGCCCAGATGCTGGCGGCTGGCACGCTGGACGCGAGGATCAGGCCGTTGCGGTCCAGGATCTTGCCGCGGTTGGCGGGCAGCTCCAGCGTGCGTGCAAACCGCACCTCGCCCTGCCGCTGAAAGAAGGCGTTGCCGAACACCTGCACATAGGCCGCGCGCGCACCCAGGCCCACAAAACCCAGCGCGATCATCGCCACGATGAACTTGCTGCGCCAGACCGGCGTCTTGCTGGCCAGCAGGGGGCTTGCGGTGTAGACGACGCTGCGGCTCATGGCTGCGCGCTCCCGGGCTGCGCGGCCGCGCTGGCCGCCGCCACGGCAGCACCTTGCGGGTCGGACACATACTGCGTGATGGCTGGCGTGGCGGTGCGCATCTTCAGCTGGTCGCGGGCGATCTTCTCCACGCGCAGCGGCGTGGCCTGCGCGCGCTTTTCCACCTGCAGGCGCTGGTGCTCGGTCTCCAGGCGGCGCGCCTCGGTGATCGCGCGGTCCAGTTCGGTGAACAGGCGGCGCGACTCGTACTGGGTGTGCACCAGATACACCGCACTGGCCAGCACGGCCACCAGCAGGACGAGGTTGAGCCTGGTCATATCAGACGGTGGCCGTGCGTTCGGCCACGCGCATGATCGCGCTGCGTGCGCGGGGGTTCGCCTCGACCTCGGCGGCAGAGGGCTTGATGCGGTCCAGCGCCACGAGCTTCATCGCCTGCGGCTTGGCAAAGGGCGCGCGGCGGTCATAGACCTCCTTGGAGTGCTTGGCGATGAACTGCTTGACGATGCGGTCTTCGAGCGAGTGAAAGCTGATCACCACCAGGCGCCCGCCGGGCTGCAGCACCGAGAGGCTGGCCTCTAGCGCCTGTTGCAGCTCTTCAAGCTCGGCGTTGATGAAAATCCGAAGAGCTTGAAATGTGCGCGTTGCAGGGTTCTGGCCCGGCTCGCGGGTTTTGACCGCGCCAGCCACGAGATCGGCCAGTTCGGCGGTGGTTGCAAGAGGGCCCCGCTCTTCGCGCCGAGCAACAATCGCCTTTGCAATGGGGCCAGCAAACCGTTCTTCACCGTAGTCACGTATCACCTCCGCAATCTGACCGACTTCGGCCGTGGCCAACCAATCGGCCACGCTTTCGCCGCGCGTGGTGTCCATGCGCATGTCCAGCGGGCCGTCAAAACGGAAACTGAAGCCCCTTCCAGGGCTGTCGATCTGGGGCGAACTCACGCCCAGGTCCATCAACACGCCAGCGGCGCTGGCGGGCGGCAGATCGGCCAGGTGGCGAAAACCTTCGTGCCGAATGGAAAAACGCGCATCGGTGATGCGCGTTGCTTCGGCAATGGCTTCAGGGTCCTTGTCAAAAGCGACAAGCCGCCCCCCTGGTCCCAGCCGCAGCAGGATGAGCCGCGAGTGCCCTCCCCGCCCGAAGGTGCCATCCACCCAGGTGCCCGCAGGCTCGGGGCCTGCGCCGCCCAGCAGGGCGTCCACGGCTTCATCGAGCAGGACGGTGGTGTGTTGCAAAGGAATGGATGTCATGGTCAGAAGGAAAAGTCCTTGAAGACATCCGGCATCTCGCCCTGCATGGCCTGGGCCTCCTGCTCGTCGTAGGTGGCCTTGTCCCAGAGTTCGAAGTGGTTGCCCATGCCCAGCAGCATGGTGTCCTTGGAAATACCGGCTGCCTCGCGCAGCTCGGGCGAAATCAGCACGCGGCCCGTGGCGTCCATCTCCACGTCCATCGCATTGCCCAGGAAGATGCGCTTCCACCACTGGGCGGACATGGGCAGCTGGGCGATGCGCTCGCGGAACTTCTCCCACTCAGGGCGGGGGAACACCATCAGGCAGCCGTGCGGGTGTTTGGTGATCGTGAGCTGGCCCGCTGCGGTGGCCGCGAGCACGTCACGATGCCGGGTCGGCACGGACAGCCGACCCTTCGCATCGAGACTTAGCGACGAGGCACCTTGAAACACGGACAGATTCCCAGTTCGGTTGTGCGCCTCGCTGATCCAGAACTGGACGCCGAAGGCACTTTTCACCACTTAATTGCACTTTTTTGCACTGTAGCAGGAAAAGCACACCGAACAAGAGGGTGTCCACCAAACTTTGGTAATGAAATCAACAACTTAGGCGCGGGTTTGCAGCCAGCAAAGCGCCAAAATCTGTTGAAAAAGAAGAACTTACGAAAGCCTATGAAAGTGACCTCTCAAGGCTGGGCCGTATCGTCACAGGATGTAGCGCGACAGATCTTCGTCCTGGCTCAGGGTCTGCAGGCGGGCGTCCACATAGGCGGCATCGACGGTGACCGTCTGCCCCGACAGGCGCGCGGCGTCAAAACTGACCTCGTCGAGCAAGCGCTCCATGACGGTGGAGAGTCGGCGTGCGCCGATATTTTCGGTGCGTTCATTCACCTCGAACGCAATGTGCGCCAGGCGCGTGATGCCTTCGGGCGCAAACTCCAGCGTGACCCCCTCGGTCGCCAGCAGCGCCTGGTACTGCTTGACCAGGGAGGCGTGGGTCTGGGTGAGGATGGCCTCGAAGTCCTGGACCGACAACGATTCCAGCTCCACGCGGATCGGGAAGCGCCCTTGCAGCTCAGGAATCAGGTCGCTGGGCTTGGACAAATGGAATGCGCCCGAGGCAATGAACAGGATGTGGTCGGTCTTGATCATGCCGTACTTGGTGGACACCGTTGTGCCCTCCACCAGCGGCAGCAGGTCGCGCTGCACGCCCTGGCGCGACACATCCGCCCCACTGCTTTCCTGGCGCGCGGCCACCTTGTCGATCTCGTCGATGAAGACGATGCCGTTCTGCTCGGCGTTCTGCACCGCGCGGGTCTTGATCTCTTCCTCGTTCACGAGCTTGGCCGCCTCTTCATCGGTGAGCAGTTTCAGTGCTTCTGCGATCTTGAGCTTGCGCGCGCGGCGCCGGTCCTGGCCCATCTGGCTGAACATGCCGCGCAGCTGCTCGGTCATTTCCTCCATGCCCTGCGGGCCCATGATCTCCAGCGGCGCGCGGGCCTCAGCCACGTCGATCTCGATCTCCTTGTCGTTCAGGGCCCCCTCGCGCAGCTTCTTGCGGAACACCTGGCGGGCGGTGCTGTCAGCGGCAGGCTCGGTGCCTGTGGCGGCGCGGGCAGGCGGGATCAGCACGTCCAGGATGCGCTCCTCGGCAGCGTCTTCGGCGCGCATGCGCACCTTCTTCATCTCCGCCTCGCGCGTCTGCTTGACGGCCATCTCGGCCAGGTCGCGGACGATGGAATCCACGTCCTTGCCTACATAGCCCACCTCGGTGAACTTGGTGGCCTCGACCTTGATGAAGGGCGCATCGGCCAGCCGCGCCAGGCGCCGCGCGATCTCGGTCTTGCCCACGCCGGTGGGGCCGATCATGAGGATGTTCTTGGGGGTGATCTCGTGGCGCAGGCTGCCTTCGACCTGCTGGCGGCGCCAGCGGTTGCGCAGCGCAATGGCCACGGCGCGCTTGGCGCTGGCCTGGCCCACGATGTGGTGGTCGAGTTCGGAGACGATTTCCTGGGGGGTCATGGAGGACATGCGGGGCCTGCCTTCAAATTCAAAGCAAAAATAGCCGTCTGCGCGCAATGGATAAGCGCAAGCAGCTATCAAAATGTGAGTAACAGCACCTCGCCGCTTACAGCGTTTCGATGGTGTGGTTCATGTTGGTGTAGATGCAGAGTTCGCCCGCGATTTCGAGCGACTTCTTCACGATCTCCTGTGCGGACAGATCGGTGTTCACCAGCAGCGCCTTGGCCGCCGAGTGCGCGTAGGCACCGCCCGAGCCGATGGCCACGATGCCCTGCTCGGGCTCCAGCACGTCGCCGTTGCCGGTGATGATGAGCGAGGCGCTCGCGTCGGCCACGGCCAGCATGGCTTCGAGGCGGCGCAGCACACGGTCGGTGCGCCAGTCCTTGGTGAGTTCGATGGCCGCGCGCGTCAGGTGGCCCTGGTGTTTCTCGAGCTTGGCTTCAAACCGCTCGAACAGCGTGAAGGCATCGGCCGTGGCGCCCGCAAAGCCCGCCAATACCTTGCCGTGGTACAGCTTGCGCACCTTGCGTGCCGTTCCCTTGACCACGATGTTGCCCAATGTGACCTGGCCGTCGCCGCCAATGGCGACCTGGATGCCTGTGGGCGTCTGGCGGCGCACGCTGAGGATGGTGGTGCCGTGGAACACCGGGGTGTCTTGAGATGAGTCCATAGCTGGCGCAGATGGGGGCGCGAGTGCCGCTTTCAAGCCGGGGCGGAACCGCATGCTGCAAGCAAATCTACGCCACTGCACGCGGCCCATGGAACTGACGCAGCCCAGGCCAGCGCCCCCGCGCAAGGGCCGCCAAGCCGCGTATGCGGCGCTTCGCTTGCGTGCACTGGGGGCGTCCCCCTCCCGCGTAGCGAGAGAGGGGTTGAGAGGCACGGCTCCAAGCCTGCCTGCGCAGGCTTGGACGTCCTCGAAGGGCCACCGCCTCCGGCGGGGGCGCCGAGGCGCGAAGCGGCTCAGGGGGAGCTAGTTTTTTCTGGGAACCACCCAGGCGTGTTCGTTGATGCCGATCACGTTGAAGAAAATCGCCACCAGCCGCTGCAGGTTGTGGAACTGCACCACATGACCATGCCCTTGTTGCTCGGCCGCCCAGTTGAGCACCGAACCCGCCGCCGCAAAATCCACGCGGATGAGCTTGTCGCAGGCAATGGTCAGGGGCACGCCGGGCCGCAGGAAGGCCTCGAACGGCTGCAGCAGCGGCGTGGCATCGCCGTCGATGTGGCCACTGAGCTGGGCCACGGGCCCGGTCTCCAGCGGCGCTGGCGCAGACAGCTCGCCCAGGTCGGAAGCCATGAAGTCGCTGTCGGCCGCCAGAGGCGCCGCCCCGGAGGACACGCCTTCGTTGTCGGAATACCCGCAGCGTGGCGACACCCAGGACGGGGGCGAGACCTCGTAGGTGACACAGTAATCCAGCGCCACCAGCTCGAACTCATCGGGCTTGCCCATGAGCCGCATCATGGCCATGCGCAGGCGCCACCATTCGGGACTGTTGGACCGGTCGCCCGACTGGGTCTTGGCGTCGAGCAGGGCGTTGAGCTTTTCCACCCCCGAAAACACCAGCTGGCCTTCGCGGTCGGACCACTGCGAAACCAGATCGGCCAGCAAGGGCACCGCCGCCTCGTCGATGCCGGTGAGGCGCGACCAGGACAGCGTCCAGGGGGAGGCAGCACGCGCCAGTGAGGCCTGCAGGGCGGCCACCGACGACACCGCCAGCGTGGGGGGCGCATTCCAGCTGAAATCGCGGCGCATGCCAGGCGCAGGCGCAGCCTCGGCAGCCCCCGCAGCGGGCGCGGCCGCAGCCACCATCCCGAGCAGCTCAGGCATCGAGAACCACAGGGGAGCCGAGCGGCTGTACTGGGCCGCAAAGTCGATGGCCAGCGCGTCAAAACGGTCGTGTTGCCCGGTGGCGCGGTACAGGTCAAACAGCGTCATCCAGATTTCGAGCTGCTGTTCAGGCTCGTCCTGCTGGTGCTGGGCCAGCACATCCAGCAGCCCGGACTCTGCACCCGCATGGTCACCGTTGGCAAACCGGATGGCAGCTTCTTCTAGGTCGGGTTCGTGCACGAATTCCTCCGGTTCGAATGCGGTGGCAGGCGCTGCCGCAGGTGCCGCAGGGCTGAAGGACGCCTCGACGGGGCGCTGGTTGCCCGCGAGCATCTGCGCATCGGTGCCACCAAACTTGCCAATGGCCATGCTGTCGTCGGCAAACAGCGGCTGGACAGCGGCCTTGTTGTCCAGCGGCGCAGGCAGGCTGCCAGGGGCCGTGGGGGCATAGGCCCTGGCGTGTGCGGAGTCGGAGGGCTCCGCACTGGAATCTGGCATCACACCGGGCTGGGTGGGCGCATCGGCCCCTTGTTTGCTCTTCCACCACTGCTGCGACATCTGCGCCTCGATCTCGTCGATCTTCTTGAGCGTGACGGCACGCTCGTCGGGCGAGGCCATGCTGCTTTGGAAGAACGAAGGCCGACCCGCTGCGTCCTCGACGCGCTGGCCCTGCAGCACTTCGCGCTGGCGCAGCTTGCGCAGCTGATCGAACTCGCGGCGCCGCACAAAGTCGTTGCGGCGCTTGCGCTCGATCATCTCCTTGAGCATCTGCTTGCTGTACTGGCTCTCCCGGTCGTCCTGGATGGAGTCCAGCTCCGTCCAGTTGACGGTGGGATTCTTCACGAACCGAACCACCTTCGATAGCAGGCCGCCGGGGGTGGTGTCTTCCTTGCTCATGGCTCAGGGTGCGGATGCGCGCAGCGATCGTCCAGGCGTGGCGAGATCAGTCTCCGAACATCTTCTGCTTGAGTTCGCGGCGCTGCTGCGCTTCCAGCGACAGGGTGGCCGTGGGGCGGGCGATCAGGCGGCCGGTACCGATGGGCTCGCCGGTTTCGTCGCAGTAGCCGTAGTCGCCAGCGTCGATGCGGGCGATGGACTGCTCGATCTTCTTGAGCAGCTTGCGCTCGCGGTCGCGGGTGCGCAGCTCCAGGGCGTGCTCTTCCTCGATCGTGGCGCGGTCGGCGGGGTCGGGCACCACCACGGTGTCTTCCCGCAGGTGTTCGGTGGTTTCGCCAGCGCTGTTGTGGATGTCCTGCTTGAGCTGAACGAGCTTGAGGCGGAAGAACGCCATCTGCTTGTCGTTCATGTACTCGCTGTCGGGCATGGCCATGACTTCAGCGTCGGTCAGCTCGGCGGCGGACTTGGTTTTCCAGTTGTTCGCCAGCTTGGGGTCTTTTTTGGCAGCCGTGAAAGTGGGCTGCGCTTGCGCGGTCGTGGGCATGGTATGTAGATAACTGGCTTTGGCAGCGGTGGACGCCACTGCCTGTGCCATGGATGGTACGGTCAATTGGGCCAATCGGGAAGAAGGCCGGGTTGTGCGCACGGGTACCTGCAGGTCGGCCGGTGCGGCAGGGCTGGGCGCCGGTGCTGCCACTGCGGGGCTGGCTGCTTTGGCCACAACAGCTTTGGGGGCCGCCGCCTTGGGCGCGGCCGCTGCCACTTTCGCCGTGGCAGCTTTGGCTGCGGGCTTGGGCGCCGCCGCAGGGTGTGCAGCGGCGGGCTTGGTTGCCTTCGTGGCCGCCTTGGGTTTGCTGGTGTCGGCTTTCACTTCCTGGTCTCCTCGCTGTACGGGCGGGCCCTCGGCCGCTCTCACGGCCCGGGACTGGTGGCAAGCCTTGGGTGGTTTTACCGGGGCGCGATTGTATCGACCTGGGCTGACGCAAACAGAAACGTTGCGGATACAACACAGTTCGGGCCCAATCGGCGTCCCTGCACCGGCGAAGGGGGTCAGACCAGGCTCTGCTCCAGCCCCTGCAGAAAGATGTCCTTGGGCAGGTCAATGCCGATGAAGACCATCTTGCTCATCCGTGGCTCGCCCTCGGCCCACTGGGGGCCCAGGTCGCTGCCCATGAGCTGGTGCACACCCTGGAAGATCACCTTGCGCTCGGTGCCCTTCATATTAAGCACGCCTTTGTAGCGCAGCATGCGCGGGCCATAAATGTTGACAATCGCCCCGAGGAAGTCTTCGAGCTTGGCCGGATCGAACGGGCGCTCCGAGCGGTACACAAAACTCTTCACATCGTCGTCGTGGTGATGGTGGTGGCCGTGCCCGTGGTCGTGCTGGTGCGAGGGGTGGCTGCAGTGCTCGCCATGTTCGTGGTCATGGTCGTGGTGGTCATGCCCATGCTCTTCGTCCTTGAGGAAATCCGGGTCGATGTCGAGCTTGGCATTGAGGTTGAAGCCCCGCAGGTCCAGCACCTCCTTGAGCGGCACCTCGCCAAAATGCACCGCCTTGATGGGCGCACGCGGGTTCATGTGCTTCAAGCGGTGGATCAGCGCATCGGTTTCCTCGGCGCTGACCAGGTCGGTCTTGGACAGGAAGATCTGGTCCGCGAAGCCCACCTGGCGGCGCGCTTCCTGGCGGTCGTTGAGCTGCTGGGGCGCGTGCTTGGCGTCCACCAGGGTAATGATGGAGTCGATCAGGTAGGTCTCGGCGATTTCTTCGTCCATGAAGAAGGTCTGCGCCACGGGGCCGGGGTCGGCCACGCCCGTGGTCTCGATCACGATGCGGTCGAATTCCAGCAGGTTCTTGCGCTTCTTGGCGGCCAGCAGCTGCAGCGTTTCGCGCAGGTCTTCACGGATGGTGCAGCAGATGCAGCCGTTGCTCATCTGCACGATCTGCTCCTTGGACTCGGTCACGAGGATGTCGTTGTCGATGTTTTCTTCACCGAATTCGTTCTCGATCACAGCGATTTTCTGGCCGTGGGCTTCGGAAAGCAGGCGCTTGAGCAGCGTGGTTTTGCCCGAGCCCAGGAAGCCGGTGAGGATGGTGACGGGGATCAGTGCCATAAATCTGTCTTTCAAGGGGGTCAAATACTTGCGCTGCAGCGCGGTACCCCAGGCTGCAGGGCCCTGTACAGGGCGCTTTTTCAGTGTACCGAGGCTGTCAAGCCCCCGCCGGGGGCCGCCGGGTTCACCCTTTGCGCATCACGACCAGGCCCTTGAGGTACTCGCCTTCCGGGAATTCCAGCGTCATCGGGTGGTCGGGCGCGCCGCCCAGGCGCTCCAGAATGAATCCATCCACGCCCGCATCGGCCCCGGCCGAGGCCACGATCTTGTGGAACAGGTCGGCGCTGATGCCGCCCGAGCACGAGAAGGTGAACAGGACTCCGCCGGGTGTGAGCAGTTGCAGCGCCAGCCGGTTGATGTCCTTGTAGGCCCGCGCGGCGCGGTCAGCATGCGCAGCGGTGGGCGCGAACTTGGGCGGGTCGAGGATGATGGCGTCAAAGCGCTGGCCTTCCTTGAGGAACTGGCGCAGCGATGCGTTCACGTCGGCATCCAGGAAGGTCGCCCGGTTCGGGTCGAAACCATTGAGCGCCACATGGGCGCGGGCACGCTCCAGGGCCGGGCCTGAAGAGTCGATGGAGGTCACATGCCCATCGGCCGCGGTGCCTGCCCCCCGCATGCCCGCCAGCGCCGCCACGCTGAAGCCGCCGGTGTAGCAAAAGCAGTTGAGCACGTGCTTGAAGCCCAGGCGCTGCGCGTACTCGGAAAACCGCTTGCGGCTGTCGCGCTGGTCCAGGTAGAAGCCGGTCTTGTGGCCCTCGGCGATGTTGAGCGTCAGGCGCCACTGGTGTTCGTGGATGGTGAGTTCAAGCGGCGGCCCTTCGCCGTCACCCGCCGCACCCGTGGGCCCGCCGCGCAGCCAGCCCGTGGCTGGCTCCAGGCCTTCCAGCGCACGCACGCTCGCGTCAGAGCGCTCATACAGTTTGGTCAGACCGGTCTCACGCAGCAGCGCATCCGCAATCACGCCCTTCCAGCGTTCCGTGCCTGCACTGGTGAACTGCGCCACCAGCGTGTCACCGTAGCGGTCCACGATCAGGCCAGGCAGTCCATCGGACTCGCCATGCACCAGGCGCACGCCGTCGCTTTGCACGTCAAAACGGGCTCTTGCGATGATGGAACGTGCGCAAGCAGCTATGAAAAAAGGAGCATCAATGCGCTGCGCCTCGTCAAAGCTCCACACCCGCGCGCGGATGCGCGAGCTGGGGCTGAACGCAGCCCAGGCCAGGAACTGGCCTTCGTGCGACTCCACGCGCACGGTCTCGCCGCTGTCACCGCCGCCTTTGGCGATGGCCGATTCAAAGATCCAGGGGTGGCGGCGCAAGAGCGAGCGCTCTTTGCCAGGGCGAAGGCGAAGGGTTTTCATCCCCGGATTGTCGCAAGAGGCTGGCAGGCCGCCAACAAATCCGCCAAAAACATCCGGGGCCGCGCACCGCAGAACCGGGGGCCACGGATTCCCCCTTCCGGGGTTGATCCGGGTCAAAAAACGCTTGCCAGATCTGCAGCGAGTGATACACCAGCGGTCAGTCACAGAGCGGCCGCACAACCCACAAGGAACTGCACCACCATGCGCTTCAACGACCCCGCAAAGACGCTTTCCGAGCAGCCCCGAGGCCGCAGGACCCCGTTCCCCCGGCGCCACGGCCATGCGGCCCACGGCACCGACCCACCGCATTGAAACCACCCCCGCGTTGTTTGTAGTGCATGGCTGCATGCCTCCAAGGCACACCTGGCCAGGCTGCACTTGTCCGTCAAGCCAGGATTCTTCCACCTGCCACGGCCGTTCCGGCGTTGCCAGTCTTCGGGCACAGGCAGGGAATGCTTCAGACACACCCAACCCAGCGGCTTGCGCTACCCGCGCCCTCCGCTCAGGAGAGTACTCATGAACTTCCATCAGCTGAAAATCTCCACCCGCCTGTCGCTGCTGCTCGCAGCGCTGTGCCTGCTCACCACCCTGATCGGCAGCGTGGGCCTGGCTGGCATGCAGCGCGCCAACGCGGGCTTGAACACCGTCTACCAAGACCGGGTGGTGCCCCTCAAGCAGATCAAGCTGGTGTCCGACGCCTACGCCGTGAACGTGGTGGACACGGCGCACAAGGTGCGTGACGGCGCCGTCACCCCCCAGCAGGGGCTGGACTCGATCGCCAAGGCCAAGAAGGAGATCACTGACAACTGGAGCGCCTACCTGGCCACCGAGCTGGTGGCCGAGGAGGTGCGGCTGACCTCGCAATTCAAATTGCTGCAGCCCAAAGCCGATGGTGCCGTGCGCACCCTGGAGGAACTGATCGGCCGCAAGGACCTGCCCGGCCTCACCGCCTATGCGGCCAAGGAGATGTACCCCGCGCTCGACCCCTTGCAGGACGTGCTGGGCGCGCTGGTGCAGGTGCAGCTCGATACGGCCCGCAAGGAGTACGACCAGGCCGTGGTGTCGTATGCCAACACCCGGCTGTTTGTGGCCCTGGCAATTGCGGGCGGCGTGGTGTTTGCGCTGGGTTTTGGCACCCTGGTGGCGCGCAGCATTGTGGGCGAGCTGGGCACCGAGCCCGGCACGGCCGCCGCGCTGGCGCGCAGCGTGGCGCATGGCGACCTCACGGTGGCCATCCACCTCAAGCCCGGCGACACCACCAGCCTGATGGCGCAGCTCAAGCGCATGCAGGACAGCCTGGCGGCCATGGTGGCGATGGTGCACCAGAGTTCGGTCAACGTGGCCAGCGCGTCTGAGCAGATTGCCCAGGGCAACAACAGCCTGTCGTCTCGCACCGAAGAGCAGGCGAGCGCGCTGGAGGAAACCGCTGCGTCGATGGAACAGCTCAATGCCACCGTGCGCCAGAACGCCGACAGCTCGCGCCAGGCCAACCAGCTCGCACACAGCGCCACCACCATTGCCATGCAGGGCGGCGCGGTGGTGGCGGACGTGGTGCGCACCATGAAGGACATCAACGACAGCAGCAGCAAGATCACCGAGATCATCGGCGTGATCGACTCCATCGCCTTCCAGACCAACATCCTGGCGCTCAACGCGGCGGTGGAAGCCGCCCGCGCCGGGGAACAGGGCCGGGGCTTTGCCGTGGTGGCCACCGAGGTGCGCGTGCTCGCCAGCCGCTCGGCCGCGGCCTCGCGCGAGATCAAGGGCCTGATCGGCAACAGTGTGGAGCGCGTGGAAGCAGGCACCGCCCTGGTGGACCGCGCCGGGCAGACCATGAACGAGGTGGTCGCCTCCATCCGCCGCGTCACCGACATCATGGGCGAGATCAGCGCCGCCAGCGCCGAGCAGAGCGAGGGCATGGACCAGATCAGCGAAGCCGTCACCCAGATGGACCAGGCCACCCAGCAGAACGCAGCCCTGGTCGAAGAGATGGCCGCCGCAGCCGCCAGCCTGAACCAACAGGCCGGAGAGCTGGTGGACACCGTGGCCACGTTCAAGCTGCCCGAGGTGTACGAAAACCGCCCGGCGCTGCCCCACCCGCAGTCACAGCGCCCCCTGCTGGGCCACGGTCCCCAGGCCATGGCGGCCGGCTGAAGGGCCCTGGCGCCTCCGCTCCCCTGCTCCTGGTCCGGCCGCTACAGCGCCTTGCCCAGGCGCTCCAGCCGGGGCGACCATCCGCCCAGGATGTCGGCCGACACCAGCACGCGCTGTGCCTGGCCGATGAGCAGGTGGCGCGGCACGAAGCCGATGTAGCGGGAATCGGCGCTGTTGTCGCGGTTGTCACCCAGCACCAGGTACTGCCCCTCGGGCACGGTGACGGGGCCGAAGCTGCGGTGTGCGGTCACGCCCTGCAGCCATTGCACGCGCCGCTCGTGGCCTTGCAGACGTTCGGTCCAGCGGGTGGCGGGCACCTGGGTGCGGCCCCATTCCACCAGGGTTTCGGTCACGGCTTCGGGGGCCTCGTAGCGCGCGGATTCGCCGTTGAGGTACAGCACCTCGTCGCGCATCTCCACGGTGTCGCCGGGCAGGGCCGCGATGCGCTTGATGAGCCGTGCGCCATCGAGCGGTGAAGAAAAGGTGACCACATCGCCCCGCTCGGGCTCGCCCAGGCGCGCCAGCACCCGGTCGGTGAGCGGCAGCTTGAGGTCATAGGCCAGGCGGTTGACAAACACCACGTCCCCTTCAAGCAGCGTGGGCCGCATCGAGCCCGAAGGGATGGGATTCCAGTCGGCCACCGCCGTGCGGAAGATGCCAAAACACAGCAGCAGCACGAGAAAACCACGGTTCGATTTGATCCATTTCAGCAGCATGGCGACAAGCTCCAAGGCGCTCCACAGCGGGCACCCCCTGCTCGGATGCATCGGTTGGCACCTTGGTTCCATGGCATCTGGCAACGCGCACAACCGCCAGCCCCCCCCACACAGCGGCCGCATCCGTACCCCTGGCCCGCCGCACAGACATCCACGCCCGCGGCCCGCACCAGTGCACCCATGCACCAGCGCACCCGTGGAGCTGGCTGTGCCAGGCCACCGGGCGCGTCCCGCCCCCCCGGAGGAAGCGGCGCGGCCGCTCAGGGAGGCTTGCGCCGTGCCCGGGGGTGGGCTGCGTCGTACACCTTGGCCAGGTGCTGGAAGTCGAGCCGCGTATAGACCTGTGTCGTGGTGATGTTGGCATGGCCCAGCAGCTCCTGCACCGCACGCAGATCGCCGCTGCTTTGCAGCAGGTGGCTGGCAAACGAGTGGCGCAGCATGTGCGGGTGCACGGGGGTGGTCAGCCCGGCCTGCTGGCTGCGCTGGCGCAGGCGCAGCCAGATGGACTGCGCCGTGAGCCGCGCACCGCGCTGGCCCACGAACAGCGCGGCATCCAGCCGCGCTGCGCCTTCACCGCCAAACGGCGTGGCGCGTATGGCCAGCCAGGCCCGCAGCGCGGCCGTGGCGGCGGCGCCCACCGGCACGCTGCGGCGCTTGCTGCCCTTGCCAAAGACATGGGCTTCGCCCGCCTGCAGGTCCACCCAGCCGCGCCCCAGGCGATGGGTGTCGGCGCTGGCAACCGCATCCAGCCCGGCCAGCTCGCCCACGCGCAGGCCGCAGCCATACAGCAGCTCCACCATGGCGGCGTCGCGCGCCTCCAGCCAGGGGTCGGCGCCAGAGTTGCCGAATTCGGCCAGCCGCACGGCATCGTCCACACCCAGCGCCTTGGGCAGGGGCTTGGGCGCCTTGGGGGCGCGCACGTCCTGCACCGGGTTGTGCGGGATCAGCCCCTGCCGCCCCGCCCAGGTGAAAAAGCCACGCCAGCCCGAGAGGATGAGCGCAATGCCCCGCCCGCTGCGCCCCGCGCTGTGCATCTGCGCCACAAAGCGGCGGATGTGGGCGCTGGTGAGCTGCAGCAGCGGCACGTTCACGCCCGCCGCGAACTGCGCCAGTCTCTCCAGATCGAGGGTGTAGAGCGTGAGCGTGCGCGCGGCCAGCCGCTTTTCAACCCGCACGTGCTCCAGGTAGCGCAGGACATGCGGGTCTGCGGGGATCTGCGGGGCCAGCGCGTCGGGCATGGAGCACTACCCCAGCAACTGGCGCGCCCCCAGGCCAGCGCTACCGTGGAGCCGGCTTCGCCGGGCCAGGGTTGGCGCCCCCCCGCAGGGGGGAAGCGGCACAGCCACACGGGGGGGCATCATTTCAGGCGCAGCAGCGCCGCACTGGCCAGCTCGGCCATGCGCGACAGGAAGTCGGTGCCCATGGTGGCGTCAAACCGCTGCGGGTCGTGCGAGCCCAGCACCAGCAGGCCAAACGCGGGCGTGGCGCTGTCGATGGCACCCGCACGCAGCGGCAGCAGGGCCAGAGACTGCGCGGGCTCGCCCGCCCCGTGCGCCAGCCAGCCTGCGGGCTCGAAACCCAGGTTGGGGCCGCAGAATGGCATGGTCAGTGACGAGGCAAACGCGCGGGCGTCTTCGCTCGCGCCCTGGGTGAAGTCGGCATCAATGTAGGGGCCGGCCACATCCCACACACGCACGGCAGCCTGGGGCACGTCGAACAGCGTGCGCACGCCATCGACCACGGCCTGGGGCAGGTCGAACGGGTCTTTGACCCGCAGCAGCTCCCCGGTCCACTGGTGCACCTTGTGGGCGATGGCAGTGTTCTCGTTGCTGTTGCGCACCATCTCCATGATGCGCTGCTCCAGGCCCTTGATCTTCTCGCGCAGCATCTCGGCCTGGCGCTCCTGCAGGCTCACGGCGCGCGCGCCGTGGGGGCTGGTGATCTGCACGCTGGCCAGCACCTCGGCGTGGCGCTCGAAGAAGCCGGGGGTGTTGGTCAGGAACTGGGCGATGTCGTCTTCGGTGATCGGTGGGATGTGGGAGGTCGTCATACGAGGGTGTCTGGAATGTCGATCTGGCCTTCGAACACCGTGGTGGCGGGGCCGGTCATGAAAACGGAATCGGCCTCCTGGCCGCTCCAGGCAATGGTGAGGCGGCCGCCGCGCGTGTCCACCTGCACTTCGGGGTCGAGCAGGCCCAGGCGGATGCCCGCTGCCACCGCCGCACAGGCGCCGGTGCCACAGGCCAGGGTCTCGCCCACGCCGCGCTCGAACACGCGCAGCCGCACATGGGCACGGTCCACGATCTGCAGATAGCCCGCATTCACCCGCTGCGCAAAGCGTGGATGGCTTTCGATGAAGGGGCCGGTCTCCAGCACGGGCGCGGTGTCCACGTTGTCCACCAACTGCACAGCATGGGGGTTGCCCATGGACACAACCGCTACAAAAACAATAGCTGAAAGCGCTTTGCCATCAGGCGGTAACGGCCATTTTTGCCCCAAACCTTGCGCCACGGGCACCAGGCCGTTGGCATCAAAGGGCACCTTGGCGGGGTCGAACTCGGGGCGGCCCATGTCCACGGTGACGCGGCCATCGGCCGTGAGGCGCGGGGCGATCACGCCGCTTTGGGTCTGCACCCGGATCTGGTCCTTGCCGGTGAGGCCCTTGTCGTGCACAAAGCGCGCAAAGCAGCGCGCGCCGTTGCCGCACTGCTCCACCTCGCCGCCATCGGCGTTGTGGATCACGTATTCGAAATCGATGCCCTCTGCAGGGGAGGGGCGCACGGTGAGGATCTGGTCGGCACCCACGCCAAAGTGGCGGTCGGCCAGGAAGCGGTACTGCGCCGCAGACAGCCCCAGGCGGCCCCGGGTTTCGTCGAGCACCACGAAATCGTTGCCCGCGCCTTGCATTTTGGTGAAGCGAATCTGCATGGGATGGGATTATGGCCCCGCCCCTGCGCCAAACCGCGCGCAGGCGTAGGCTTCGCCACTCCATTCATCCCCCGGCTTTTCAGGAACCGCGCATGACCGACCTCTCCGCTTTTGCCATCACCCGCAAGTGGCCTGCCCAGCACCCCGACCGCCTGCAGCTGTACTCGCTGCCCACGCCCAACGGCGTGAAGGTGTCGATTGCACTCGAAGAACTGGGCCTGCTCTATGAGCCCCACCTGGTGAGCTTCGAGACCCACGACCAGACCTCGCCCGAATTTCTCTCGCTCAACCCCAACAACAAGATCCCGGCGATCCTCGACCCGAATGGCCCCGGCGGCCAGCCGCTGGCGCTGTTCGAATCCGGCGCCATCCTGCTGTACCTGGCCGAGAAAACCGGCCAGCTGATCCCCCAGGAGGCCGCCGCGCGCTACGAAACCCTGCAGTGGGTGATGTGGCAGATGGGCGGCGTGGGGCCCATGTTTGGCCAGCTCGGCTTCTTTCACAAGTTTGCGGGCAAGGACTTTGAAGACAAGCGCCCGCGCGACCGGTATGTGGCCGAATCGAAGCGCCTGCTCAAGGTGCTGGACGAGCGCCTGGCGGGCCGCCCATGGGTGATGGGCGACCAGTACACCATCGCCGACATCGCCATCTTGCCCTGGGTGCGCAACCTGGTGGGCTTCTATGGCGCGGGCGAGCTGGTGGAGTTTGGCCAGTTCAAGGAAGTGCAGCGCGTGCTCGCTGCCTTCGTGGCCCGCCCGGCCGTGGCCCGGGGGCTGGCGATTCCAGCACGGGCTTGACCTGGGGCAATTTCTCACGCGCCTTTGATGTCGATCAGGACTGCCGGCCGGAGGGCAGGCCGCCCCGCACCTACGATGGGCCTCCTTAAAAAAACAGGGAGTACCCCATGGGATTGACCGTAGACGTTCTGGATGACCTGGACACCCACAACCTGCAGGCCGCCGCGCGCGCAGCGCTGCAGGAGAACAACGCGATCGCGCTGATCGAACTGCTGGAGATGCTCTGGAGCTGCGAGGTGGACGGCGCCAACGCCGTCATCGACGCCGTGCTGCAGCGCCTGCAGCAGCTGCGCGCGCTGCGCTGACAGCGGGCCGCGCTGCATGGGCAGGGCCGTCGACAAAAAGGGCGGGCCCGCCTCAGAGGCTGGGAGTTTTTTAGCCGTGCCCGAAAGGTGCGTCAAAACGCCCCGGCTCTAGGCGCAAAGCGCAGCCATAGCGCGGGCTATGGCGAGCATTTGCAACGACACGCTGGTGCGTTTTGGCGTGCAAGGCGGGCATGGATAAAAGACTCTCAGCCTATCAGCCCCCTGACACCATCCGCACGAATTCAGGCACCACACCGATGGCATCGTCACGCCGCTGCACAGCATGCACGTCGGCGCGCGGCGCCTTGGCACCCAGGGGCTTGAACACCACGCGCGGCGCGAACAGCGCACCGAGCGAAGACGGCACCAGGGCCACGCCCAGGCCCGCAGCCACCAGGCTGAGCACGGCGGCAAGTTCCACCGTGGTCTGCGCTACCCGGGGCGCAAAGCCGGCCTGCACGCAGCACTGCACCATGTGCTCGGCGTGGGCCGAAGAGTCCCGACGCAGCATCACGAAGGGCTCGCTGCGCAGATCCCTCAAGGCCAGCGCCTTGCGCCCCGCCAGCCGGTGGCCCGGCGCCAGGGCGGCCACCACGGGGTCGGGCCACAGCAGGGTGCTCGCGAGCCTGTCGTCGTTGACCGCCGTGCGCGCAATGCCCACGTCGATGCGCTTGTCGCGCAGCGCCTCCTGCTGCAGCGCGGGCTGCATCTCGTGTAGCACCACGTCCACCCCCGGGTGGCTCTGCCGGTAACGCGCCAGCGCCGCAGGAAACGGCCCCAGGAAATGCGAGCCCGACAGCCCCACCTCGATGCGCCCCGCCTGCCCCTGGCCGATGGCCGCCACGCGCTGGCGTGCCGTGTCCAGCCGCTCCAGCACCGCCCGCGCATCCACCAGATAGGCCTGGCCTGCGAGCGTCAGCTCCACACGTCGGCTGGTGCGCACGAAGAGCTGGGCCCCCAGTTCTTGTTCCAGCTGGGCGATCTGCAGGCTCAGCGGCGGCTGCGAGACATGCAGGCGCTGCGCGGCGCGCGTAAAGCTCAGCTCTTCCGCCAGGGCGACGAAGTAACGCAGGTGGCGCAGTTCCATTGATACTTTTCCGATCTAGATCAAGACCAACAATATATTGGACTGCAGACCCCGCCGTTTCGACAATACGCCCAGACCACAACAACCCGGCGGAGACAACCATGAAGATTCCACACAGCCTGATGGCAGCCACGCTCGCCCTTTCAGGCCTGGCCATGGCGCAAGACAACTACCCTAGCAAAGCCATCACGCTCACCGTGCCCAACCCGCCCGGTGGGGTGGTGGACACCTCGGCCCGCCTGCTCAACGAGCCGCTGGCCCGTGTGATCGGCCAGCCCGTGGTGATCGACAACAAGGCCGGCGGCAGCGGCAACGTGGCCTATGGCGCCGTGGCCCGCGCCAAGGCCGATGGCCACAACCTGCTGATCTCGTACTCGGCCTACCACGTGGGCAACCCGGCGCTCACCCCCAGCCTGCCCTGGGAGGCCAAGGACTTCGCGCCCGTGGCCCTGCTCACCGTGGCTACCAACGTGATTGCGGCCCACCCTTCGGTGCCAGCCAGCAACCTCAAGGAGTTCATCGCCTACCTCAAGGCCAACCCGGGCAAGGTGAACTACGCATCGCAGGGCAACGGCTCGCTCTCGCACATCGGCACCGAGATCTTCAAGCAGCAAAGCGGCACCTTCATGACCCACATCCCCTACCGTGGCTCGGGCCCTGCGGTGGCCGATGTGCTGGCGGGCCAGGTGCAGGTGTTCATCACCACGCCACCGTCGGTCATGCAGCATGTGCTGAGTGGCAAGCTCAAGGCCTTTGCCGTGACCGGCACCAAGCGCCACCCGGGCCTGCCCAACGTGCCCACCGTGGCCGAGGCCGGCATGCCCGACTTCAAGCTCGAAGCCTGGGTGGGCCTGTTCGCCCCGGCCGCCACGCTACCCGCCGTGGTGGCCAAGCTCACAGCCGATGTGAAGAAGGCGCTGGACATGCCCGAGACGCGCCAGAGAGCCGACGCGGCGGGCATCGAACTGCGCTACCTGCCGCCCGACGCGCTGGGTGAGCTGGTGAAGACCGAAACCGCCTACTGGGCCAAGACCATCAAGGCCGCCGGTATCAAGGCCGACTGACCGGCCCAAAAACATCCCCTGCGCGATCCCATTTCCGGCGCTCCGCGCGCCGGGCGGGCAGCGCTTTGCTCATTGACCCCTGAAAGACCACCATGCAACGCACCTACCGCATCGGGCAGATCGTGCCCAGCTCCAACACCACCATGGAGACCGAGATCCCGGCCATGCTGCGCGCCCGCGAGCAGATCCTGCCCGAGCGCTTCAGCTTCCACGCCAGCCGCATGCGCATGCAAAAGGTCACCAAGGAAGAACTGGCAGCGATGGACCACGACTCCGACCGCTGCGCGCTGGAGCTGTCGGATGGCAGGATGGACGTGATGGGCTATGCATGCCTGGTGGCCATCATGAGCATGGGACTGGGCTACCACCGCACGTCCGAGAAACGGCTGCACGAGGTCACCGTAGCCAACGGCAAGCCCGCGCCGGTGGTGTCCAGTGCAGGCGCGCTGGTCGAAGGCCTCAAGGCCATGGGCGCCAAGAAGGTCTCGGTGCTCACGCCCTACATGAAGCCCCTGACCCAACTGGTGGTGGACTACATCGAGCACGAGGGCATTGCCGTGCACGACAGCCTGTCGCTGGAAATTGCCGACAACCTGCAGGTGGGCGCGCAGGATCCGGCGGCCCCGGCACAGCTGGTGCAACGGCTGGACACGCGCGGCGTGGACGTGGTGGTGATCTCGGCCTGCGTGCAGATGCCCTCGCTGGCGTCCGTGCAGGTGGCACAGGACCAGCTGGGCATTCCTGTCGTGTCCGCCGCTGCATGCACCACCTGGGCCATGCTCAAGCGCCTGGGGCTGGAAACGCGGGTACCCAACGCAGGGGCCCTGCTCTCTGGCGCCTACTGATCCCCTGCGCGGAGCAAAAGGCTTCGTCTTTGACGAAAGCCGAAAGCAGCCAGGCGGCAGGCTGCAGGGCAACGCCGGATAATGGCCCGATGCCCCGCACCACCCAACAACTGCACCCCCACCGCGAACCCGTAGCCACCCGCCCTGCCGCCACCGTGCTGCTGCTGCGCGATGCCGCCGCTGGCGGCGCGGGGGGGATCGAGGTGCTGATGACCCGGCGCTCAGCCACCGCCAGCTTTGCACCCGGTGCCTATGTGTTTCCCGGCGGGGGCATCGACGCGCTGGATGCCACCCCCGGCACCCACGCCGCCGCCGACCGCCGCCCCACACAGAGCGACCTGCACCTCACCCAGGCCATCGCAGCCATCCGCGAGAGTTTTGAAGAGCTGGGTGTGCTGCTGGCCCGCCATGCCGACGGCCCGCGCCAGGGGCAGATGGCCGACGCGCAGGACATCGCCGCCATCGACCGCCACCAGCCCTTTGTGGCGCAATGCACCGCGCGCGGGCTGCGCCTGGCGGCAGACAGCGTGTTTTTGCTCGCGCACTGGATCACCGACCGCGACCTGCCGCGCCGCTTTGACGTGCCCTTTCTGGTGGCCCGCATGCCCGAGGGCCAGGAACCCGTGGCCGACGAGGCCGAGCAGTTCGAGCCCGTGTGGGTGCGCCCGGCCGACGCGCTGGCGCGGCACGAGGCGGGGCAGTTCTTCATGATCTTCCCGACCATCCGCACCCTGCAGCGGCTGGCCACGTTTGGCAGTACGCAGGCGGTGTTCGATGCGCTCCAAAGCGAGGCGCCGCTGTGGACCAGCTGCCCGCGCGCGGGCACGCTGGCGGGCAAGGAAGCCCGTTACATGGAAAGCGACATGCCCTACGGCGAGCTGGCCCTGGTCTGCCCCGACGGCCAGATCGTGCACCCGCTGGACTGGCAGACGGAACGCCCGGTGCCGCTGCTGCGCAATGTGATGCGCCTGACCGCCCCCAACCCCGGCGTGATGACCGGCCCCGGCACCAACAGCTATCTGGTGGGCGACCCGGCCACGGGTTTCATCGCCATCGACCCCGGCCCGGCGGACCCCGAGCACCTGGACAAACTCTGGCGCGCTGCGGGCGGCGACCTTCGCATGATCGTCTGCACCCACTCGCACCCCGACCATTCGCCCGGTGCGGCGCCGCTGCAGGCGCTGTGCGTGCAGGCAGGCAAGCCCCCACCGCCCATCGTGGGCCTGCCATCAGCCGCCACGGCGCGCGCCGCCAGCCAGTTCACGCCCGACAGGGCGCTACAAAATAATGAGCTGCTCAGGCTGGATGGTCGCGCGGGAGAGGCCCAAATAACCCATACTTTGCAGGCTATCCACACCCCCGGCCACGCGGCCAACCACCTGTGCCTGCTGCTGGTGGAAGACGGCTTGCTCTTCAGTGGCGATCACATCCTGAACGGCAGCACCACGGTGGTGGACCCGCCGGACGGCAACATGGCCGACTACCTCGACTCGCTGGACCGGCTGGATGCCGTGTGCGCCGCGCAGGGCGTGGAGTTCATCCTGCCCGCGCATGGCCATGTGCTCGGCGATGCGCGCGGCGCGATTGCCAAGCTCAAGGCCCACCGCCTGGCGCGCGAGGCCAAGGTGCTGGCCGCCATGCAGGCGCTGCCCCAGGGCAGCATGGAAGACTGGGTGCGCCACGCCTACGACGACGTGCCGCCGCGCATGTGGCCGGTGGCGCAGCGATCGCTGCTCGCCCATGTGGAGCGCATCCGCGCGCTGCAGCCGGGCAACAACTGAGACAAAAACGGCGTCGCTTCTACAGAAAAAGAAAACAAAGACCCGTTCACGCTGAGCCTGTCGAAGCGCCGCGCGGTGCTGCGACAGGCGCAGCTCGAACGGGTTGACTGAATTTGCTGATGGAACCCCTCCTGGAGATGGGTTTCCCTACCCGAGCCCCCCTTCAATGACCGACAAAAACCCCGCCCCCACCCACATCCGCCTGGCCAAACGCGTGGCCGAACAACTGAACTGCTCGCGCAGCACGGCCGAGCAATTCATCGAGGGCGGCTTTGTGAGCGTGGACGGCCAGATCGAGGAAGCCCCCGGCGCGCGCGTGCGCCCCGATCAGGCCGTGGCCGTGGCGCCCGATGCCAGCCTGCTGGAGCTGACCCCCGTCACCCTGCTGCTGCACAAGCCCGCTGCTTTTGAAGCCGGGCTGGGCCTGCCCGCAGGACAGGCGCCGCACGGCAGCCGCAGCCAGGGCGCGCCCCAGGCCGTCACCCTGCTCAGCGCCAGCTCCCACCTGCCCGAGGATGCCTCGGGCATCCGCGTGCTGCAGCGCCACTTCAAGCAGCTCGAATGCTTCACGCCCCTGCCCACAGAAGCCAGCGGGCTGGTGGTTTACACGCAGGACAAGCGCATTGCGCGCAAGCTGGCCGAGGACATCGAGGTGCTGGAGCAGGAGTGCATCGTCGAGGTCAAGGGCGAGATCGCGCAGAACGGACTGCAACGCCTGTGCCACGGCCTCAGTTTCAATGGCCGCCCGCTGCCGCCCATCAAGGTGAGCTGGCAGAACGAAACCAAGCTGCGTTTTGCGCTCAAGGGCATCCGGCCCGGCCAGATCGCGGCCATGTGCGAGGCCGTGGGCCTCACGGTGGTGGGCATCAAGCGCATCCGCATCGGCCGCGTGCCACTGGCCAAGGTGCCCGAGGGGCAGTGGCGCTACCTGCAGCCGTGGGAGAAGTTCTGAGGCCCGCAGCAGACGGTGTACCGCCGTGACTTATGCTCCTGAAAGCATAGCTACCAAGGCATGATGGTCGCGCGCTGACGGCCTTTTTTTCATGATTCCCTTGCACTGGGGCCGCTGCTACACTGCGCAGCACTCAGGAGGGAGTTCATGAACCAAGAAAGATCCGGTGGCACGGCGGGGCCGATGTCCACCTTCATGCCACAGGCCATCGACGCCTACCCTGTCGAATTTACCGGCAGCGGAGGCGAGTATTTCCGGGTGTGGATCGTCAATGTGCTGCTGTCCATCGTCACGCTGGGCGTCTACACCCCCTGGGCCCGCCGCCGCACCGCCCAGTATTTCTACAGCCACACCCTGGTGGCAGGCAGCCCCCTCGAATTCACAGCGCAGCAGCGCAAGATGGTGATGGGTTTTGTGATGCTGATGATGCTCACCATCGCCTACAACATCGCCGTGCGAACCGGACAGGACATGGCCGTGGGCCTGTTCCTGCTGACGGGCGCGGCGCTGGCACCCTTCATCTGGGCCAGTGCCATGCGCTTTCGCCTCGCGGCCACGCGCTGGCGCGGCCTGCGGCTGCAGTTCACCGCCAGCTGGAAAGAGGTCTACATCGCCAGCTGGCCCGTGTTTGCGCTGGCCCTGGTGTGGTTTGGCGTGTTCTTTGGCATGCAGATGCTGTCGCCCGACCTGGCGCAGGCCCTGGACGCGGTCGAGGAAGAAACCACCAAGGCCCCCATGCCCAGCTTCACCCCGGCCATGGGCGGCTTGCTGCTGCTGGGCGTGGTGCTGTCGATCCTGTGTTTCATCCGGCTGGAATACAACTTCAAGAGCCTGCTGGTGCTCAAGGCCCAGCTGGGCGCAGAAAAGGGCCGCTGGAAGCCGGTGTACATGGACTTCGTGAAGATCTGGCTGGCCACCGTGGCCGTGTTCATCCTGTGTGTGGTGGGCATCTCCGTGCTGGTCGGCGTGCTCGCGGGCAGCTCCATCGCCTTGATGGCCAGCCAGAGCGAGCGCATGGGCCTGTGGATGATCGTGGTGGGCATCGTGTCTGCCGTGGTGGGTTTCTTCATGCTGATCCTGGCCTCGGCCCCCGCCCGGGCCTACCGCGAGGCGCGCATGTTCCAGCTCATGTGGAACAACATCGGCGTGAGCCATGTGGCCCGCTTCAAAAGCCGCCTCAAGAGCGGCAGCTATGTGGGACTGCGCATCAAGAACATGCTGCTCACCCTGCTGACGCTGGGCCTGTACCGCCCGTTTGCGCGGGTGAGTGAATACCGCATGAAGGTCGAGTCCGTCACGCTGCACGTCAAGGGCGGCGTGGAACAGGTGGCTGGCGCCATGGTGCGCCAGCAGCAGGGGGGCCTGGGCGATGCGCTGGCTGATGCGGCAGGGCTGGACCTGATCGGGTGAGCAGGCCGAACCCTCCCAGCGCGGCCCTGGTCCCAGGCCGCTGGTTCGATGGCCAGAGCAGCAAGGCCCGGCCCGTGGTGGTGGGCCTGCAGCCCACGCCGCAGGGCCCGTCACTGGTGCTGCACCCGCTCTCGCAGCCCGGGGCAGAGCCCGTGGTCTTTGCGTGGAAGGACGTGGGCTGGCCCGAGGCCTGGAACGAGCGCAAGCCCCAGCCCCGCGTGGTGGTGGATCTGCGCGACCACGGCAGTGTCGAGATCGACGCCGTGGCCGACTGGCGCGCGGCCCTCGCGGCTGCGGGCGAGCGCCCCGGCATCGCCCAGCGCATGCAGACCCGCTGGCCCCTGTTGCTGGGCGTGGCGGCCGCTGCCGTCATCGGCCTCACGCTGTTCTACCGCTACGGCACGCCCTGGGCCGCCACGCAGCTCACGCGGTTTGTGCCCCTGGGCTGGGAGACCAGCGTGGCCGAGAACGTGCTCAAGCAGATGGACGACGGCACCCTGAAGCCCAGCAAGCTCCCAAAGGAGCGGCAAGACCAGCTCAAGGCCCGCTTTGACGTGCTGGTGCAACAGTCGCCCGCCACGCTGCACCGCTACCCCGACTACCGCCCGCCCCTGACGCTGGAGTTCCGCGCGGGCATGGGCGCCAACGCGTTCGCGCTGCCCGGCGGCAAGATCGTGATGACCGACGGCATCGTAAAAGCCGCCGCCGACAAGGGCCTGCCCGACGACGCCCTGGTGGGCGTGCTGGCCCACGAGATCGGCCATGTCGTGCACCGCCACACCACCCGCATGGTGGTGGAGCAAGGCGTGCTCAACATGGGCCTGGGTCTGGCACTGGGGGACGTGTCGGGCATCGTCTCCACCGGCGCCTCGGTGATGACGGGCCTGGCCTACAGCCGCAGCCACGAACGCGAGGCCGACTGCTACGCCATCGCCCTCATGCGCCACACCGCGCTGCCCACGGCGCCCATGGGCCAGCTGCTGCTGGCGATTGCGCATGACGAGGAAGACGAAGAAGAGGGCAAGGGCAAAACCAAGGACAAAGACAAGGGCAGCGACAAGGACAAAAAAGCGCCCGGCGGCGACAACCCAGCCGATGCCGCCCACGCCCCCACACCCCAGCCCGCCGCCAGCACACCCGAAGCAGCGCGCAAGCGCAAACTGGGCAAGGAGGCCGAATCCCACCCGGTCTGGTCGCTGCTCAGCAGCCACCCCGAAACGGTGAAACGCGCCACCGAGCTGGAGCAAGGGCATGCGCCGCACTGCGCAAAAAGCTGAATGGATGCTTGAAAGCGGTGCCCAGGGCGGGCACCGCACCCGCGTGCCAGCGCGGGACAGAATAAAGTGTGAAGCACGCCGATAAGCCGGATTCTGTGCACCACGGTTGCCCGTAGTGTGACCGCCATTAATCTGGGCCGGGTGTCGCCACCACGGCTCGGTGCTACCTACCCGCCAGCTCTGCGGAACCACATCAACGCTGGCCTACTTGGTATT
>CAYXSL010000035.1:0-30275 GCA_964466605.1 uncultured Verminephrobacter sp.
GGGGGGGAGAATGGGCATGTGTCGCGTCGCGCAGGTGACAGTGGGCGGGCCCGGTGGCGCCGCACCATGCCGGTGCGGCTGGCCGGGGGCCAGGCTGCCGCGCAACGACACACAACACACAACACACAACACACAACACGACAACCAGGAGACATCCCATGCACAAGATCAACCCCCTCCGCAGGCCCCAGGGCTGGCGCCCCGCCATGGCCACGCGGGTGCGCAGCGTGCTGGCGCTGGCCGCGCTGGGCACGGCCATCACCGCCCAGGCCCAGGCCCCCGCACTGCCAGCCCCTGAGAGCGTGACGTTGGACAAGCTGGGCTACATGACCGCCTTCCCGCCCGAGGGCGCGCAGCGTGTGGACCTGGGCAATTCCTTCAAGTACCCGCAGATGCGCTGGTCGCTGCAGCACCTGCGCGAACTGCAGCCCACGCACAACATCCGCCGGGGCAGCGCGGCACCGTCGCCGCTGCCCGCAGACCCCAAGCCCCTGGGCAGTGTGGTGTTTGACGACGACAAGGGCCAGCCCATCACCGTGGACCAATGGCTCACCCGCACCTACACCGATGCGCTGGTGGTGATGCACAAGGGCCGCGTGGTGTACGAGCGCTACGACAACCAGATGAAGCCGCACACGCCGCACTTGCTGTTCTCGGTCACCAAGTCCTTCACCGGCCTCATGGCCGCGCAGCTGGCGCAGGAGGGCAAGATCGACCCCAACGCGCCGGTGACCAAGTACGTGCCCGAGCTGGCGGACTCGGCCTGGGGCGACATGAAGGTGCGCGAGGTGATGGACATGACGGGCGCCGTGCGCTTCCGCGAGGTCTACACCGACCCCACCACCGAGATTTTTGGTTACAGCTGGTCCAGCGGCATGCTGCCGCGTCCGCCGGGCTACCAGGGGCCGACCACGGTGTATGACTTCCTCAAGACGCTCAAGAAGGAAGGCGAACACGGTGCAGGCTTTGTGTACCGCACCGTGCATTCCGAGGTGCTGGGCTGGATCGTTTCGCGCGCCACCGGCAAGCACTGGGCCGAGCTGATGAGTGACAACGTTTGGCAGAAGCTGGGCATGGAAGAAGACGCCTATGTGATGGTGGACAGCGTGGGCACGCCGCTGCAGGGCGCAGGGCTCAATGCCACGGCGCGTGACCTGGCGCGGTTTGGCGAAATGCTGCGCCTGGGCGGCAGTTACAACGGCCAGAAGATCTTTGACAAGGCCGTGATCGACGACACCGCCAAGGGCGGCGACCGCGAGAAGTTCAAGATGGGCGGCATGGCGTTCCGGGCCGGCTACAGCTACCGCAACCAATGGTGGGTGCTGCACAACGCCGATGGCGCCTGGGAGGCTGCGGGCATCCACGGCCAGTTCATCCACGTGAACCCTGCCGCCGAGATGGTGGTGATCAAGCTTTCGTCGCACCCGGTGGCGGGTGCGGCCTTCACCCACCCGCTTACGCTCAAGGCCTGGGCGGCACTGGCGCAGGCGGTGCGGCGCTGAGGTTTCTGCGTTGAGGTCGCAGCGCCTGGGCTTTTGCCTCGGCGCTCACTTCAGCTTGAACAGCGTCACCATGGCCTCGCGGTACAGGCCATGGCCCACGGCGTTGGTGTTGTGGTGCGAGCCGCCTTCCACCAGCACAAACCGCTTGGGCTCGGCGGCGGCCTCGTACAGCTTGCGGCCCAGGCTGGGCTGGATCAGGCTGTCCTCGCTGCCATGTACCACCAGCAGGGGCGAGCCGATGTCTGCCACCTTGCGCACCGATTCAAACCGCTGGGTGATCAGCCCCGACACCGGCAGCCAGCCCCACTTGAAGGTGCCGACCACCTCAGGAATGCTCGTAAAGGTGCCTTCGACGATGGTGCCCTGCTCGTCCTGCACCTGGCGCGCCAGGTCGATCGCAATCGCGCCGCCGAGCGAGTGGCCGAAGATGTAGCGGGGCTTGTCCGGCTGCTGCTGTGCGAGCCAGGCCCAGGCGGCGCGGGCGTCCTCGGCGGCCGTGGCCTCGGACGGCAGGCCCGCGCTGCTGCGGCCAAAACCCCGGTAATCGATGGCCAGCACCGCAAACCCCAGCTCCTGCATGCGCCGGATGCGGTTGGACGAGCCCGCCACGTTCCAACGCGCGCCATGCAGGTACAGCAGCACGGGCGCATCCTTGCGCTCGTGGGGCAGCCACAGGCCATGCAGGCGCTCGGCCTTGCCGCTGGTGTCGGACTGGAAGTCGATCCACACGTCCTCCATGCCCTCGGTGGAGGGGGCCCCGCCCCAGCTGCGGTCGCTGGGCTGGAAGATCCACTCGCGCTGCTTGGCGTCGAGGGTGGCACAGCCCGCCAGAACAGCAGCGGCCAGCGCCAGGGAGATCAGGACAGGGGTGCGTTTCATGAGGAGAACAGAGCGGTGCCGCGCCGGAAAGTTCTGCCACCACGCACGCTCTGTGCTCATTGTGCGCAGAACGTTGCCCAATGGGTGGCAACCTCCTGCCTTTTCCCCTCTTTTGCGCCGGAATTGGGGCGGCCTAGACCACGCCCTGTGCCAGCATCGCATCGGCCACCTTCACAAAGCCCGCGATGTTGGCGCCGTCCACATAGCTCACGCGGCCGTCGGCGTGTTTGCCATAGCGCAGGCAGGCTGCGTGGATGCCCTGCATGATCTGCAGCAGGCGTGCATCGACCTCTTCGCGCGGCCAGGCCAGGCGGGCGGCGTTCTGGCTCATCTCCAGGCCCGAGGTGGCCACGCCCCCTGCGTTGCTGGCCTTGCCCGGCGCATACAGCACGCCAGCGGCTTCAAAGGCCTTGGCGGCCTCGATGGTCGAGGGCATGTTGGCCCCTTCGGCCACGCAGACCACGCCGTTCCTGATCAAGGTGGCGGCGTCGCTTGCGTCCAGCTCGTTCTGGGTAGCGCAGGGCAGGGCCACATCCACCGGCACATGCCAGGGGCGCACGCCCGCCTCAAACTTCACGCCACTGCGCTCGGCGTAGTCGCTCACGCGGCCGTAATGGTGGTTTTTCACATCCATCAGGATGGCGAGCTTCTCGGGCGTGAAGCCGTCCTCGTCCACGATGGTGCCTCTCGAATCCGACACCGTGATCACCTTCGCGCCCAGCTGCAGTGCCTTTTCCACCGCGTACTGCGCCACGTTGCCCGAGCCCGACACCGACACGCGCAGCCCGTCCAGCGAGCGGCCGTTGGCGCGCAGCATCTCTTGCGCAAAGTACACCGTGCCATAGCCCGTGGCCTCGGGGCGGATCAGCGAGCCGCCAAACGACAGCCCCTTGCCGGTGAACACGCAGTCCGCCCGGTTGCTCAGTTTTTTCATCATGCCCGCCATGTAGCCCACCTCGCGGCCGCCTACGCCGATGTCGCCTGCCGGAACGTCGGTGTCGGCGCCCACATGGCGGAACAGCTCGGACACAAAGGCCTGGCAAAAGCGCATCACTTCACCGGGGCTGCGGCCCTTGGGGTCGAAGTCGCTGCCGCCCTTGCCGCCGCCCATGGGCAGCGTGGTCAGCGCATTCTTGAAGGTCTGCTCGAACGCCAGAAACTTCAGCACCGACAGGTTCACCGACGGGTGAAAGCGGATGCCCCCCTTGAACGGCCCAATCGCCATGCTGTGCTGGATACGGTAGCCCCGGTTCACCTGCACCGTGCCGTGGTCGTCCACCCACGACACGCGGAACATCACGATGCGCTCGGGCTCCACCAGCCGCTCCAGCAGCCCATGTTCGGCATAGCGGGGGTGCTCGGCAATGAATGGCCACAGGCTCTCCATGACTTCGGTGACGGCCTGCAGAAATTCGGGCTGACCCGGATTGCGGAGGGCGACATGGGAAAGGAAGCTGCCTGCGGACGCGTGTTTCATCGGTGGAAGACTTTCAGAAGATCAAGGGCGTGTGCAGGCAATGGCGCGCTGCAACATCGAATTATGTTCAAAAGTTATACGTTCATGCAGATGTCTCTGCACAATGGTGGGGAATGTGGCGGGTGGTTTGCCACATGTTGGTGCATCTGGTGGCGGTGCAAAAAACCGTCACCGGTTGGCAAGAAGGGCGTCACGGCCTTGTCACAAGGCGGGCCCACAGTTCGGCGGTTCTAAACACAACGAGGAGAAGAGCATGCACATTTCTGGTGCGAAGTGGGGAGTTCTGGCCGTGGCGGCCATGCTGGCAGCCTGCGGAGGCAGCGACGACAGCCCCTACCCCACATTGAAGGGCGACAAGCCCCTGGTGATTGGCCACCGTGGTGCCAGCGGCTACCTGCCCGAGCACACGCTGGAGAGCTACAAGCGTGCGGTGGAGCTGGGTGCCGACTTCATCGAGCCCGACCTGGTGGCCACCAAGGACGGCGTGCTGATCGCCCGCCACGAGCCCAACATCACCGGCACCACCGATGTGTCCACCCGCGCCGAATTTGCCAACCGCAAGACCAAGAAGATGGTGGACGGCGTGGAAGAGGAAGGCTGGTTCGCCTCGGACTTCACCCTGGCCGAAATCAAGACCCTGCGCGCCATCCAGCCCATGGCCGAGCGCGACCAGTCGCACAACGGCAAGTACCAGATCCCCACGCTGCAGGAAGTGCTGGACCTGGCCAAGAGCGAAGGCACCAAGGCCGGCCGCACCGTGGGCGTGTACCCCGAAACCAAGCACCCCACCTACCACGTCAACCTGGGCCTGAAGCTGGAAGACCGCCTGCTGGACGTGCTGGCCCAGTACGGCTACACCAGCAAGACCTCGCCCGTCATCGTGCAGTCGTTCGAGGTGTCCAACCTCAAGTACCTGCGCACCAAGACGCAGATCCGCCTGGTGCAGCTGGTGGACGCGGACGATGTGAACCCGGATGGCACCATGTCGCTGGTGGCGCCCTACGACAAGCCCTACGACTTTGCCGTGGCCGGTGACAAACGCACCTTCGCCAGCCTGCTCACCCCCGCAGGCCTCAAGGAGGTCAAGACCTACGCCGACGGCATCGGCCCCTGGAAGCCGTACCTGATCCCCTCCAAGCAGGTGGACGCCAACAAGGACGGCAAGCCCGACGACCTGAACGGCGACGGCAAGATCGACGACCGCGACCGCGTGATGATGCCTCCCACCGACGTGGTGAAAAACGCCCACGCCGAAGGCCTCATGGTGCACCCCTACACCTTCCGCAGCGAGGCCCGGCGCTTGGCATCGGATTACAAGGGCGACCCCAAGGCCGAGTACAAGCTGTTCTATCAGCTGGGCGTGGACGGGGTGTTCAGCGACTTCCCGGATATGGCCAAGGCGGCGCGGGACAATTGAGAAGCCCCCTGAGGCGCTGCGCGCCATCCCCCTGAGGGGGACGCACCCGGTGGCCCGGCAAAGCCGGCTCCACGGTGCACTCGCCCTGGGGCGCGCCGGTTGCGGCAGCCCCAGGACTTGATTTGCAGGTATTGCATCGGCCCGCGGGGCCGATTTTTTTGCGGTTACGGTGACCTTACCGGCCCCGCAGGAACAGCCCATCCAGTTCCTTCATGCTGAGCTGTCGCCACGTCGGCCTTCCGTGGTTGCACTGGTCGCTGCGGTCCGTGGTCTCCATCTGCCGCAGCAGCGCGTTCATCTCGTCCAGCGTGAGCTTGCGGTTGGCGCGCACGGCGCCGTGGCAGGCCATGGTGCCCAGGATTTCATTGCGGGCGCGTTGCACCACGGTGGTGGCGTCATGCTGGGCGAGTTCGGCCAGCACGCTGCGGGCCAGCTCTACCGGGTCGCCCTGGGCCAGGGTGGTGGGCACGGCGCGCACGGCCAGGGTTTTGGGTGAGAAAGGCACGATCTCCAGGCCGAGCATGGCCAGCACCTCGGTGGAGTCTTCGGCGGTGGCCACCTCCTGTGGCGTGGCGGCGAAGGTGGCGGGAATCAGCAGGGGCTGGCTGGCAATGCGCGCGCCGCTGTCCACCTGGGCCTTGAGGCGTTCGTAGACGATGCGTTCGTGGGCGGCGTGCATGTCCACGATGACCATGCCCTGGGCGTTTTCGGCCAGGATGTAGACGCCGTGCAGCTGTGCCACGGCGCGGCCCAGAGGCCAGTGGGTGGTGGCGCTGTCACGGCCGGTGGGCCAGGCGGCGGTGTCGGCCGTGGCAATGGTTTCGGCGGCTTGGGGCGTGGTCTGCGGGCCTTCGGGCACTGCCTGGGGCACGGAGAGCTGGGCGGAGGGCGCCCACAGGCCCCCGATGGCGGCGGGCGACGCTGCGGGGGCTTCGTTGGGGGGGCTGCCGCTGCTGCTCGGCGCCCACAGCGCCTGCAGGTCTTGCACGCGGTGGCCACGTTCTTCAAATTTGATAGCTGTCTGGGCTTGCCAGGCGGGCGGTAGGGCCTGTTTTTTATCAGAATTTTCTGCAGCGGGTGCCAGGGCTGCTGCGTTGGCCACCGCCAGCGCGGCGGCGCGGGGTGCGGCCAGCGCGTTTTCCACCGCGTGGCGCACGGCCTGGTGCACCTCGCGGCTGTCCCTGAAACGCACCTCGATCTTGGTGGGGTGCACGTTCACGTCCACGCGCGCCGGGTCAATCTCGACATACAGCGCATAGATGGGCTGCTTGTGGCCGTGCAGCACGTCCTCGTAGGCGCTGCGCGCGGCGTGGGTGAGCACCTTGTCGCGCACAAAGCGGCCGTTGACGTAGCAGTACTGGTGGTCGGGGCGCGAGCGGGCGGCGTCGGGCAGGCCTGCGCGGCCGGTGACGGTGACGGGGCCCACGCGGTGCTGCACGGCCACCGATTGGGTCACGAAGTCCTCACCCAGCACGTCCGACAGGCGGCGGGCCAGCGCATCTTGCGCATCCTGTGCATCCCCCTGGCCGGGCACAAAGGTGGCGCGCCACTGCTCCACCAGCTTGCCTTCGTGCCAGATGGCAAAACCCACATCGGGCCGCGCCAGCGCGTGGCGGCGCACGGATTCGATGCAGTGGGCCAGCTCGGTGGCGTCGGTCTTCAAAAACTTGCGGCGCGCGGGGGTGGAGAAGAACAGCTCCTTCACCTCCACCGTGGTGCCGGTGCTGCGCGCTGCGGGGCGCAGCTCGCCGCTGCGCGCGTCCAGCAAAAAGGCGCTGGTCTGGGCGGCAGGGCGCGAGAGCAGCGACATCTCTGACACCGAGGCAATGGCGGCCAGCGCCTCGCCCCGAAAGCCCATGGTGGCCACGGTTTCCAGGTCGTCCAGGTTGGTGATCTTGCTGGTGGCGTGGCGGCGCAGGGCCACGGGCAGCTCTTCGTGCGGGATGCCGCCGCCATCGTCTTCCACCGTGATCAGGCGCACGCCCCCGGCCGACAGGCGCAGGGTGATCTGCGTGGCGCCAGCATCCAGCGCGTTGTCCACCAGCTCGCGCACGACCGAAGCGGGGCGTTCCACCACCTCACCGGCGGCAATCTGGCTGATCAGCTCGTCGGGCAGGTCGCGGATGGGGCGGCGGTGGGGAGCGGATGCGGGCGCGGGCTGCGCCGCTGCGAGGGGGGATGGTGCGTCGTTCACCCGGGGCATTTTAGGGTGGAGGGGTATCGGTGCGTGCGCCGCGGTCCGATGGGGATAATGCCGCAACTTTTTTAACGCCCGGTGCCCCCACCGGCCTGCCCATGGAACTGGTCACCTTCCTCATCGACTTCATCCTGCATGTCGATAAGTACCTTGAGATGTTTGTGCAGAACTACGGCGCGTGGGTGTATGCGCTGTTGTTCCTGATCGTGTTTGTGGAGACGGGCGTGGTGGTGATGCCGTTTCTGCCCGGCGACTCGCTGCTGTTCATTGTCGGGGCGCTGTGTGGCGCGGGCATGATGAGTTTTCCGCTGGCCTGCGCGATCCTGGTGGTGGCGGCCATCCTGGGCGACCAGTGCAACTACTCGATCGGCCGCTTCTTTGGCCCCAAGGTGTTCCAGTGGGAAGACTCGCGCTGGTTCAACCGCCGTGCGTTCGACCAGGCGCACAACTTCTATGAGAAGTACGGCGGCATCACCATCGTGCTCGCGCGTTTCATGCCGTTCATCCGCACGTTTGCCCCCTTTGTGGCGGGCGTGGCCGAGATGAACCGCGCCAAGTTCAGCGCCTACAACGTGGGCGGTGCGCTGGTGTGGGTGCTGGGCATTTGCACGGCCGGGTATTTCTTCGGCAACCTGCCTTTTGTGCGGGAGCACCTGGACAAGATCATCTGGGCGCTGATTTTTGTGCCGGGCCTGATCGCCATCTTTGGTGCATGGCGCGCGGGGCGCCAAGCCAAGGTGGCGTGAACGGAAACAACCCCTGCGTCGCTTGGCGCCTTGGGCTGGGCCGCGCCTTGCATCCCTTGCGGGTCGCGCATCGCGCGTCGCGCTATGGGCACCTGATAGCTTGCATTTGCTATAAAAAGTAGAGCTGCTTGCGCATGTGGGATGCGCGCAAGCAGCTTTTTTTATGCATATTTTTGGGGCGAACCCGGGTTAGCGGCGGCGGTCGCGGCGCTGGTCCCGGTCTTCGCCGATCTCGTGGCCGATGAGTGCACCGGCCGCCGCACCGCCGATGGTGCCTACGGGCCCCCCGAAAACGGCGTTGCCGGCCACGCCGCCGACCACAGCGCCCACGCCGGTCCCGACCTGCGCGCGTGATGGATTGGACGCACAGCCCCCCAGCGCGAGGGCGGCAGTGCAGGTGCTTGCAAGAAGGATGTGGCGGAGTTTCATGGCGTAGTCCTTTTCGGTCCAGAAAGAGGAGGCGGGCGGTTTGCCTGCCGTGGCGGGCCCGCTATGCCGGGCCTGTGCCTCGACTATGGGCGTGGGGCCGGGCGGCAGGCGTAGGCCGCCTGGGGCGCCTCGTGTAGGACGCAGGAGGGCCTTCGCCCGGGGCTGAGGGTGCTGGGGGCGGGGCGTGCTCGCCTGTGGCCCCCTAAGGGTTTACGTGGCACCGGCGGTTGTTGCCAATCGCGTGGTGCAGGCAGATCATTTCTGGTGCACACATTCTTACAAGGAGGCATCCATGGACCCACAAGCACAGCAGGCCAGCCGGGGTGGGCTGGGCACCCAGCTCACGGTGGCGCAGCAGATCGGGCTGATCGTGGGGGTGGCCATCCTGGCGCTGGTGGTGGTGCTGGGGCTGAGCCTGGTGCGCGTGCAGCACCTGGGCGCCACGGTGGACCGGCTGGCCAACGAGCAGGTCGAGCGGCTGCAGCTGGCGCTGCGCTGGCGCAGCAACATTGCAGTCAACTCCACGCGCGTGTTCTCCATCGTCCAGTCCGAGGGCGACGATTTGCAGAACTACTTCAAGGACATGGTGGCCGCCACCACGGCCGACACCAGCAAGGTGCAAAAGCGCTACACCGAGCTGGAGAACAGCCCCGAGGGCCTGCGCATCCAGGAGGAGCTGGCGGCGGTGCGCAAGCCCTACCTGGAGGTGCGTGACAAGGCGCTGGCGCTGAAGAAGGCGGGCGACATGGCGCAGGCCAAGAGTTTTGCGCTGGGCAGCTTTGCCCCGGTGGTGGACCAGTACAACGCGGTGGCCGACAAGATGGTGGCCTACCAGGTGCAGCGCTCGGCCGAGCAGGCGGGAGAGGCGGCGGGGCTGATCCAGTCCTACCGCACCACGGTGCTGGTGGCGGGCGTGGCGGGCCTGGCGCTGCTGGTGCTGCTGTCGTGGGTGGTGGTGCAGCGCATCCGCCGCTCGCTGGCTGAGGTGGCCCAGGTGGCCCAGCGCATTGGCGAAGGCGACCTGTCGCAACCCATCCACGCCCAGGGGCGCGGCGAGGTGGCGCAGATGATGCGCGCAATGGAAGGCATGCAGACCTCGCTGGTGCGCATCGTGGGCGATGTGCGCCACAGCAGCGACAGCATTGCCACCGGCTCCAGCGAAATCGCCACCGGCAATGCCGACCTGAGCCAGCGCACGGAAGAGCAGGCCAGCAACCTGCAACAGACGGCGGCGTCGATGGAGCAGATCACCAGCACCGTGAAGAACAACTCCGACACCGCGCAGCGCGCGGCAGCGCTGGCGGGCTCGGCATCGGCAGCGGCCGTGAAGGGTGGCGAAGTGGTGGGTCAGGTGGTGGCCACCATGCAGGACATTGCGGCGGCGTCCAAAAAGATCACCGACATCATTGCGGTGATCGATGGCATTGCGTTCCAGACCAACATCCTGGCGCTGAACGCGGCGGTGGAGGCCGCCCGCGCGGGCGAGCAGGGCCGAGGCTTTGCCGTGGTGGCCAGCGAGGTGCGCAGCCTTGCGCAGCGCTCAGCCTCTGCCGCCAAAGAGATCAAAACCCTGATCGGCGCGAGCGTGGAGAAGGTGGACAACGGCGCCCAGCTGGTAAGCAACGCGGGCCAGAGCATGGAAGACATCGTGACCCAGGTCAAACGCGTGAGCGACCTGATCGGCGAGATCTCCAGCGCCACCAGCGAGCAGACCATCGGCATCAGCCAGGTGGGCGAGGCCGTGACTCAACTCGACCAAGTGACGCAGCAGAACGCCGCGCTGGTGGAGCAGAGCGCGGCGGCGGCCGACAGCCTCAAGCACCAGGCGGCCAAGCTGGCCCAGACCGTGAGCGTGTTCCGGCTGGGGCAGTGAGCGGGTTGCGCCGCATGGGCGCGCGGCGCGGTGGCTGCAGCGTCAGCCCGGCTGCAGGCACAGCGTGACCAGCAGCGAGGCGGGTTGTACCGCCTTGAGCGCGTGCAGTGCACGTGGCGCCAGGTGCACAAAGTCGCCGGGGTGCAGCTGCTGCACGCCGCCGTCGCTGGCAAATTCAACCACCCCTTCGATGCACTGCACGGTGGCTTCACCCGGCGTCTGGTGTTCTTTCATGGATTTGCCCACGGGCAGGACCACGCGCATCACTTCAAGCTGGCCCGCCTTCAGGATGGCGGTGGTGAGGGTGTCGGGCAGGCGATCGCCCAGGGGGCGCACGCTGACGATCTGGCCGGATTGGGCGTGGGGCAGGGCCATGGAGGTTCTCCTTCCTGTCTTGCCCCGGCGCATCGGCGGCACGGCGAAGTTGCCGGGCGAAATGCCCGTGCGACGGCGGGGCTGTACAGCCTACTTTGCCCGCTCTTGGCAGGTGGCGCAAGGCCGGGGAATCACCGGGTTGGGCCGTGCTGCGCGGCCTACTGGCATGCCATCCCCACGCATCCGCACCAGGGCCGACGCCGAGGCCTATACCGACCGGCTGCGCGCCAGCGGCGGGTTCTTGGCGAAGTAGCGCGTGATGCCGCGCATCAGCGCATCGGCAAGCTGCTCCTGGTAGGCGCTGCTGCGCAGGCGCTTTTCTTCCTCGGGGTTGCTGATGAAGGCGGTTTCCACCAGCACGCTGGGGATGTCGGGCGCCTTCAGCACCGCAAAACCGGCCTGCTCCACGCGCGGCTTGTGCAGCTTGGCCATGCCGCCGATCTCGCCCAGCAGCACGGTGCCGAGCTTGAGGCTGTCGTTGATCTGTGCGGTGGTGCTCATGTCCAGCAGCGCGCGTTGCACATGCTGGTCTTTGGACTGCACGTTGATGCCCCCCACCAGGTCGGCCTGGTTCTCTTTATTCGCCAGCCAGCGCGCGGCCGTGCTGGAGGCGCCGCCCTGGCTCAGCGCGAACACGCTGGCGCCCCGGGCCTCGGGGGTGGTGAAGGCATCGGCGTGGATGGAAACGAACAGGTCGGCCTGCACGCGCCGGGCTTTTTGCACGCGCACGCCCAGCGGCACGAAAAAGTCGCCGTCGCGCGTGAGGAACGCGCGCATGGGGTTGCCGCCCACGGTGGTGGCGTTGATGCGATCGCGCAGCAGATAGGCCACGCGCAGCACCACATCTTTTTCGCGCGTACCTGCGGGGCCGATGGCGCCGGGGTCTTCGCCGCCGTGGCCCGGGTCCAGCGCCACGATGATGATGCGGTCGGTCTGGGTGGTGGTGGCGCGGTTGCCGGTGCGGGGCGGCTCGGCCGGTGCGGGGGCGGCCGCTACTGCGGGCGGGGGCGCATCTGCAGGGGCGGGTGCCGGGCCGGGGCGCTGGGTCCGTTGGGCGATCAGGTCGCCCAGGGGGTCGTGTTCGGCCGACGGGTTGGCGGCTGCAGCGGGCGTGCCGGGGCGCGTGGCGGCCGTGGGGATGGGGGCCAGGGGCGTTGGTTTGTCTGCGGAGGGCGCATCGCGCAGGCGCTCGGCAATCAGCGCTTCCAGCGGGTCCACCGGCGCGGCGGGGTACAGGTCGAACACCAGCCGGTGCTGGTAGGCGGCCACGGGCGGCAGGGTGAAGACCTGGGGCAGGGCGGCCTGCTTCAGGTCCACCACCAGGCGCACCACGCCGGGCGCGTTCTGGCCCACGCGGATGCCGGCGATGTTGGGGTCGTCGGGCTTGACCTTGGCCACCAGCTCGCGCAGCGCGGGGCTGAGGTCAATGCCTTCGATGTCCACCGCCAGGCGCGGTGGGGTGGTCACAAAGAACTGCTTGGCCACCAGCGCGCCATCCGATTCGATGGTCACGCGCGAATACTCGGGGGCGGGCCACACGCGCACGGCCACGATGGTGGCGCCGCGTGCAATCTGCTGCGTGCCCAGCAGCAACACCAGCGAGCCCATCTGCAGCACGGCGCGACGCGATGGCGGTCTGGCGGGGTGGGCGGGTGTGTGGGGCTGGTTCACGGTACGTCAGAGTCCTTGCAGCATGGCGCGCCCGGCAGGGGTGGGGGCGTGCAGGGTGACCTTCCTTTCGGTGTCATCGATTGCTTCAATGTGGATAGCAAGGTCCGCAGGCGGGGTAAGCGCTGCAGCCTTTTCCGGCCATTCTGCCACCTTGAGGCCCGGGTTGGCAAAAATGTCCCTGAAACCCGCGTCTTCCCACTCGCGCGGGTCGTCGAAGCGGTAGAAGTCGAAGTGCCAGATCGAGAGGTTGGGTGCCTCGTGGGGCTCCACCACGGCATAGGTGGGGCTCTTGATGCGGCCCTGCACGCCCAGGGCGCGCAACAGGTGGCGCACCAGGGTGGTCTTGCCTGCGCCCAGGTCGCCGTGCAGGGTGAGGAAGGCATTGGCCAGCAGTGGCTGGCTGGCCAGCCGCTGGGCGAAGGCGGCGGTGTCTTCCTCGCTGTGCCAGGTGAAATGGCGCGTGGCCGGGGCGGCGGTGGCGTCGCCGCTTTCTACAATCTGGCCGGTATGTGGTGCAACAGTCAACTCGTTCCTCAAATGCAGGAGTGGGCCCGCGAGCTGGGATTTTCCCAAATCGGCGTGGCGGGGGTGGACTTGTCTGCGGCAGAGCCGGGTCTTGCGGCCTGGCTGGCCCAGGGATTCCATGGCGAGATGCATTACATGGCATCCCACGGCATGAAGCGCGCGCGCCCGGCCGAGCTGGTGCCCGGCACCGTGAGCGTGATCACGGCGCGCATGGATTATTTGCCGCGCGACACGGCCATGGACGCGCCTGGAGGCTGGCAGGCCCACGAGCTGTCGCGCCTCGCCCGCCCGCACGAGGGCATTGTCTCGGTCTATGCCCGGGGGCGCGACTACCACAAGGTGCTGCGCGCGCGGCTGCAGAAGTTGAGCGACCGCATTGCCGAGGCCATCGGCCCCTTTGGCCACCGCGTGTTCACCGACTCGGCCCCGGTGCTGGAAGCCGAGCTGGCCGCGCGCAGCGGCCAGGGCTGGCGTGGCAAGCACACGCTGGTGCTCAACCGCGAGGCGGGGTCCATGTTTTTTCTGGGCGAGATCTATGTGGACATGGCACTGCCCGAAAGCACGCCCGTCACCCCGCACTGCGGCAGCTGCAGCGCCTGCATCGACGTGTGCCCCACGCAGGCCATCATCGCGCCGCACCGCATCGACGCGCGGCGCTGCATCTCGTACCTCACCATCGAGCATGCGGGGCCGATCCCGCTGGAGCTGCGCCCGCTGCTGGGCAACCGCATCTACGGCTGCGACGACTGCCAGCTCATCTGCCCCTGGAACAAGTTTGCCCAGGTCAGCCGCCTGCCCGACTTTGACGAGCGCAAGGGCCTGTCGGGCCAGCAGCTGGTGCATTTGTTCGCGTGGGACGAAGCCACCTTTTTGCGCATGACCGAGGGCGGGCCCATCCGCCGCATCGGGCACGAGCGCTGGCTGCGCAATGTGGCGGTGGCGCTGGGCAATGCGCTGCGCGCCACGGGCGATGCCACGCTGCGCACGGCGCTGCAATCGCGTGCGCAGGACGAGAGCGCCCTGGTGCGCGAGCATGTAGCCTGGGCACTGGAAACTTGAAGAAAAAACGGCCTCTGCGCGCGACGGGTAAGCCTTTATAGCTATCAAAATGATAGTTTTCGGGCGTGGCCGCCTGCGGCCTCAGCGCGCCAGCAGGCCGGTGGTTGTGAGCGTCTCCACCAGCCCCTGCGCAAACTGCTCGTAGCCCGCCGCATTGGCATGGATCTGGTCGGACCGCAGCCGCTCTTGCGCCAGCACGCCCGACCAGCCTTTGCGGTGTAGCGGAATCTTCAACTCCTCGGCCACTTCTTCATACAGCGCGTGGTCGCTGAGGCGGCCCACAGTGGCCATCAGCGACAGCTCGGGCACGGCCACCAGCAGCACCTGGGCGCCGCTGGTGCGCGCGTCGGCGCAGATGCGCTGCACGTTGGCGCGGGTGGTGGCGCTGCTCTGGCGGCGCAGAAAATCGTTGCCGCCGATGCTCACGATGACCAGCGCCGGGTTGTGCTTTTGCAGTAGGCCCGGCAGGCGGTCGAGCGCCTGGGCCGAGGTGTCGCCCGACACTCCGCCGTTGACCACCTTCCAGCCCGTCAGGCGCTGCAGCACGGCGGGGTAGGCGGTGTCGGCCGATGCGCCCACGCCCGAGGTCAGCGAGTCGCCCAGCGCCAGCACGGTGGCCCCGGCGGGCAGCGCCTGCGCGCGGGGTGGCTTGCGCCCGCAGGCGGCCAGTGGCGCAAGGGCCATGGCCGCCAGGCTGGCCAGCAGTGCGCGGCGCCGTGCTTGGCTTGTGTGCGGGGTGCGAAGCTCAGGATGCAGAAGATCGGTCATCGCAGAAACCCCAGGGCAAAGGGCAGGCTCACCACGCCCAGCAGTGTGGACAGCGTCACCAGCCCCGCCACATAGGGCCCGTTGTAGCCCATGCGGGCGGCCAGCACGTAGCAGGTCGATGCGGTGGGCAGGGCCGAGAAGGCCAGCAGCACCGTGGTCTGCACCGGGTCCAGCCCAAACAGCCGCGCCAGCGCAAAAGCCAGCAGGGGCTGCACCAGGTGGCGGATGGCCAGCACCGACACGCTCAGCGCCTTGCCGCGCGTGAGCAGGCCAAACTGCAGGCCGGCGCCTGCGGCCATCAGCCCAAGCGCCAGCGACGCAGCGCTGATGCGGCTGACCGTGGGCACGGCCCACTCGGGGATCTGGAACCCCAGCAGGTTGGCCGCCAGGCCCGACCCCGTGGCAATGATTAGCGGGTTGCGCACCAGCTCGCGCGCAAAACTGTGCTGGCCCTGCCGCGCCATGGGCCACACGGCCGCCACGTTGAACAGCGGCACACACACGCCGATCAGCACGGCAATCATCAAAAGGCCCTGCGTGCCCGCCAGGCGCTCGGCAATCGCCAGGCCGATGAAGGAGTTGAAGCGGAACGCCACCTGCGCGCTGGCCGCGTGGTCGCGCGCATCGATGCGTTGGCCCAGCCACGGCCAATGCGGCAGGCTGTAGGCCAGCGCGATGCCAATCACGCCCGACAGCATGCCCGCGCCGATCAGCCCCGATGCGGCGCTGATGTCCACCGGGCTCTTGACGATGGACTGGAACAGCAGCACCGGGAAAAGCAGGTAGTACACCAGGCTTTCGACCGGCTGCCAGACCGAGCGGTTGAGGGCGGTGTAGCGGCAGATGAGGTAGCCGCAGAGGATGAGGGAGAAGTCGGGGAGCAGGAGCTGGGCGTAGTTCACGCTACCGAGAATACTTGATCGTGATTTGCGCAAAACAGGGTTCAGGCAAGCGGTTCACCCCAAGGCGAGGCGGCTATTGCATCCCAATTTGCGCAAGTCCTATGGATCCCCGGCAAGGCCTTCGGGTTAGCCCTTATGTGGAATCCGCAGGGCGCCCCACAGGCGGTTGCGCATACCATCGGCGCTGTTTGTTACCCCGCACGAAGGAGAACTCCATGCATCGTCGTCAATGGCTGGCGCTGACCGTACTGGCCGCCGCAGCAGGCACCGCTGGCGCCCAAGGCTATCCCAACAAGGTGATCAAGCTGCAGGTGCCGTTTGCGCCCGGTGGGACCACCGACATCATTGCGCGCGTGATCGCCGACCCCCTGGGCAAGGCCCTGGGCCAGAGCGTGATCGTGGAGAACAAGGCGGGTGGCGGCGGCATCGTGGGTGCGGCTGAAACAGCCCGTTCGGCCCCCGACGGCTACACGCTGGGCGTGGGCACCGTGTCCACCACGGCGGCCAACCCGGCCATCAACCCCAAGACGCCGTACAACCCGCTGACGGACTTCACGCCCATCATCAACATTGCGGCCACACCCAACATCATTGCGGTGCACCCCAGCTTCCCTGCCAAGGACTACAAGGCGTTCGTGGCCGAGGTCAAGAAGTCGCCGGGCAAGTATTCGTATTCGTCCTCTGGCACGGGCGGCATCGGGCACCTGCAGATGGAGCTGTACAAGAACCTCTCGGGCACCTTCGTGACCCACATCCCCTACCGCGGTGCAGGCCCAGCCCTCAACGACACCGTGGCGGGCCAGGTGCCCATGATTTTTGACAACCTGCCCTCGGCCCTGCCGTTCATCAAGGAAAACCGCCTGGTGCCCATCGTGGTGGCCGCGCCCCAGCGCGTGGCGGCCCTGCCCAATGTGCCCACCTTCAAGGAACTGGGCCTGGAGCCGGTGAACCGCATGGCCTACTACGGCATCGTGGGCCCCAAGGGCCTGCCCAAGGATGTGGTGGACAAGATCAACGCCGCCGTGCGCACGGCACTGCAAGACCCGGCCGTGAAAAAGCGCATCGAGGACACCGGCTCCCTCGTGATCGGCAACACGCCCGAGCAGTTTGCCGAGCAGATCAAGGCCGAGTTCGCGGTGTACAAGGACGTGGTGGTCAAGCAGAAGCTGACGCTCGAATAAGCGCTGCGCTTTCCGCCTCGAAAAGCCGCCCCATCGCCCGGGCGGCTTTTTTACGTGCTATCGTTTTTGCATGCTTGCCTCCAGCCTGAACGCGATCGATGCCTTTGTGGATGCCCTGTGGCTGGAGGATGGCCTCTCGCGCAACACGCTGGCAGCCTACCGGCGCGACCTGACGCTGTACGCGCAGTGGCTGGCAGCCCAGGAGCCCGCGCTGGCGCTGGACGACACGGCCGAGCTGCACCTCAACGCCTACTTTGCGGCCCGGCACGCGCAGACGCGCGCCACCTCGGCCAACCGGCGGCTCACGGTGCTGCGCCGCTACTTCCACTGGGCGCTGCGCGAGCGGCGCATCACGGCCGACCCCACGCTGCGGCTGCAGGCCGCGCGCCAGCCCCTGCGCGTGCCCAAAACCCTGTCGCAGGCGCAGGTGGAGGCCTTGCTCAACGCGCCGGACCTGGGCCACCCTCTGGGCCTGCGCGACCGCACCATGCTCGAGCTGATGTATGCCAGCGGCCTGCGCGTGACCGAGCTGGTCACGCTCAAGACCTTTCAGCTGGGGCTGAACGAGGGTGTGCTGCGCGTGATGGGCAAGGGCAGCAAGGAGCGCCTGGTGCCGTTTGGCGATGAAGCCCGCGCCTGGCTGGAGCGCTACCTGCGCGAGGCGCGGGGCGCCATCCTGGGCGGCCAGCAGACCGATGATTTGTTCGTGACCCAGCGCGGCAGCGGCATGACGCGGGCGATGTTCTGGGTCATCGTCAAAAAGTGGGCGCAGGTGGCGGGCATCACCGTGCCGCTGTCGCCCCACACGCTGCGCCACGCCTTTGCCACCCACCTGCTCAACCACGGCGCCGACCTGCGCGTGGTGCAGCTGCTGCTGGGCCATGCCGACATCTCGACCACCACCATCTATACCCACGTGGCGCGCGAGCGGCTCAAGTCGCTGCATGCGCAGCACCACCCGCGCGGATAGCGCGGGGGGGCTGCTTTGACGCCCGTTGACAGATTGATTCCCCCCATTTCACCCAAGGAACTCCCATGAAAAAACTGTGTGCTGCTGTACTTCTGCTCAGCGCCGCCAGCCTGGCCCTGGCGCAGGCCTGGCCCACGGCCAAACCCATCCGCATCGTGGTGGCCTACCCGGCCGGTGGCGTGAGCGACAACGTGGCGCGGGCGCTGGCCGACAAGCTGGCTGTGCAGCTGGGCACGCCGGTGGTCATCGAGAACAAGGCGGGCGCGAGCGGCAGCCTGGGCGTGGACGCCGTCGCCAAGGCGGCGCCCGATGGCTACACCCTGGGCTTTGCCGCAGTGAGCCCGCTGGCGCTCAATCCGCACCTGGGCAAGTCGCCGTTCGACCCGCAAAAAGACATTGCCCCGGTCGTGAGCGTGATGTATTCGCCCGTGCTGCTGCTGGGCACGCCCGCGAGCAAGGCCGCAGATTTCAAGGACTTGCTGGCCACCGCGCAGGCGAGGCCCGGGGCCGTGCGCTGGGCGACCTCGGGGCAGGCGTCGCTGGGCCACATCATGCTCGAGCAGATCGCTGGCAAGAGCCAGGTGCAGATCACGCATGTGCCCTACAAGGGCGGCGGCCAGCAGATGAACGACGCGCTGGGCGGGCAGTACGAGGTGCTGTCCACCAATGCGGGCCCTGCCGTGCTGCAGCACATCAAGGCAGGCAAGCTCAAGCCGCTGGCCGTGGGTGCGCCTGCTCGGCTTGATTCGCTGCCCCAGGTGCCCACGCTGGCCGAGCTGGGTCAGCCCGCCGCCAACCTGTCATCGCTGTTTGGCATCTATGCGCCCGGGCAGACGCCTGCGCCGGTGCTCGCCCGCATCAATGCCGAGGTGAACAAGGCGCTGGCCCAGCCCGACATCCGCAGCAAGCTCGATGCCACCGACAACGTGCCCACGGGCGGCACGGCGGCCGAGTTTGCGCGCCAGATCGCGCAGGAGTCCGAGAACAACGCGCGCATCATCCGCGCGGCGGGCATCCAGGCCAGCAACTGACACACGCGGTGCCAGATAAAAAAGGGCCCTGGTCATCCAGGGCCCTTTTCGTTTTGTTTGTGACGGAACAGCCCACCGTCCGGGCCGATGGGGCAATCAGTCTTCGTTGAGGCTCTCGGCCCAGGTGAGTGCCTGCAGGTGGGCCCAGTTGACCTGGCGGTTGGACAGGTGCAGCGCATCGGCGTTCTTGGCAAAGGCCACTTCATCGCCGCTTTCGCAGGCCTTGGTCAACTCCAGGAAGGGGGCGAACACCCCCGTGCCGCGCAGCAGGGCATCCATCACGGGCTCGGGCAAGGCCACGGATTCGAGGGCCTTTTCGAGCGGCACGCCCAGCATGGTGTCCAGCAGCGAGAACACGCCCACCACAAAGGCGTTGTCGCATTCTTCGGGCGGCAGCAGTTCGGCCGCCAGCAATTCCATCAGGCGGCCCCGCACCACGGCGGTCTGGCCCACAGCGGGCGGGGCGCCGCCCGCGCGCGAAGTGGTCATCAAAAGAGCAGCCCAGCGGAACAGCTTCTTCAGGCCCAGGATCATGACCGCATGGCGGAACGAGGTGATCTCGCACGACAGGCCAAATCCCGACGAGTTGATGAAGCGCAGCAGGTTGAAAGACAGCGTGGGGTCTTTCTTGAGCAGGTCTTCGATCTCGGCCGTGCTGGCCTGTTTGCGCACCAGGTTGATGAGCTGGATGATGGTGGCCTGCGAAGGCCGAATGGTGGTGGCCTTGACCAGCGAGGGCAGGGCGAACCAGTAGCCCTGGAACAGCTTCACGCCCAGGCCCTTCATCAACTCATACTGTTCGGCGGTTTCCACCTTTTCTGCCACCAGGGTGGCCTTGCTGTGGGTGGTTGCAAACTTGACCAGCGGGGCGGCCAATTCGGGCTTGAAGGCCTGCATGTCCAGCTTGACGAAAGCTGCCAGGGGCAACCAGCTGGTGTAGGCGCGTTTGAGGGCCTGCTGGTCGAACGCCAGGCGGAAGCCGCGCGTGCGCAGGGCCTCCAGCGTGGGCAGGCGGCCTTCGATTTCTTCCGGCGTGGCGCCATCAGGCAGGGGCGGGACTTCGAGCACCACCTTTTCGGGGTGGATCAGCTCCAGGTGGCCGCCCGAGAGGCTGTCGTGCGTGCAGTTGATGAACACCGTTTTTTTGCCCACCAGGGCCTCGGTGCCTGCATACGACAGGGCGTTGAACAGCAGGGCGGCGTCGCTGGCAGCGGTGTGCGAGTCGGAGGCCGTGGAGCGGTCGAACAGCTCGTAGCCATAGACCGTGCGGCTTTCGTCAACGATGGCCTGGCGGGCGATGATGGCGAGGTTCTCGTCCACCGGCTCCACCGCAGGGGATGCAGCGTCCGGGGTGTCTTGTTCAGGTGTGCTCGACATGGGGTCTGCTGTAGTGAAAGGCTAATGCCTGTCGATTCTAGACCCCCGTGGCCTTGCCGCGAACCAATGAATGGCAGCACAGCAGCGCTGCCAGAGACCGGGTCAGTCGCCCAGGTGGTCCGCCCAGGCCAGCGCCTGCAGGTGCGCGAAGTTGATCTGCTGGCTGGTCAGGTGCAGCAGCCCGGCCGTGCGGTCAAAAACGGCATCGTCGCTCGACTCACAGGCTTCGGCCAGGGTGAGCAGGTCGCCCAGGAAGCCTTCGCGGCGCAGCAAGGCCGCTGCCACGGGCTCGGGCACGTTCAAGAGGCCCAGGGCAGATTCCATGGGCATGGACAGCATCACATCCAGCAGCGAGAAGATGCCCACGACAAAAGCCTGATCGGCCTCTTCGGGGGGGAGGGTCTCCAGGGCCAGCAGCTCCATGAGGCGGCCTCGCACCACGGCGGTCTGCCCCACGGACGAAGGTGTGCCCCCTGCACGCGAGGCCGTGAGCAGCAGCGCAGCCCAGCGGAACAGTTTTTTCAGCCCCATGAGCATCACCGCCTGGCGGAAGGAGGTGACCTCGCGCGACAGGCCAAAGCCTGCCGAGTTGATCAGGCGCATGAGATTGAAGGCCAGGCCCGCGTCTTTCTTGAGGGTTTCCTCGATGTCGTCGGTGCTCGCCTGTTTGCGCACCTGGTTGATGAGTTCGATGATGCTGGCCTGCGAAGGGGCGAGCAGCTTGGCCTCGACCAGCGAGGGACGCGCGAACCAGTAGCCCTGGAACATCTGCACGCCCTGGCTTGACACCATGTCGTACTGCTGGGCGGTCTCTACCTTCTCTGCGATCAGCTCGGCCTTGGAGTTGCGCCCCGCATAGCTGATGAGCACGGCCAGCTGGTCAGGGGCCAGCACCGACAGGTCGAGCTTGATGTAGTCGGCCAGCGGCAGCCAGGGCGCATAGGCCGATTGCAGCACCGTGTGGTTGAACGCCAGGTGAAAACCCCGGTCGCGCAGCCCGGCCAGGATAGGCATGCGGGTGGCGACTTCTTCGGCGGCGGCATGGCCCAGGGGCGGGATCTCCAGCACCACCTTGTCGGGGTCCACCAGCTCCAGGTGGCCGCCCGAGAGGCTTTCGTGCGTGCAGTTCACAAAAATCAGCTTCTTGCCCACCAGCTCTTCGGTGCCCGCATGCGACAGCGCCGTGAAGACCAGGATCACGTCGGTGGCTGCCGTGTGCGCGGCGCCGCTGCGCGAGCGGTTGAACAGCTCGTAGCCCACCACCACCTGCTGCGCGTTCACGATGGCCTGCCTCGCAATCATGGCGACCGAAGACTGGTTGCCAGGGGGCACAGGCGTGAGGGAGGCCCCGGGGGTGGTGGGTGAATTCATGGCGTGAGTATGGAAGAAAGAGGGGCCTGTGTCTGCGAAGGTCCGAAGGCAGACAGCGCGGCAAATTTTAGAAGCCCATGCAGGGCTGCGTGTAACCAGAAGATCAGAGCTGTTGTAGCCAGCGCAGTTCATTGTCAGTAAAACCGGCCTTTCTGCGGGCGGCTTCGTTGAACGGCGGCTTCAGGCGCGGAGCCTCGTATTGTGCGACCAGGGTGCCATAGTGGGTCTCGGGGTCGTGCCCGGCGCGCTCGCACAGCCAGCGGTACCAGTGGTTGCCGATGGCCACATGGCCGACCTCGTCGCGCAGGATGGTGTCAAGGATGGACACGGCAGCCAGCGCGTCGGGTGTGCCCACCTGGCGCAGCTTGGCCTGGATCTGCGGCGTGGCGTCGAGCCCCCGCGCCTCCAGCGTGCGCGGCACCAGGGCCATGCGGGCCAGGATGTCGTGGCTGGTCTTCTCGCACATGGTCCACAGGCCCTGGTGGGCCGGGAAGTCGCCGTAGTCATGGCCCTGGCTGCGCAGGTGGTCGCGCAGCAGGCGGAAATGCTGCGCCTCCTCAGCCGCGACCCGCATCCAGTCGAGATAGTAGGCCTGCGGCATGCCGCCAAAGCGCCAGACGGCATCGAGCGCCAGGTTGATGGCGTTGAACTCGATGTGTGCAATGGCGTGGATCAGCACCGCGCGGCCCTCGGGCGTGGCGGGAGAGCGCCGGGCGACATCCGTATGGCGCCGCAACTCCGGCCGCGCGGGGCGGCCGGGCAGATCCTGTGCGCCTTGGGGCGGGGTAGGGGTGTTTTCTGCTATTGAAAGCGTAGCTGCTTGGGCATACAGGTCCAGCGCAGCGGCCGCTTTTTGTTCAGGGTCTGCAAGGCACAAGACCTGCAGTGCACGTTGGCGAAGCTCCATCCTTACAATTCTAGGCCGTTGCCAATGGCGCCCGCAGCTGCGGGGCGCCGCCGGTTGGCGCCTCCCCCATTCCAAAACGCAGGCCCCGATGCCTGCCCCCCACGGAGACTTTTGCATGGCGATTTACGAACTCGATGGCGTGGCGCCCCAGGTGCCCGCATCGGCCTGGGTGGCCGACAGCGCGCAGGTGATGGGCAACGTGGTGCTGGGCGAAGACGCCAGCGTGTGGTTTGGCACCGTGGTCCGGGGCGACACCGAGAGCATCACCATCGGCGCGGGCTCCAACATCCAGGATGCGAGCGTGCTGCATGCCGACATCGGCAAGCCCCTGGTGGTGGGCGAGCGCGTGACGGTGGGCCATCAGGTCATGCTGCATGGCTGCACCATTGGCGACGAATCGCTGATCGGCATTGGCGCTGTGGTGCTCAACGGCGCCAAGATCGGTAAAAACTGCTTGGTGGGTGCCGGTGCGCTGGTGACCGAAGGCAAGGAATTCCCCGATGGCTCCATGATCATCGGCAGCCCGGCCAAGGCCGTGCGCGAACTCACGCCTGAGCAGATCGAGGGCCTGCGCCAAAGCGCCCAACACTACATTGACAACGCGCGCCGCTTCCAACGCGGCCTGCGCAAGATCGGCTGAGCGCAGCGTCGCCGCTGCCTGCCACCTACTTTTCCTGGAACCCTGCGTGTCTGAACTCCACAAGTTTCTTTTTGATGGCCTGCCCGTGCGCGGCATGATCGTGCGCCTGACCGATGCCTGGACCGAAATCCTGCGCCGCCGCGACAGCAACACCAGCACGGGCGCCTACCCCGCGCCCGTGAGCGAGCTGCTGGGCGAGATGGCGGCGGCCGGTGTGCTGATGCAGTCCAACATCAAGTTCAACGGCGCGCTGGTGCTGCAGGTGTTTGGCGACGGCCCCGTGAAGCTGGCCGTGGCCGAGGTGCAGTCCGACCTGAGCCTGCGCGCCACGGCCACCGTGAATGGCGAGGTGCCGCCGGATGCGAAGCTGAGCCAGATGCTCAACGTGGGCGGCGGGGGCCGCTGCGCCATCACGCTCGACCCCAAGGACCGCCACCCCGGCCAGCAGCCCTACCAGGGCGTGGTGCCGCTGCACGGCGACCACCATGAAAAGCTGGAGCGCCTGTCAGACGTGCTGCAGCACTACATGCTGCAGTCCGAGCAGCTCGACACCATCCTGGTGCTCGGCGCCAACGAGCAGGTGGCGGCAGGCCTCTTGATCCAGCGCATGCCCATCAAGGGCGAGGGCAACCTGGCCGCCGGCCTTTCGCACCGCGAGAACGAAGACCAGATCGGCCACAACGAGGACTACAACCGCATTGCGCACCTGGCCGCGAGCCTCACGCGCGAAGAACTGCTGACGCTGGATGTGGACACCATCCTGCGCCGCTTGTTCTGGGAGGAAAAGCTGCTGCGCTTCGAGCCGCAGCAGGGCGCCAGCGGCCCGCGGTTTGCCTGCACCTGCAGCCGCGAGCGCGTGAGCAACATGCTGCGCAACCTGGGGGTGGAAGAGGCCGAAAGCATCCTGGCCGAGCGCGATGACATTGAGGTGGGTTGCGAGTTCTGCGGCCAGCAGTACCGGTTCGATGCGGTGGACGCGGCCCAAATTTTTGTCTCGCCCGCCGCCAGCCAGCCGCCCGGGCCCACGGGCATCCAATAGGCGCCGGGGGCCGGTCAAGCAGCCTTTCGCAAGCGGGCAGCGGCCTGCCGCAGGGCACGGCACGGCACGGCTGACCATCGTTGACATTCGATTTGTCCATCCCCGCCTAAGATTCAATGGCCGTCGCGCGCTGTCCGTTGCGGCCGCAGCGCGGGGCAGGGGCGCCGCGTGCGCTGTGGCAGCGGCATCCGGCCGCTGATGGATCTGAGAAAACCTGTTCCGAGGGTGTCATGGAGTTATTGCGTCGCGTTCTGGGTGTTCGCCGTGCCGATCCGGCCCGCGCTGCCGCGCCTGCCCAGGTGCTGTTTGACAGCGCCGCCGTGCCCGACTCGCGCCGTGGCGACAGCCTGCTGGCCACCCTGGACATCGACGCCGCCATCAACGCCCATGAACGCTGGAAGGCCCGCCTGATGGACTACCTGGAGGGCCGTACCACCGTGGGACTGGACCCGGCCCTGATTCGCCGCGTGGACCACAGTGTGCTGGGCCGCTGGCTGCAGGGTGTGGGGGGCCAGGTGCTGGGCGACCAACCAGCGTTTCCGCTGCTGGTGGCGCGCTACCAGTATTTCCATGAGCAGGCCGCGACCCTGGTCGAGCTGGCCCAGCAGGGCGAATGGGACCGCGCGGTGCAGGTGCTCAATGGCGGATACCGCTATGGCTCCAGCCAGGTGGTGCTGCTGCTCAAGGAGCTGCAGCGCGGGCTGGTGCGGTCACTGGCAGAGGACGGGATCAACGCCCGGTGAGGGCTAAAAAGCCTGAGGGTTCAGTCTGGGCGCGCCTGCCGCTGGTCCACCAGGGAGGTGAACAGGCGGTGCTCGCAGACGGGGTCGCTGCATTTTTCGCAGTTCCAGGCACGCAGCCTTTGGGCGCGCATCCCGTTTTCTACGTCAAATACGCCTTCTCCGCCTGTTGGGTAAGCATTTGTTGCTATTAATTTAATAGCATTCAGTGCATTCACGACCCGCGTGCCATCCTGCCCGTAGATCACCCGGTACGTCACACCAGCAGCCTGCAGCGCCACGCGCAGCTGCGTGTCGATGGCTTCCTGGGCGGTGCGGTCTTCGGCCGGGCAGGGCAGATCCAGGCCCATCAGCAAGGTCAGTGTGGCTGCGGGCGGTGCAGGCGCGGGGCCCGCCTGTGGCGAGGCTGCCAGCAGGGCCGGTACCGCCACAATCTGCACCGATGCGGGGGGAAGGTGTGCCTGCAGTGCCCGGGCCAGTGCCTCGGCGCCCGTGTGCGGGGCACCCAACAAGGCAACCGAGGGCGAGGGGGCAGGGAGCGGGGGCACGGACGACGGAGCGCGGGGGAAGGGCCTCGCGGCCAGGGCCGCACAGGGCAACGAAGGGTTCAGCCGCTCAGCGGGGCGTGAACTGCACGTAGACCTCGTTGGGCCGGACCATGCCCAGCTCGCTGCGTGCTTTTTCTTCCACCATGTCCAGCCCTTCCTTGAGGTCATGCACCTCGGAGGTCAGGCGGGCATTGATCTGGCGGGCATGGTCATTGGCCGCCTTCTGGGCATCGATCTGCCGCTGCATCTCGTTGACGCGCGGCACGCTGCCCCGCCCCAGCCAGAGCTGGGCGTGCAGCGCCCCCAGCAAGGCCAGCAGGATGACGGGGACGATGCGGGAGACCATGGCGGGGCTCGCTCAGGCGAGGAGGCCGTGGTTTAGCGCAAGTTGTAGAACGCAGCGCGGCCGGGGTACTCGGCAATCTCGCCCAGGTCTTCTTCGATGCGCAGCAGCTGGTTGTATTTGGCGATGCGGTCCGAACGCGACAGCGAGCCGGTCTTGATCTGGCCCGCGTTGGTGCCCACCGAGATGTCGGCAATGGTGCTGTCTTCGGTTTCGCCCGAGCGGTGCGAGATCACGGCGGTGTAGCCCGCGCGCTTGGCCATCTCGATGGCGGCGAAGGTTTCGGTCAGCGTGCCGATCTGGTTGATCTTGATGAGGATCGAGTTGGCGATGCGCTTGTCGATGCCTTCCTTCAGGATCTTGGTGTTGGTCACGAACAGGTCGTCACCCACCAGCTGCACCTTGTCGCCCAGGCGTTCGGTCAGGTGCTTCCAGCCGTCCCAGTCGCCTTCGTGCATGCCGTCTTCGATGCTGATGATGGGGTACTTGTCCACCCAGGCTGCCAGCATGTCGGTCCATTGCTGGGCGGTGAGCTTGAGGCCGCCTTCGCCTTCCAGCACATAGTGGCCGTCCTTGTAGAACTCGCTGGCCGCGCAATCGAGGCCCAGGGCGATCTGTTCGCCGGCCGTGTAGCCTGCGGCTTCGATGGCCTGCAGGATCAGGCGGATCGCGGCTTCGTGGTTCTCGACGCTGGGGGCAAAGCCGCCTTCGTCGCCCACGGCGGTGCTCATGCCCTTGTCGTGGATGATCTTCTTGAGCGCGTGGAACACCTCGGCGCCCCAGCGCACGGCTTCGCGGAAGGTGGGCGCGCCCACGGGGATGATCATGAACTCCTGCAGATCGAGGCTGTTGTTGGCGTGTGCGCCACCGTTGATCACGTTCATCATGGGCACGGGCAACTGCACGCTGCCCATGCCGCCCAGGTAGCGGTACAGGGGCAGGCCGGACTCTTCGGCGGCAGCGCGGGCCACGGCCATGGAGACGGCCAGCATGGCGTTGGCGCCCAGGCGGCTCTTGTTCTCGGTGCCGTCCAGGTCGATCAGCGTCTTGTCCAGGAAGGCCTGCTCGGAGGCATCCAGGCCCAGCACGGCTTCGCTGATCTCGGTGTTGATGTGCTCCACGGCCTTGAGCACGCCCTTGCCCAGGTAGCGGCTCTTGTCGCCGTCGCGCATTTCAATGGCTTCGCGGCTGCCGGTGGACGCACCCGAGGGCACGGCGGCGCGGCCCATCACACCCGATTCCAGCAGCACGTCGCATTCGACGGTGGGGTTGCCGCGGCTGTCCAGCACTTCGCGGCCTACGATGTCAACAATGGCACTCATGATTTTCCTTGCGGTTTTTGAAATTCATTCAGACGGGCGGACGGGCTTGGTGGATTGGAAGCCAGGTGGCCGCTTGGGCGCGTCTGTGGTCATTTTATGCTACTGATTTGATAGTGAATCAGCCTGCAGGTACGAACCGGGTACAACCCGACCAGCGTGAGTTCGCTAAAAGTTTCTCAGACGCCTTCGACGCACACCATGCGCATGATGGCCGCGCCTTCGCGGGCTGCCTTGGCCTTCTGGTACTCGGGCGTGTCGTAGAACGCGCGGGCGGCATCAAAACTGGCGAACTTGAGGATCACGGTGCGGCCGGGGTTCCAGTCGCCTTCCAGCACTTCGACCTTGCCGCCGCGCACACACACCTCGGCGCCGTGGGCCTGCATGGCCAGCGTGCTCCACTTGCGGTACTCCTCGTACTGCGTGGGGTTGGTGACGGTGACGGATGCGATGACGTAACCACTGCTCATGTCTTCAGGCTCCAAAGTTGTTTTCGAGGAATCCGTTTTTCTTGGTGACGTCGTCGAGCGCCACCAAGGTCTCCAGCAGCGCCTTCATGTGCTTGAGAGGCACGGCGTTGGGGCCGTCCGACCAGGCCTCGGCGGGGCGGGGGTGGGTTTCCATGAACAGGCCCGCCACGCCCACGGCCACGCCCGCACGGGCCAGCACCGGCACCATCTCGCGCGCGCCGCCGCTCACGGCGCCCAGGCCGCCAGGCTTTTGCACCGAGTGGGTTACATCAAACACGACGGGGGCTCCGGAGTTGCGCATCTCGGCCAGGCTCGTCATGTCGGCCACGAGGTTGTTGTAGCCAAAGCTCACGCCGCGTTCGCAGGCCAGGAAGCGGTCTTCCGACAGGCCGGCTTCGGCCGCAGCAGCGCGGGCCTTGTCGATGACGTTCTTCATGTCCCAGGGCGCAAGGAACTGCCCCTTCTTGATGTTCACCGGCTTGCCAGACTGCGCCACCGCGCGGATGAAATCCGTCTGGCGGCACAGGAACGCGGGTGTCTGCAGCACATCGACCACGCTGGCCACCTCGGCCACGTGCGAGGTGTCGTGCACGTCAGTCAGGATGGGCAGCTGCAGCTGGCGGCGCACTTCGTCGAGGATCTTGAGGCCGGCGTCGATGCCGACGCCGCGCTTGCTGGTGCCCGACGAGCGGTTGGCCTTGTCGAACGAGCCCTTGTAGATCAGCGGGATGCCCAGGGGGGCGCAGGCTTCCTTGAGCTGGCCTGCCACATCAATCGACATTTCCAGGCCTTCAATGGAGCAGGTGCCCGCGATCAGGAAGAAGCGCTGGTCCAGGCCAACGTTGAATCCGCACAGCTGCATGGTGAGGTCCCCTTAGGCTTTTTTCGCGGCTTGCTGGTGCTCCACGGCCGCCTTGATGAAGGCGTTGAACAGCGGGTGGCCGTTCCAGGGCGTGGACTTGAACTCGGGGTGGAACTGCACGCCGATGAACCAGGGGTGCACGGCCTGGGGCAGTTCCACGATTTCGGTGAGCTGCTCGCGTTGCGTCAGTGCCGAGATCACGAGGCCTGCCTTGCGCAGCTGGTCCAGGTAGTTCACGTTGGCTTCGTAGCGGTGGCGGTGGCGCTCGGTCACCACATCGCCATAGATGGCGTGCGCCAGCGTGTCCTTGGACACATCGGAGCTTTGCGCGCCCAGGCGCATGGTGCCGCCCAGGTCGGAGTTCTCGTCGCGCTTCTTGATGGTGCCGTCCGCATCCTTCCACTCGGTGATCAGGGCGATCACGGGGTGGGGGGTGGTGGGGTCGAATTCGGTGCTGTTGGCGTTGGCCAGGCCTGCCACATGGCGCGCGTATTCGATGGTGGCGACCTGCATCCCCAAGCAGATGCCCAGGTAGGGCACCTTGCGCTCGCGGGCGAACTGGGCCGTGGCGATCTTGCCTTCCACACCACGCTGGCCGAAGCCGCCGGGCACGAGGATAGCGTCGTACTGCGCGAGCTTGGCGGCGGCATCGGCGCTGTCGATGGTTTCGGAATCGACGTGGTCGATCTTCACGCGCACATGGTTGCGCATGCCGGCGTGGCGCAGGGCCTCGTTCACCGACTTGTAGCTGTCCGACAGGTCCACGTACTTGCCGACCATGGCGATGGTGACTTCACCTTGCGGGTGCTCGGTCTCATGAACCAGGTCGTCCCAGCGCTTGAGGCTGGTGGGTGGGGTGTTCAGGCGCAGCTTGTCGCAGATCAGGCCGTCCAGGCCCTGCTCGTGCAGCATGCGGGGCACCTTGTAGATGGTGTCCACGTCCCACATGCTGATCACGCCCCATTCGGGCACGTTGGTGAACAGCGAGATCTTGGCGCGCTCTTCTTCGGGAATGCGGCGGTCGGCGCGGCACAGCAGGGCGTCGGCCTGGATGCCGATCTCGCGCAGCTTCTGCACGGTGTGCTGGGTGGGCTTGGTCTTGAGCTCGCCCGCCGCTGCGATCCAGGGCAGGTAGGTCAGGTGCACGAAGGCCGCGTTGTTCGGCCCCATGCGCAGGCTCATCTGGCGCACAGCCTCAAGGAAGGGCAGCGATTCGATGTCGCCCACCGTGCCGCCGATTTCGACGATGGCCACATCCACGGCATCGGGCGTGCCGATCCCCGCGCCGCGCTTGATGAATTCCTGGATCTCGTTGGTGACGTGGGGGATGACCTGCACGGTCTTGCCCAGGTAGTCGCCGCGGCGCTCCTTCTCCAGCACGGACTGGTAGATCTTGCCCGTGGTGAAGTTGTTGGTCTTTTTCATGCGCGTTTCGATGAAACGCTCGTAGTGGCCCAGATCCAGGTCGGTTTCTGCGCCGTCATCGGTCACAAAAACCTCGCCGTGCTGGAACGGCGACATGGTGCCCGGGTCTACGTTGATGTAGGGGTCAAGCTTGATGAGGGTGACTTTGAGTCCCCGCGATTCGAGGATCGCGGCAAGGGAGGCTGAGGCGATTCCCTTGCCAAGGGAAGACACCACACCGCCGGTGACGAAG
>CAYXSL010000036.1:0-29951 GCA_964466605.1 uncultured Verminephrobacter sp.
AGCCCGACCCCGCCAAGATCCGCACCCGCTTCCCGCCCGAGCCCAACGGCTACCTGCACATCGGCCACGCCAAAAGCATCTGCATCAACTTTGGCCTGGCGCGCGACTACGGCGGCGTGTGCCACCTGCGCTTTGACGACACCAACCCCGAAAAAGAAGACACCGAATACGTCAACAGCATCATCGACGCCGTGAAATGGCTCGGTTTTGACTGGGCCCAGCTAGGCCAGGCGCCCGGCAGCACGGCCCCCTACCAGGCCAGCGACTACTTCGGCTTCATGTACCGCGCCGCCGAATATTTGATCGAAGCGGGCCACGCCTACGTGGACGAGCAAACCACCGAGCAGATGCGCGCCAACCGGGGCGACTTCAGCAAGCCCGGCGTGGACAGCCCCTTCCGCACCCGCACGCCAGAGGAAAACCTGCGCATCTTCCGCGAGATGCGCGACGGCCAGCATGAAGACGGATCGATGGTGCTGCGCGCCAAGATCGACATGGCCAGCCCCAACATCAACATGCGCGACCCGGCCATCTACCGCATCCGCCGCGCCACCCACCACAACACCGGCGACAAATGGTGCATCTACCCGATGTACACCTTTGCCCACCCGATTGAAGACGCGCTGGAGCAAATCACCCACAGCATCTGCACGCTTGAGTTTGAAGACCAGCGCCCGTTTTACGACTGGCTCATGGCCCGCCTGACCGAAGGCGGCCTGCTGGCCAGCCCCGCCCCCCGCCAGTACGAATTTGCGCGCCTGAACCTCACCTACGTCATCACCAGCAAACGCAAGCTCGCCCAGCTGGTTTACGACCACAAAGTGAGCGGCTGGGACGACCCCCGCATGCCCACCATCGTCGGCCTGCGCCGCCGTGGCTACACGCCCGAAGCGCTGCAGGTGTTTGCCGAACGCATCGGCGTGACCAAATCCGACAGCTGGATCGACTACAGCACCCTGGAAGGCTGCCTGCGCGAAGACCTGGAGCTGAAGGCCCACCGCGGCATGGCCGTGCTCAACCCCGTCAAGCTGGTGCTGACCAACTGGGACGACGTGATGGGCGCAGGCCACCTGGAGCCCTGCAGCCTGCCCGCCCTGCCCCACCCACCAGAGGGGGTAGAGAGCCCCGTGCGCCACTTCACCATCGGCAAAGAAGTCTGGATCGAACGCGAAGACTTTGAAGAAGTGCCCCCTAAGGGCTACAAGCGCCTCTTCCCCGGCAACAAGGTGCGGCTGAAGGGTGGCTACGTCATCGAATGCACCGGCTGCACTAAAGATGCGGATGGAAACATCACCGAAGTGCTGGCCACCGTGGTGCCCGACACCAAAAGCGGCACCCCCGGCGCCGACAGCGTGAAGGTGAAAGCCGCCATCACCTGGGTGGGCGTGGCCGACGGCGTGAACGCCGAAGTGCGCATGTACGACCGCCTGTTCCTGGACGCACACCCCGACGCGGGCGGCAAGGACTTCATTGAAAGCCTGAACCCGAACAGCCTGAAGGTGGTGACCGCCATCGTGGAGCCGTCATTGGCCAATGCGAAGCCGGATGACAAGTTTCAGTTTGAGCGGCATGGGTACTTTGTGGCTGATCGTATTGACCACAAGGCGGAGAAGCCGGTGTTTAACTTGGCGGTGGGGCTGAAGGACAGCTGGGGCAAGTAAACATGCCCGCCCGCGCCACAAGGCCGCAACCTAAGCCCAAACAACCCACCGTGGTGGTGATTGCCGGGCCAAACGGCGCGGGAAAATCTACAGCGGCGCCCTATCTGCTCAAGGACGCCTTGGGCATTCTGGAGTTCGTCAATGCAGACCAGATTGCGGCTGGCCTCTCAGCCTACGCCCCTGAAACCGTGGCGTTTGAGGCCGGGCGCATCATGCTACAGCGCTTGCGCACCCTGGCTGCTGCCAAAGTCAGCTTTGCGTTTGAATCCACACTCTCCAGCCGCACCTTTGCGCTGTTTCTGGCCCGCTGCAAAGCACAGGGCTACCAGGTGCATATCTATTACGTGGCATTGCCCAGCGCAGAGCTGGCCACACAGCGCGTTGCGCTGCGCGTCAAACTGGGCGGGCACAACATCCCGCCCGACGATATTGCCCGCCGCTTTCAACGCAGCCTGCACAACCTGTTTGCCCTGTATTTACCCTTGGCGGACCGCTGGCGCGTTCTGAATAACGCCACCGGCGCGCTAACATCCATCGCACGCGGCACTGCACACCGCACCTATGTAGAGGACCCCGACAAATGGCTGAATCTTCAACAACTCGGGCAGTAGAGCGCACCGCCCCCAGCAAACCCGCTGCACCCATGCAAGACCGGGTGGAAGACGCTCTCAAACGAGCATCCAAGCAGGCGAAGAAGCAACTCATTGCAAACGGGCTCAAACTGCCGACACAGAGTTGGACAAGGACCGCCGTTAAAAACCCAGCGGCGTGAACGCTGTTCCTGGACGCCAACCCCAACGGTGGCGGCAACGGCTTCATTGTGAAAGCCTGAACCCTAAGGCCTGAAGCTGGTTACCTCCATCTGGAGCGGTCACTGGTCAACGCCAAGCCAGATGACAAGTTTCAGTTTGAGCGGAACGGGTACTTTGTGACGGACCGGGTGGATCACGAGGCAAAGATGCCGGTGTGTCACTTGGCTGTGGGGTTAAAGGGTTCGTGGAACAGGTAAAAATCAAGGAAAAGACTTGGAGCCTTTAAATATATTCAAGCTTGTGCTTGAAAGCGCATGGAAAGCATTTTTACATCGTCGCCTTTTATCCTACATAAAACACACAGCATATTCAAAAATAAGCAACAGCCACGCAGACATTTGGATACTAGGAAGACCCAATAGTGGAAAGAGCAGCGTTCTGATATGTCTACTAGATGAAATAAAAACATCAAGCAATCCGCCTTTAGTTTCACTAAAAATAGAAACAGGGATTCTTCTGCTTGGAAAATCTTACGCAAAAACGGCACGAGTCGCCCCCGGCCAAACATATGTATTTGAACGATTTAGAGATGATTTCAGAAATTCACTAAGCACAAAAAATCCAAGCACAATAATTTTCGTTGTGGATTTTGGCTTTAATTTCAACGAAATTCACGAAAAACCGGAGGCAGATCTTGATGCAGCAAAAATATTTACAAGCCTCACCGAACACAGAGAAAAACAATTAAAAATAGAAATAGAAAGTCTAGAGTATTTTACAAATCAAATCAAATCAAATCAGTACCAGCAGCACTGCTGTCGATAAAAAATGTGATTATATTAATCAATAAAATTGATCTATTTAAAGAAGAGGACATACAACAAGCTCTAGAATACTACACCCCAGAGGGGGCCTCAGAGTTTTCGAAAGCCGTAAAATCCCTTGCGGATCATATAAACCAAAAAAATACTGGATATTCAGTATTCACTCTTTGCGCATGGCCGAAACACCAAAAATTCAAAGGATTCGAAATTAAAAGCACGTTCGATCAAGTGACCCATTCAGCTTCGAGAACGAACTTTATTCGGCAGCTCGACAACTTGCTGGAGTCATGATATGGCAAATATTCAAAAAGACCCCACCAGTGAAATTGAAAATCTCGTAGATTTTGCCGAAGTTATATCGGAAAAAATCGATGAAATTCGCAACAATCTAGAAAAAACAAGAACCAAGCTACACATTTTTGGGATTGCAGCAATCATAGGAATCCCCACGGGATTCATTATTTCATCAGGCATTCAAGGGATCATGGCCGTGGACATCGACAAATCCATATCTCTCATCACCGGCGGCTCATTTTTATTACTCTCATTTTCAATAATGATTGCAACAGTTCTCAACACATTAAATAGAATAAAATATTTAAACCGAGAACTAAAGCGCGAGCAACACACACTAGCCAGCTTGGTAAATTTAATAGATATAGAACTCCAAGAGGCAAGCGAATATCTATCAATGTCTCAGAGAGCGCTTCTCGAAATGAGACTTCGCAGAATTTCTTTTCAGTAGGCGGTCTCAAATCTGACGTACAAGACCCTCCCCAAGGGTAGTTTCAATAAAAAGTAGGGCCGCTAAACGCCAAACCATGCGCCCCTCCGAAGCCCTTTCCCTCTATCGCTCGCAAATCCGCGAGATCGCGCTGCGCTACCGCGTGAGCAGCGTGCGGGTGTTTGGGTCGGCGCTGCATGGGGACGACAAAGCCGACAGCGACCTCGACCTGTTAGTGGAGCCCACCGCGCAAACCACGCTGATGGACATTGGCGCGATCCGGTTTGAACTGAAGCAGTTGCTGGGCATGGAAGTGGATGTGCTCACCCCCAACAGCCTGCCCGCCAGCTTTCGGGACCAGGTGCTGCGCGAGGCGATCACCGTATGAGCCGGGCGCACCCGCTGCGGGTGCAAGTAGCAGCAATCTCGCGTTAATTTGCTTTCATTTCGATATCTGGCAGCGCTTATCCATCAAGCGCTGGATGCCGATCGGGTCTGTAAAGGTGAGTTGGCTCGGCATCGGTGCGCACTCCGCCAGGAGTTCATCGGCCCGCGCGTCCACACAAAGCAACTCGCCAAATTCCTTACGCAACCCGTTTGATCCGGATTTGCACGTTCGACAAGGTCACTCCATCCGGCCTGACTAGTGGTAGTTCCTTGACCTCCAGATAGGTCAGCGAACGCACCAATTCACTGAGTTTCTTGAAGCCATAGTTGCGGGCATCAAAAGCAGGGTTGATCTTGCTGATGTGGCTCCCTACTCCACCCAACGCAGCCCAGCCGTCTTCGCGCGCATTGGCATCGATGGCGGCAATGATCAAGGGCTGTAGGGTCCGCACATCTGCCACGGCAACCGCCTCCTCCTTGTGCGCATCCTTGGCTGGAGTGGGCTCTATCCTGAGGATTTCGGTATAGATGAATTTGTCGCACGCAGCCACGAAGGCTTCTGGCGTCTTGCGCTCACCAAATCCGTAGACGACCTTGCCTTCCTCCCGGATGCGGGTAGCTAGGCGGGTGAAATCGCTGTCGCTGCTGACCAGGCAGAAACCGTCGGCCGTGTTGTCGTGCAGCACATCCATCGCGTCGATGATGAGCGATGCATCCGTGGAGTTTTTACCGCTGGTGTAACTGAACTGCTGGATGGGCTGAATCGCCAACTTGTGCAGCACTTCTTTCCAACCCTTCAAGTTGGTCGTGGTCCAGTCGCCATAAGCCCGCTTGATGGTGGCCGTGCCATAACGAGACACTTCGGCCAGAAGCTCCTGGATGACGGACGCTTGAGCGTTGTCTGCATCAATGAGAACAGCTAGTTTTTGATTGTTGCCATTAGCCAATTTATGGTCCCTCCTCGGTTGCATGCTACAGCCCTATCTTCGCGTGGGGACGATTAAAAGACTCCTCATCTCTGGTTTACTGAGCCGAGGCCAGCGTCGTTCGGCGGTGTGTTCCGCGCTTTTTGAGATACAACCATCGCCATGCCTCTTACCTCGCCCCAGCCGCCCAATTTCAACCCTACCTTTCGTTACGTACCGCCCGGCCCGCTGGCAGGCCCCTTGCGGTTGCTCCCCATTAACGCCGCCGCAGCGTCCGTCCACACCGCAGATGGCGCGCATGTGGGTTCGCTCAAGCTGGTTGGCGGGGTGTGGAAGTTCAAGGCCATGGGCTACGACGCAGCCGGGCGCATGGAGCCGGGCCACGGGCCACTGACGGATCAACACAACATGCAGTTCGCCACGCTGGATGCGGCCGAGGTGAGTGCGCGGTTGCTGGGTGCTTTGGGAAGCCATCCGTAAAGCACCCTCGCGCTTGCATTTGCACTTACGCGCCAAACCCTTGATGCTTTTAATTTGATAGCAACAAAGTCAATACCATCAGGCGGAGACGGCCATTTCGCCTCTATTTCCGCTCCACCAACGCCCGCAACGGCTGCCCGCCTGTGGACAGCTGAAACACCAGCCCCATGGCCTGCACCTGCCAGCCTTGTTTGGCCACGGTGGGGCTGAGCTGGAAACCCGCCATCACGCAATCGGTCGTGCGCACCTCGCCTGCCTCGGGCGGGCTGCCCAGCATCTGGGTGTAGGTCTGCGGCGGTTGCTGTGCCTGGGCTTGCTGTGGCTGCACCGCCTGCCCCTCTTTCACCAGCACCAGGTACGCCCTTTCGCGCGCAATGGGGGCGGCCGGGTCGGCGCCGTCGGGGCGCAGGGGAAGGGGGAAGTCGGGCACGGGGGTGGCAGGGTCAAACGCCAGCTGGGGCGTGAATTCGGCCTTGGTGGGTGCGCCGTTGCTCTGGGCCCAGTGCAGGCGCAGGTAGGGTGGGGGTTCCTGGGCGGACCACATCAGGTGCACGTCGTTGCCGTGGGTGCAGTAGCTGGGGTGGGCCACGGGGTGGGGGTGCGTGGGCCATTGGCCGCCGCCGTGGCGTTGCTCCACGCGCAGCAGGCGGTTGTCGGGGGTGCCCAGCAGTGACTGGGTGTAGATGAGCCCCACGCCGGGCAGCTGGTAGCGCTGCACGGGTTGCACGGTGTGGGCCAGCGGGGGGTTGCTGGCGGGCAGCTCGCGGCGCTGGGCCACGTCGCGTGCGGCGGTTTGCAGGGCGCTTTGCGCCAGCAGGCTGGCGTAGACGGGCACGGCGGCGACGGCCAGGCCGGTGAGGCCCAGCACCAGGCTTTCGGCGCGCGAGAGTGCGGGCCGCACCCAGCGCCCGGCCAGCACATGGCCGCCAAACCACACCACCGGCCCCAGGGTGTAGAGCGACAGCACAAACACGCCCAGCGCAGCGGGCCCGCCCACGGCGCGCGCGGGCAGCAGCACGGCCGCCACCGCCAGCAGCGCGGCCAGCACCGACACTAGGCGCACCGCCAGCCAGCTGCCCACGCGGCGGCTGGGCTTGAAGTAGCGGCTCTCCAGCCACAGCAGCGCCACCACCACGGCCAGCAGCCCGGCGGCCATGCGCCACCAGGCCTGCTGCTCGGCGGCGGGCATGCGGGCGAAGGTGTCCAGCATCTGGGGCCAGTCCATAGGCAGTTCCTTTCAATGCGGGTGGTGGGTGGGCTTTAGCGCCTTATTGCTTCAATTTTTATAGCTATCAGTGCTTATCCATCAGGCGGTATCGGCCTTTTTTATGCATATTTTTCTGGTGATCTGGAACCGTTCACGCTGAGCTTGTCGAAGCGCCGCGCGAGGCTTCGACGGGCTCAGCCCGAACGGATTTTTCAGGTTCCAACGCACCCGATGCGGATCCATTCACAAGGCGGCAGCACGGGCCAACTGTCTCACCGCCTCACTGCGCCCCACACACAAACTCCACCGCCGCGCACACCGCTGCCACCTGCGCGGCGATGCACTGCTCGGGCGTGGCACGGGGGCTGTCAGGGTAGACCTCGGTGGTGGTGGTGTAGCGCGCGCCGCTCACGCTGGCGCACAGGCCCCAGGCCTTGAGTTGGTAGCGGATCACGCCGGGGGCCACCACGGGCGAGCCGATGATTTCGTTCTTGTCGTCCGCAGGCGCGATGTGCGTGACGCGGCCCACGGCGTCGATGATTGCTTGCTGGAAGGCGGGCTGCGGGTTCTCGGTGTCGTCCACCAGGTAGAAGCCGTCGGGGATGCTGCCGGGCTCGAACACCTTGCCGTCGCGCGCGGCCACGGCGGGGCGGTATTCTGATTCGTCGGTGTCGGTGGTTTCGTGCAGGTCGATGTGGGCGTCGAATGGGCCGTATTGGGCCTGGTGCTGTGCCACCAGGCGCATGAGGGCGGCGGATTCTTGTGCGGTCGAGCCTTCCTTGAACGAGCGGTTGGGGTCGATGGCGTCGAAGTTCCAGCGCTGAATGCGCTCATACGCCCAGGGGCTGACGCAGGGCACCACCAGCAGGTTGGCGCGGCCTGCAAACTCTGCCGCATGTTGCTGCGCAAAGCGCAGTGCGCCGTGCACGCCGCTGGTTTCGTAGCCGTGCACGCCGCCGGCCACCAGCACGCTGGGCAGGCCGGGTTGCCAGTGGCGGCTGCGCAGGGCCTGCAGGGGGAAATGTTCGGGCGCGTGGTGGGCGTTGGCATAGGCCACCTCGCCATAGGGCTGCACATCCCACTGGCTGCGCAGGGCGTCGATAGCGCGCAGCACGTCGTCGGCATGGCTGCGCTGGCGCACCTGGCGCGCGCGCCACTGGTCGCGTTCGGCGTCGCCCCAGGGTTGGCCGGGCGTGCCGATGGGGTAGGAGGGAGTGGGTTGCATGGGTGTGTGGGCAGGTATGAGAAGAACCCGTGGCCGACAGGGCCCGGGCAGGTCGCAGAGCGTTCATAGAATACCGCGATGCCCTTCCCCCTGATCCGGCCCCTGCGGCTGGCCACCTCGTCCCTGGTTCTGCTGCTTTGCGCCCTGGCGGCGCATGCGCAGAACGCCCCTTCAACCGCCACCGCATCCACCCCGGCCCCACGCCCGGCGGGCAGCAGCCCGGTGGATGGCACGGCGCAGACACCTGCAGCCGCCGCCCCCGCAGCGGCCGACGCCGCCCTGCTCTCGCGCGATGCGCGGCGCATCTATGAGCTGTCGCGCGACAAGCTGGTGCAGATCCGCACGCTGCTGCGCAACGCGGGCACGCAGGCGTCGATTGGCTCGGGCTTTTTTGTGTCGGCCGATGGGCTGATCGTGACCAACTTCCATGTGGCCAGCCAGCTTGCGCTGGAGCCCGAGCGCTACCGGGGCGTGTACGTGACGATGGAAGGCCAGGAAGGCGAGGTGGAGCTGCTGGCGTTTGACGTGCAGCGCGACCTGGCCGTGCTGCGCGCCAAGGGCCGCACGGCCGCTGCGCCGGTGCTGGGCTTTCGGCCCGTTGATGATGCGCTGGCGCAGGGCGAGCGCATCTACTCGCTGGGCAACCCGCTCGATATCGGCTTTGCGGTGACCGAAGGCACCTACAACGGGCTGGTCAAGCGCAGCTTTTACCCGCGCATCTTTTTTGGCGGCACGCTCAACCCCGGCATGAGCGGCGGCCCGGCGGTGGACGACGCAGGCCGCGTGCTGGGCGTGAACGTGGCCAAGCGGCTGGATGGAGAGCAGGTGAGCTTCTTGATCCCGGCCGAGTTTGCGCAGGCGCTGGTGCAGCGCGCAGCCAACGCCCAGCCCATCACCCAGGCCGCACATGCCGAGATGACGCGGCAGCTGGTGGAGCACCAACAGGTGCTGACCGACCGATTCCTGAAAGCCCCTTTTCGCGAGCAGCGCCACGGCAACTACCGCGTGCCGGTGCCCGACGACGCGCTGGCACGGTGCTGGGGCTCGGGGCGCGACCCGTCCTTCCCCGGCCTGAACCTGGAGCGCACGCAATGCCGCGCCGACAGCGATGTGGTGGCGGGCGACTTCAACACCGGCGCGGTGCGCCTGTCGTACGAGGCCTACAACGCCCCCGCGCTGGGCGCCGCGCGGTTTGCGCGCATGTATTCGCAAAGTTTTGCCAACGAGCAGTTGCCCACACGCGGCAACCGCCACCAGACGGCGGCCGAATGCACCGAACGTTTTGTGGACCCCGGCAGCCTGCCGCTGCGGGCCGTGGTGTGCCTGTCGGCCTACCGCAAGCTGACCGGCCTGTACAACATGACGGTGCTGGTGACCTCGGTGAACCAGCCCACGCAGGGCGTGCTGGGCCGCCTGGATGTGCAGGGCGTTGCGTTTGACAACGGCATGAAGCTGGCCAGCCACTACCTCAAGGCCTTCCGCTGGGAGGCCGCACCATGAGCACGATGCCGACAACGACCACCCTGGGCCTGATCGAAGCCCATGACCGCCACGGCGCCCTGCTGGCGCGCGCGCCCATCACCCGCTGGCCCGTGACGGTGGGCCGCGCGCTGGACTGCGACCTGGTGCTGGACGACCCGTTTGTGGCCCCCCGGCACCTGCGCATTGACCGCACGGCGGACGAACACCGCACGGTGCAGGTGGAGGTGCTGGAGACGCGCAACGGCGCCCGCCTGCAGCGCAAGCGCCATGCCCAGGGCGAGCGGTTTGACTGGCCCGGCGGCACGCCCATCGACCTGGGCCACACCCACATCACGCTGCGCCTGGCCGATGCGCCCATTGCCGACGAGCAGGCGCTGCCGGAGTTTCCGTGGCGCACCGTGGGCACCACGGCCGCGCTGGTGGTGCTGGTGGGGGCGGCCGCCATGGCCTCGTCGTGGCTGGAGTCGCGCGACAGCTCGCAGTACCTCAAGTCGTTGCCCAGCGTGCTGCTCATGCTGCTGCTGGTGATGAGCGCCTGGTCGGGCCTGTGGGCCGTGGCCAACAAGATGTTTGCGGGCCGCCTGCAGTTCTGGCGCCATGTGCGCATTGCCTGCACGGTGTACCTGGCCAGCGAGGCCCTGCGGCTGGCGGCCCATCTGGCGGCGTTCTCGTTCTCGCTGGAGGCGCTGTCGCAGTTCGCCAGCGTGCTGGGCGTGCTGGTGCTGGCCTGGGCGCTGTATGCCCACCTGGCCACCGTACTGCCCCGCCGCCGCGTGGGCCTGGCCTGGACGGTGGCCGCCGTGGTGATGCTGGGCGTGCCCGCGTGGCTGGGCGCGCAGTGGCTCAACCGCATGCGGCTGACGAACGAGATGTACATGAGCAGCCTGTTCCCCCCCAGCCTGCGCATGGCCCCGGCCGCGCCGGTGGACCAGCTGCTGCAAGACGCCGAAGCCCTGCGCGCCAAGCTGGACCGGCGCCTGAAGGACGACGGGATGGCGGACGAAGACGAATAGGTCGCTGCACCTCCTACCCCGCCCCGCCCACGCCAGCCTCTGCAGCCCCATGCGCCGCCGCAAGCCCCACCACCACGTCTACGTGGTCGAGCTCTCCAAAGACGTGCTGCTGGAGCCGCGCTTTCGCAAGAGCAACCCGGGCTACATCGACGGCAAACCCTGCGTCTATGTGGGCATGACGGGGCTGGACCCGGACGTGCGGTTTGACAAGCACAAGGCGGGCATCCAGGCCAACCGGTTTGTGACGCAGTACGGCCTGCGCCTGCTGCCCGACCTGTACGAGGGCTTCAACCCCATGCCCTATGAAGAGGCGGTAGACCGGGAGATCGAGATCGGCATCGACCTGCGCTCGGCGGGGTTTGGGGTGTGGCAGGCATGAGCACCCGCTGCCAAGCTGACACACTGACACACACATACCATCGGCATTTACTCCTCTTTTGGTAGCTACCAGCGCTTACCCATCGCGCGGAAGCAGCCAATTTCATTCAAACTTTTCTTCCATCACCATCCCATGAACTTCGCAGACCGCCTGAGACAACTCCCCTCCGCCAGCCACCTCGCCGCCTTGCACCTGCTGGGCACCGACGGCCAGGTGCTGGCCCGCATCGAGAACAAGCCCGGCCAGACCGGGTCGCTGGTGGTGTATGCCGCGCTGGGGGCGCTGTATGGCGGCCGCATCACGCCCGCAGCCGCCAGCCTGGGGCTGGAGTGGTATGCCGAGCATGTGGCGGATGCGCGCGCCTTCCCGGGCAAGCACCCCAACATCGACCGGCTGCTGGCCTGGGCGCAGGGCAGTGAGAGCTTTGGGGTGCAAGCGGTTGTGGCCTGATAAAAAAGCTGCCGTGGCCACAGCAGCTTGTCGAAAACACGCGGCCCCGTTCGTCGCAGGGGTGTGGGCCGGCTGGAAGGCGCGGTAAGGTTCTGCGGCCCACGCTTTCTCTTTCTTCATCCACCTTGTTTTCCATCTCAAGGAGACCCGAGCATGACGACAGACACCACCACCGGCACCGTCACCCTGCACCGCGTGCTGCGCGCCCCGGCCGAGCGCATCTACCGCGCGTTTCTCGACCCCGATGCCATGTGCAAATGGCTGCCGCCCCATGGCTTTACCGGCCGGGTGCTGAGCCTGGACGCGCGCGTGGGCGGCAGCTACCGCATGCAGTTCACCAACCTGAGCAGCGGCGGCACGCACGCGTTTGGCGGCGAATATGTGGAGCTGGTGCCGGGCGAACGCATCGTGCACACCGACCGCTTTGACGACCCCAACCTGCCGGGCGAAATGCGCACCACCATCCAGCTGAAAAAGGTGATCACGGGCACCGAGGTGTCCATCGTGCAGGCGGGCATCCCGGCGGTGATCCCCACCGAGATGTGCTACCTGGGCTGGCAGGAGTCGCTGCAGCTGCTAGCGCTGCTGGTGGAGCCGGAGATTCCGGGCGAATAAAACCGCGCTGCCGGGCCAGGGAAGGGGGGCGCCCGCCCAGCAGGACGGGTTATCCTGCGCGCCCCGACAGATTGCACACACAAGGACCAAACCATGAAAAAACTCAACGTCACCATCCAGCTCGAAATGACGGTGCCCGACGACTGGGAACTGGTCGAAACCTCCGAAGGCACGCCGGTGATCCAGATGGCCGACGGCAAGTTTCTGGACATCGCCATCGAGCCGCTGTTTGCCACCGACCCCGAAGACATGTGGAGCAGCACCGAGAGCGAGGACGAACTCAACGACGTGCTGGACATGGTCGAGAGCGAAGCCGTGACCTACGAGTTTGTGACGCACTGACCAGCCCAGGGCCGCCAGCCTGCCGCGCCGCCCCTTGCGTGGTCTTGCGGGCTTGCGCCCCAGGCCCAGCCTTTCCCCGCTTGCAGCCCTCGGCAACACCCCTGCTGCAGCCTACCCGCCACGCCAGCCCCTCCCGTGCCAGCACCTTCCCCCCACCCCGCCCACACCCCCTTCTTCACCCGCCGCGCTGCACTGGCCAGCGCGGGCGGCCTGCTGCTGGCGCCCGCCATGGGCCTGCACGCCAAGCCGCAGCCTGCATCCGCCGCCAAGCCACCTGCAGCGCCTGCAGCACCCGCCGTCTGGCCCCAGGCGCTGCAGGTGCCGGGCGGTGTGGCCCGCCTCTCGCTGGGCCCTGCCGCCGCGCGGCCCCGGGCCCTGGTGCGCCAGGGCGAGGTGGATGTGCCGGTGCTGGTGGCGGGCGATGTGATCGAGTGGACGGCCATCGTGGGCATTCCGCTGGCCGCAACGCCGGGCGACGCGTTCATCACCACGCTGGCCGATGGAAACGGCAATGGCAATGGCAGCCCGCGCCCGCTGCACTACACCGTGGCACCCAAGCGCTACAAAGAGCAGCACCTGCAGGTGTCGCCCCGCACGGTGGACCTCTCGCCCGAAGACCAGGCGCGCTACGAGCGCGAGCGCGACCACCAGGCGCGGGTGATGGCCACCTTCACCGAGCTGCCTGCGGGCCAGGCCCAGCCGTCGCTGCGCATGCGCGTGCCGGTGCCCGGGCGGCGCTCCAGCTCGTTCGGGCTGCGCCGCGTGTTCAACGGCCAGCCACGCAATCCGCACAGCGGCATGGACATCGCTGCGCCCACGGGCACGCCCATCGTGGCCCCGCTGGCAGGCCGGGTGATCGACGTGGGCGACTACTTTTTCAACGGCGGCACCGTGTGGCTGGACCACGGCCAGGGCCTGCTCAGCATGTACTGCCACTTGAGCCGCATGGATGTGCGCGTGGGCGATGTGCTGCAGGCGGGCGACGCCTTCTGCCAGGTGGGCGCCACCGGCCGCGTGACGGGGCCGCACCTGCACTGGGGCGTGATGCTGAACCGCAGCATGGTGGACCCGGCCCTGTTCATCCCTGCATAACTATTATTTTGATAGCTGCCTGCGCATGATGGACGAGCGCAAGCAGCCCATTTCATTCAAAAAAACCCACGCCCCGCCCGCCCCCCATGACCTCGCGCCTGATCCGCTTCAACAAACCCTATGGCGTGCTGAGCCAGTTCACGGCCGAGGGCAAGTGGCAGGGGCTGAAGGACTACATCGACCTGCCCGGCGTGTACGTGGCCGGGCGCCTGGACGCCGACAGCGAAGGCCTGCTGCTGCTGACCAACGACGGCCCGTTGCAGGCCCACATTGCCGACCCGCGCTTCAAGATGGAGAAGACCTACTGGGTGCAGGTGGAGGGCGTCCCGGATGAGGCCGCACTGGCCGCACTGCGCAGCGGCGTGGTGCTGAACGATGGCCCCACCCTGCCCGCCCGCGCGCGGCTGCTGGAACCCGCACCCGCCGTGTGGGACCGCAACCCGCCCATCCGCGAGCGCAAGGCCATCCCCACCGCGTGGATCGAACTCATCATCCGCGAAGGCCGCAACCGCCAGGTGCGCCGCATGACCGCCGCCGTGGGCCACCCCACGCTGCGGCTCATCCGCGCAGCCATCGGGCCGCACACGCTCGACGGGCTGGCGCCCGGCGCCTGGGCGGATGCGGATGTGGGGAGTTACGCCACCACGGCGCCCATGCGCCGCGAGAGCGCGGGGCCGCGTGCGCGCAGGAATGTGCGCAGGCCGCCGGGGTAGTCCTCAATCACGGCCGTCTGGTACGGCGCGTCGAGGCCTCAATGCCTGTCGGAAGTTTTGCGCCACACAGTCGATAAGCAAGTGACCGTTTCGAGTATTCAGGTTCGTCTGCTTGGGCCCCGGGGCCGCCGGTGGGCATCCGCTCCCAAAAGCTGCCATCGGCTCACAACAGATGGATCAGCGCCTTCTGGCCGAAGACAGAAGACCACCACGCTGGGTGGCCTGTTTGCCGAGCTGCGCTACGCGGTGCCATGCCCATAGCCTGCGCATGCATTGCTATATTTCCAATAGCTTAAAAGGCAATACAGACGCGCGGTAACGGCCACTTTTTCTTACAAGAGGCCCACCCCACCCGGGCTACGCCAGCGGCACCGCCTTGTTCACCGGGTGCGACAGCACCAGCGCGGTGGACACGCTGCCAAACGCCGCCAGCGCATCCACCACCCGCTCCAGGTCGGCGGGCTGGCCGAAGGCGCAGCGCACCACAAAACAGTCTTCGCCAGTCACGCGCACGGCGTCGAGCACCTCGGGCATGGACTGGAACAGTTGCACATAGCGCTGGATGTGTTCGTGCGTGGTGCGCACCCGCACCACGGCCTGCAGGCCCAGGCCCACGGCGGCGAGGTTGATGCGGGCAGAGTAGCCCGCAATCACGCCTGCGTCTTCGAGCTTCTTCACGCGCTCGCTCATCGCGGGCTGCGACAGGCCGATCTGCTTGCCCAGCGCCGACAGGCTCTGGCGCGCGTCGTGCTGCAGGGCCGTGAGGATCTGCCGGTCTTTTTTGTCCAGTTCCACTGCGTGCTTTCTTAACGATGACTTCAAGGTTTGGGCGGGCGATTTCCGATGGGTGCCACTGGCCGAGGTGGCCGCAGTTTCCTATCGTTGGCGGGCAGTGATGGATCTGCTTTGACAACAAGGGAATTGAATGACGACGCGACCAGTTTTGCTCATTCCGGGCATCTACAACTCGGGCCCCACACACTGGCAGTCATTGTGGCAAACGCGGCACGCGGGCGTGGCGCGGGTGGAGCAGGCCGACTGGGACCACCCTGTGTGCGACACCTGGGTGCGTGCGCTTGATGACGCGATTGCCGCGCTGCCGCAGCCGCCCATTCTGGTGGCCCACAGCCTGGGCTGCCTGGTGGCGGTGCACTGGGCAGCCCGCCACCACCGGGCCGTGCACGCGCTGCTGCTGGTGGCGGTGCCCGACCCCAGCGGGCCGAACTTTCCGGCCGACGCCCATGGGTTTGCGCCACTGCCTGCCACCTTGCCCGCCCCGCCCACCCCGACAAGACGGGTGCTGATGAGCAGCACCACCGACCCGTATTCCACCCCCGGCTTTTCGGCGCAGTGCGCGAGCGCCTGGAACGCCGAACCGGTGGTGCTGGGCGCGCGGGGCCACCTCAATGCCGACAGCGGGCTGGGCGACTGGCCCGAGGGGTGGGCGCGGGTGGAGCGCTGGCGCAGTGAGTGACGCGGGCCACCGGCGCGCGCAGCGGCAACGTGCGGGCTGCCACCTCACCCCCCCATGGACTGGGCCTGGTCGATGATGAGGTAGCGCTTGACCAGGTCGAAGAAGCTTTCGTAGAAGGTGTCTTTGGAGATGGTCTCGCTGCCCACCTTGACCAGCGATTCGCTGCTGGAAGAAAACGGCAGCGACACCGAGCCGATGGCGCCCACGCCCACGCTGGCGGAGTTGTTGGTCTTGCGCAGGGCGTAGGTGTCCTGCAATGCCGTCACAAAGCCCAGGCTCACCTTGCCGTCATTGGCCTCGGGCACACACACCACACGCACCACCATCTGCAGGTGCGATTCGGCCTCGGGCTGGAAGCTCTTCTTGCCCTCGATCAGCTCGGCCTGCTGGGTGGAGATGACGTAGCCCTGGCTCAGCAGCGCGCGGCGCGATGCCTCGCAGGTCTGGGCGGGCGTGGCGTCGAACAGGCGCGAGTAGGTGGCCACGGAGCCAAAGTTTTCCTGCACCTCGAAGGTCTTGACGGTGGTGCCCACACAGCCCGCCAGCAGCAGGGCCGATGCACCGCCCGCCACGGCCCAGGCCAGCGCCCGCAGGGGGGCACGGGCTGGCGCGCTGGCCGCCGGTGCGGCGGGGGGCAAGGGGCAATGCATCTGGGGTTTTGGTGTCATGTCGGGTTGTCTTGTTCACGCTGCGCAACAGGGTGCTCTGACGGCACAGGCCCGGCGCGGTTCCATCGATTTTAGGGAGCGGCTGCGGGCTCGAAAGGGATGGGCCCTCCCTGACCATCGTCATTGGGCAAGTTATACCCGCTGCATGTGCAACAAGTTGTGGATAAACCCCGGAACAACCCGCAGAACCCGCGCCGGCGTGTGGTTTCAGCAGGCCGCACAAAAAACAGGCGCCCCGGCAAGCCACGGCCAAGGGGCAGCCGTTTGCCCTGAAGAGAGGGTAGGAGCAGCTACACTATTGATAGCTAACAGCGCTTTCCCATCGCGCGCAGAAGGCCAAAAAACCTGTAAAACTGCAGCGCTACCAGGCCCCAGGCCTGCCAGCGCCCCGCACCACCCCACCGCCCCGTCCCGTGCCCCTTGCCTCCCTGCTCTGCCTGGTCGTCGCCATCAGCGACGGCGACACCCTCACTGCGCGCTGCGGCGCGCCCGGCGCCTACCAGCAGGTGAAGGTGCGCATTGCCGCCATCGACGCGCCCGAGTCGCGCCAGGCGTTTGGCCAGACATCGCGGCAGAACCTAGCACGGCTGTGCTTCAAGCAGCGCGCCACGCTGCAGCCGGTGGACAAAGACAACTACGGCCGCACGGTGGCCCATGTGCGCTGCGGCAGCGCCGATGTGGCCACGGCCCAGGTGCGCGCGGGCCTGGCCTGGGTGTACACGCCCTACGCCGAATCGCGCCCGCAGCTGGCGGCGCTGCAGCAGCAGGCGCGCAGCAGTGGCACCGGCCTGTGGTCGCAGAAGCGGCCGCTCGCGCCGTGGGACTACCGGCACCGGCGCAGCCAGCGCTGAGCTGAGCTGAGCTGAGCTGAGCTGAGCTGAGCTGGGCTGGGCTGGGCTGGGTTGGAGAGGAAAGGATGGATCAGGTGCGCAGCAGGGCCAGCACGCCCTGAGGCATCTGGTTGGCCTGCACCACCATGGCATTGCCCGCCTGCTGCAGGATCTGCTGGCGAGCCAGGGTGGCGGTCTCCACCGCAAAGTCGGTGTCGGTGATGCGCCCCCGGCTCGCTGACAGGTTCTCGCTGCCGATCTGCAGGTTGGTGATGGCCGACTCCAGCCGCGACGACTGCGCGCCGATGACGGCACGCTGGCTGTTCACGTAGTCGAGCGCGCGGTCTACCGACACGATGGCCTGCGCGGCCGAGGTGGTCACGTCCAGCGTGTTGCGCAACCCCATGGCGCCCAGGCCAATCGCGCCCACGCGGGTTTCCAGCGTCTGGTTGGCGTTGGCGCCCACCTGGAAGACCTTGGTGCTGATGGCGCCGCTGGACGAGGCGATGTTTTCGTAGGTCTCGGTGAAGCCCTGCAGCGCGTCCTTGCCCGAGCGGCTGCCCTGGTTGGGCAGGGCCGCCTTGGCGTCGCGCACCATGCCGCCATCCACGTCGGCGCCACCAATGGCACCGGTGTCGGCATTGTTCAGGTCAAAGCCGCCGATGAAGGCCGCGCCGTTGAGCGCAAACTGCGCCTGCACATCGGCCGCGTTGGTGAAGGCCCCCGCCGATGCCGCGCCAATGGCCGCGTCCAGCGTGGCGCCGGGGTTGTTGCTCATGTAGGTGAGCACATCCTTGATGCCGGTGCCGCCTGCTGTCTTGATGCGGTCGTGCATGTAGCGCACGGCCGAGTAGCTGGCAGAGTAGAACTGGCTGGTGTTGGTGGGGCCGCCAATGGCCGCCACCACGGCTGCCACGCCCAGGTTGGCCACGTCGGTGCGCACCCGTTCTTCGGCACCGTGGATGAACTCGGCCGCGCCTTCGGCAAACCACAGGTGGCTGCCGGTGATGTTCTGCCAGTTGGTGGAGCGGGCCATCACGGCGTGCACCATTTCGTGGGCGATCACGCGGTCGTTGTAGAACGGCGCGGAGCCGCCATTGGGCGGGTTGGGCGGCACAAAGTCGGCCATGTCCACCTGCAGCACCAGGTTGTTGCCCCGCCCCTGCCCGTCAAACCCGGTGACCTGCACATAGGCGGCCACACCGCCCGCGTTGTCGGTAAAGCCGGTGTAGCGGATGTCGATGGCCGCGCCATCGCCCTGCAGGCCAAAGTAGGTGCGGATGAGATTCTCGCTGCTCTCCAGCCAGCTGCCCGCGCTGGTCAGGCCGTCAAACACGGCCAGCAGGTTCTCGTCGCCCACCACGCTGGCGTCGGAGCGGTCGAACACGTCCAGGCCGTTGAACTGCGTGGTGCGCCCGGTGCGGTCGATCTCTTGTGCCAGCCGCGTCACCTCGGCCTGGATGGCCTGGCGGTCGGACGCGCTGTTGGTGTCGTTGGCGGCCTGCACGGCCAGCTCGCGGATGCGCTGCAGGCTGGCCGTGACGCTTTGCAGCGCGCCCTCGGCCGTCTGCATGAGCGACAGGCCGTCGTTGGCGTTGCGCACCGCCTGGTTCAGCCCCCGGATCTGGGAGGTGAAGCGCTCGGAGATCGCCAGCCCCGCCGCATCGTCCTTGGCACTGTTGATGCGCGGGCCCGAGGACAGGCGCTGCACGGTCGTGGCCATGTCGCTTTGCGCATTGCCAAGCCGGCGCTGCGCGTTCAGCGACATCACATTGGTGTTGATCGTCAACCCCATGGCCAGCCCCGTGACTCCTGTGAACAATTAAACACAACGGCAGGAACGCGCGCCCATGCAGCCCGCGCAGGCCCGCCATCCCGCTTCTTCCTTCCCTTATCGGCAGGCCGGGGCAGAACCTGACAGGCAATTTCTGCGGGTCTTTACCAACGCCGCAGGCGCTGCGGCCGCATCACCGCTAGCATCGTGGGGTCTTTTCCCCGGCCAGGGGCCCACCCGCTCCCGCTTTCATGAACGCCCCCCACTCCTCCCTTGCCGCGCCCGATGCCGAGCCGGTCCGCAGCATTTACCGCCATTCCGGTTTTGTCTCTTTCCTGATCGCCCGCGTGGTGGCCGTGGTGGCCACCCAGGTGCAGGCCGTGGTGGTGGCCTGGCAGGTGTACGACCTCACGCGCGAGCCGCTGGCGCTGGCCTATGTGGGCCTGGCGCAGTTTCTGCCCATGCTGTGCCTGCTGCTGCCCGCTGGCGATTTGATCGACCGGTTTGCGCGCAAGCGCATCCTGGCGCTGGCCTGGGCGGTGGGCGGGGTGTGCAGCGCGTTGTTGTGGTGGCTGTCGGGCCACGGGGCCAGCGGGGTGGCGGGCATCTACGCAGTGCTGGTGCTGTACGGCTGCTCGCGCGCGTTCTCGGGCCCGGCCATGCAAAGCCTGCTGCCGCAGATCGTGCCGCGCGGCCAGCTGGCACAGGCCATGGCCGCCAACAGCATGCTGATGCGCGTGGCCAGCATCGGCGGGCCCCTGCTGGGCGGGCTGCTGTATGCGCTGGGTGGGGGCGAGCTGACCTATGCCCTGTGCTGCGCCTGTTTTGCACTGGGGGTGGCGCTGGTGCTGCGGGTGCCGGTTGCGCACGGCACGGCGCCGGGCCCCACGCAGGGCACGATGTGGCAGCGTTTTGGCGCAGGCATCGGCTTCATCCGCTCGCGGCCCATCATCCTGGGCACCATCTCGCTGGACCTGTTTGCCGTGCTGCTGGGCGGCGTGGTGGCCCTGCTGCCCATCTATGCGCAAGAGGTGCTGCATGTGGGCCCGGCGGGCCTGGGCGCGCTGCGCAGCGCCATGGCCGTGGGCGAAGTGGGCGCGGGGCTGTACCTGAGCATGCGCCCCTTCAACCGCCATGTGGGGCGCACCATGTTCATCGCCGTGGCGGTGTTTGGCGTGGCCAACCTCGTGTTTGCGCTCTCGCACTGGTTCTGGCTGTCGTTTGCGGCGCTGATGGTGGCGGGCGCGGCCGACATGGTGAGCGTGTACATCCGGGGCGCGCTGGTGCAGTTCTCCACGCCCGACACCATGCGCGGGCGGGTGAACGCGGTCAACATGCTGTTCATCGGCTCGTCCAACGAGCTGGGCGAGTTCCGCGCGGGCACCAGCGCCGCCTGGCTGGGCGTGGTGCCCGCCGCCGTGGTGGGCGGGCTGTGCACGCTGGGCGTGGTGGGCGGCTGGATGCTGGCGTTCAAGACGCTGCGCACGGTAGACCGTTTCGAGGAAGCCGCGCAGGCCAGCCACTGAACGGTTTAGCGGTTCAGCGACGGCGCGACAGCCTTGTAAACAAGCTCCGGGACGTTTGTGTCGCGCAGGTAAAACCTGCGCAGCAGGCTTGCACGCCGCGTGGGGGCGGAGCACCATGCGCCCACTGCCTGCAACCTGGCGCGCCCCATGAACGTACCCTCCACCCCGCTCTCTGCCCCTCTTCACCGCCGCACCGTGCTCGCAGGCCTGCTGGGCGTGGCCGCCACTGCCCCGCTGGGCCTGGCCCGCGCCACCAGCCCGGCGGGCACCGCTGCCTGGGCCCATGCCGACGAAGCCACGCAGGCCCGCCTGCTGGACCGCGTGACCTGGGGCAACACCGCCCAGGGCGCGCAGGTGATGGCGCCACAAGGCGCTGCCGCCTACCTGGCCACGCAGCTGCGCCCCCCGCCGGCCACGCTGCCGCGCGCCGCCCAGGCGCAGATCGACGCCATGGCCATCACCCGCACGCCCCTGCCCGAACTGGCTGCGCGCCTGGAGGCCCAGCACCAGGCCGCCAATGCCCAGCCCACCGAAGAAAGCCGCAAGGCCGCGCTCAAGGCCTGGCAGCAGGACATGCGCGCGCTGCAGCAGGAGGCGGCCGAGCGTTTTGTGCTGCGTGCGCTCTATTCACCCACCCAGCTGCGCGAGAAGATGACCTGGTTCTGGATGAACCACTTCAGCGTGTTTGCGGGCAAGGGCAACCTGCGTGTGCTGGTGGGCGACTATGAGGAGCGCGCCATCCGCCCCCACGCCCTGGGCCGCTTTCGCGACCTGCTGGGCGCCACGGTGCGCCACCCGGCCATGCTGCATTACCTGGACAACGCGCGCAACGCGGCGGGCCGCATCAACGAAAACTACGCGCGCGAGCTGATGGAGCTGCACACCCTGGGCGTGGACGGCGGCTACAGCCAGCAGGACGTGCAGGAGCTGGCGCGCGTGCTGACCGGTGTGGGCATTGCGCGGCAGCCAGAAGGCGACGAGCCCCCACGCATGAAACCCGCGCTGCGCCGCCACTACGTGCGCGACGGCCTGTTCGAGTTCAACCCCCAGCGGCACGACTGGGAACCCAAGACCCTGCTGGGCCAGCCCCTGAGCGCCGAGGGCCTGGCCGAGGTGGACGAAGCGCTGGACCGCCTGGCCCGCGCCCCGGCCACCGCGCGCTTCGTCACGCGCAAGATCGCGCTCTTTCTGGTGGGCGACAAGCCGCCGCCCGCGCTGCTGCAAAGCCTGGCCCGCACCTTCGAGCGCACCGAGGGCGACATCGCCGCCGTGCTGGAGGCGCTGTTCAACGCGCCAGAATTCCGGGCATCGCTGGGCCAGCGTTTCCGCGACCCGGTGCACTATGTGCTGGCCAGCCTGCGCCTGGCCCATGGCGACGCCGTGCTGCCCGGCGCCGAGCCCGCAGTGGGCTGGCTGCAGCGCCTGGCCGAACCCCTGTATGGCCGCGCAACGCCCGACGGTTACCCGCTGGATGCAGCGGCCTGGGTGGGATCTGGGCAGATGTCCACGCGCTTCGAGATCGCCCGCGCCATTGGCGCCGGGGTGGCCACCGCCCCCATGCCGCCCCCGCGCGAGAATGAAATGAAGTTGGCCGAACCATCTGCATCGCAGCGCACACCGCCCCCGCTGGCGCAGAGCGCCTATGTGCGCACCCTGCAGCCCACCTGGTCGGCCGCCACGCGCAATGCACTGGCGCAGGCAGCATCGCCGCGTGAGTGGAACTTGCTGTTCCTAGCCTCCCCCGAGTTCATGCACGGCTAGAGCAAGATGGAGTACATCCCCTTTAGTCGCTTTGCGCCTCGGTGCGTCCGTCAGAGGCGACCGCTCTTCGGGCACGTCCAAGCCTGCGCAGGCAGGCTTGGAGCCGCGGCCCTCAAACCCGTCTCTCGAATTGCTCCGCAATTCGGGAAGGGGGACGCAGCCCGTGCGGCGGGGCGGCCCTTGCACGGCTGCCCTGGCTTAGGCCGCGCAAATTCATGCGCAGCAGCCGATGGTGTGCGCGAGCACGAATGAAAGGACAAGTCCATGCTGCACAGACGACACATTCTTCAAGCCTTGGGCGCCAGCGCCCTCGGCGTGCACAGCGCCAGCGCGATGGCCACCCCCGGCGCCCAGGACGCGCGTTTTCTGCTCGTGTTCTTGCGCGGTGGTTATGACTGCGCCAGCCTGCTGGTGCCCACGGCCAGCAGTTATTACTACGAGACGCGGCCCAACATCGCCATCGCCCGCCCGGGGCAGGACGGCGGCGCGCTGCCGCTTTCGCCCGACTGGGGCCTGCACCCCGCGCTGGCCGAGACCATGCTGCCGCTGTACCAGCAGCGCCAGCTGGCCTTTGTGCCGTTTGCAGGCACCGACGACCTCTCGCGCAGCCACTTTGACACGCAGGACAGCATGGAGCTGGGCCAGCCCGTGGGCGGGCGGCGGGACTACCGCTCGGGTTTTCTGAACCGGCTGGTGGCCGAGCTGAACCCGCGCAGCGGCAACCCCCCGGCCAAGGCCGCGCTGCAGCCCATGGCCTTCACCAGCACCCTGCCCCTGGTGCTGCGCGGCGCGGTGGATGTGCCCAACACCTTGCTGAGCGCGGCGGCGGGCCGCAGTGGTGTGGATGCGCGGCAGGCGCAGCTCATCGAATCCATGTACCGGGGCACGCCACTGGCCACGCCCGTGGCCGAAGGTTTTGCCACGCGCGAAGAGGTGGCCCGCACCATGCAGGGCGAGATGGAGGCCGCCAGCCGCAACGCACAGAGCACGAAGGGCTTTGAAGGCACGGCCCGGCGCATGGCGCGGCTGATGCAGACGCGCTACCAGATCGGGTTTGTGGACGTGGGCGGTTGGGACACCCATGTGGGCCAAGGCGCGGCCACGGGCACGCTGGCCAACCGGTTTGAAGAGCTGGGCCGGGGCCTGGCGGGTTTTGCCGACGAGATGGGCCCGGCCTGGAAGAACACCGTGGTGGTGGTGGTCAGCGAGTTCGGCCGCACCTTCCGCGAAAACGGCAACCGGGGCACCGACCACGGCCATGGCACCGTGTTCTGGGTGCTGGGCGGTGGCGTGGGCGGCGGGCGCATTGTGGGCGAGCAGCAGGCGCTGACGGCCACCACCTTGTTCCAGAACCGCGACTACCCCGTGCTCAACGACTACCGCGCCGTGCTGGGCGGGCTGTTTGCGCGCATGTACGGGCTCAACGCGACCGCCGTGGCGCGGGTGTTTCCGGGGACCAAGGGGGCGGACCTGCGGCTGGTGTAATGTTGCGCAGATTGCTACACATTTAATAGCTACCAGCGCTTATTCATGGCGCGGAAAGGCCGATTTTTGGTCAAAACCGGCCCCTGCTTCAGGCGTTGAAGGTGCCAGAGAGCAGCTCGGGCAGGCGCTCCACCTTCATCTTGAAGCCGCAGGCCTGGGCATGCCCGCCGCCGCCCATGCTTTCGGCCAGCGCGATGCAGTCGAAATTGCGCTGCGCACGCAGCCCCACCTTCACACCTTTTTCCCCCGCGCTCCACATCAGCGCAAAGGTGCCGGTCTTGGCCGAAAGCATGTCGCCCACCAGGCTGTGGAACATGCCGGGCGCATTCACCATCAGGCCCGCAATGCCGTTGAACACCAGGGGCTGCGCGCCCGCGGCAATGTCGGTGCAGAGCTTCTTGTACTTCTCGTCCATGGCCGCGCCGCGCACCATGAACTGCGCGAGCTGCTCGGGGCTGAAGCTGGCAATCTCGCTCCAGCGCGCGAAGTCTTGCGCCTCCATGTCAAGCGCCGACAGGAAACGTGCACTCTCTTCAAACTCCCACTTCCAGATGTCGCGGTCTTCCACATACTGCAGCAGCGCCGGGATGGGGGTGTGGGGGTGGAAGAACTCCCACGCCAGGCGCGCCCCCGACTTGCTCATGTCAAAGTGCACCACACCGCAGCGGCAGGCAAAGCCGGTGAGCTTTTCGGCCGCGCTCTTGTGGTGGTCCAGCATCACCAGCTTGGCGGCACGCTCGTCAATGGCCTGCAGGATCTCGGCCGAGAACGAGAAGTCGAGGATGTACACGCTGCGGCCCGCCACGGGCGGCAGGTCGTCCACCGAGAGCACATCGCCATGGTCCAGGCCCCGGTACTCGGCGCTGTCGCCGTAGTACAGCCAGGCAGCCAGCGCGGCGCCAAAGCCGTCGGGGCAGTTGCGCCCGTGGTAGAGGATCAGCGGCGCGGGGTCGTTCTTGTCGGGGGCAACCAGCAGTTGCAGGGGAAGAATGGTTTTTTTCGTCATGACCCGCAATTGTCGCCGGGGCACCGCAATCTCCACCGCGCCGCGCGGGCAGCACTTACACCGGCAACCAGCGCCACCAGAACGGCTTGCGCGTGTCACGAGCTCCCTGTGCCTGCAGCAGCGCGATGAACTCGGTGCGCCGGTAGCGGCGCGCGGCCTCCAGCGGGGTCATGTCGTCAAAATCCGACCGCAGCTGAGGATCGGCGCCATTTGCCAGCAGGTAGTGCGCAATGGCGCCGTGCCCATGAATCAGGCTGGCCACCAGCGGCGTGCACAGGATCTCGGGATGCTGGTAGTTGGGGTTCACACCCGCGCTGATGTGATGGCGAACCAGCGCCAGGTCACCCGCCACAGCGGCGGCATACATGTCTTTCCAGTCTCCAGCGGACATACCTGTCGATCCTTTGCACGTGTTCAGCCAGCGCAGTGTAGGCAGCTGCGCGTGCGGCACAATCCGCGCCTTCCCCTACCCCGCCCTGGCGCCAGCGCTTTTCACATGCCCCCTGCCCTGCACATCCTCTGGCGCGACGAGCACCTGGTCGCCGTCTACAAGCCTGCGGGCTGGCTGGTGCACCGCACGGGGCTGGACGCGGGCGAGACCCGGTTTGTGATGCAGACCCTGCGCGACCAGCTGGGCCAGCATGTGTTTCCGGTGCACAGGCTCGACAAAGGCACCTGCGGCGTGCTGGTGATGGCGCTGCACAGCGATGCGGCGCGGGCGCTGTCGCAGGCTTTTGAGCAGGGCGCCACGCACAAGCGCTACCTGGCCCTGGTGCGCGGCTGGGCGCCCGATGCCATCGAGGTGGACCATGCGCTCAAGCCCGACGACGCCCCCGCAGATGCGGCCGTGCAAGAGGCCCACACACGCTTTCGGCGCCTGGCGCAGCTCGCGCTGCCCGAGGCCAGCGACGCACGTTTTGCCACCACCCGCGCCTCGCTGGTCGAAGCCATCCCCACCACGGGGCGGCGCCACCAGATCCGGCGCCACCTCAAGCACCTGGCGCACCCCATCATTGGCGACGCCACGCACGGCAAAGGCCCGCTCAACCGCTGGTGGGCCGAGCGGCTGGGGCAGCAGCGGCTGTGGCTGCATGCGTGGCAGCTCACGGTGCCGCACCCGGTGACGGGGGCAGCAATGACGTTTGACAGCGGGCTGCGCTGGCCGGGGCCTGCGGACTGGGGCCATGGGCGGCACACAGCAGAAGATGCCAACGCCATTCCCGGCACCGGCTGGCAGCAACTGTTTGCACGGTTGCCGTGGGAAGAGGCGCAAGGCACACCCACCGCCCCGTAACGCGGGCGACACGGCCACGGCACACGCGTCGAAATAATGGGCGCTCCCAAAAATCAGGAGACCCTGCCCATGTCCGCACCCGCCAACAACCGCGTCCTGGCCCACACCGGCGCGCGCTACCCCATCATCCAGGCGCCCATGGGCTGGATCGCGCGCACGCCGCTGGCCTCGGCCGTGTCCCGCGCGGGTGGGCTGGGCATCATCGAGACATCGTCGGGCGAGACCGCCAACTGCCAGGCCGAGATCACCAAGATGAGCGCGCTGGGCCTGCCGTTTGGCGTGAACCTGCCCATTCGCTTTTTGAAGGACGACGCCATGCTGCGCTTTGTGTGCGCGTCGGGCGTGAAGTTTGTGACCACCTCGGCGGGCAGCCCGGCCAAGTTTATTGCGCCGCTCAAGGACGCGGGCATCACCGTGTACCACGCGGTGCCCACGGTGGACGCGGCGCTCAAATGTGTGGACGCAGGCATCGACGGCCTGGTGGTCGAGGGCGGTGAAGGCGGCGGCTTCAAGAACCCCGAAGAAGTCTCCACCCTGGTGCTGCTGCAGGCCATCCGCGCGCGGGTGGATGTGCCGCTGGTGGCCGCTGGCGGCATCTGCGACGGGCGCGGCATGGCAGCGGCCTTTGCGCTGGGCGCCGAGGCCTTGCAGATGGGCACACGGTTTGTGAGCTGCGCCGAGAGCCCCGTGCACGCCAACTACAAGAACGCCATCGTCGATGCGGGCGTGACCGGCACCTGGATGCTCAACACCAAGGCCAGCCCCTGCATCCGCGCGCTCAAGTCGCAGCGCACGCAGGCCATCCATGAGGCAGGCCTGATGCCCGCCGACAGCTTTGCGGGCATCCAGCGCGTGTACTTTGACGGCGATATGGAGGCCGCCCCTGCACTCGCAGGGCAGACGGCCGGGCTCATCGACTCCGTCAAGACGGCCCAGCAGATCATTGAAGAGACGGTGGCAGAGTTCTTTGCGATCACCCAGCGCATGGGCGCCCTGGCAGCGGCACGGGCGTTTGGCTAAAGGCGGTTGCGGCCCCGGGGGCAGAGCAGTCGTGCTGGCGGCACGGCAAATTGAAGGCGATGGCGGCGACGGCGGTTTGCAGCCTGCCATGCCCCCTGCGGTGGGACCGGCGGGCGCGCTGGGATCAGCACAATGCACCCGGGGCCATGGCCCAGCTCCTGGCAGGGTCACCTCCAGCAGGGAGTCGCAAGCACTATTCTCCCTCCACGCCCTCCCCTCCTTCCTGCCCCACGCAGCCAGCCAGGACCGCCCATGCCCCCAGCCACCCGCCGCTTCGCACCATCCCTTCGGGCCACCGTGTTTGCCGGCACCCTGGCAGCCGCCATGGTGCTGCTGGCCGGGTGCAGCACCACGCCCCTCGCGGGCCAGCGGCCCGAGATGGCCCACCTGCCCTTGCTGCGTGGCTGGTTCGAGGGGCAAGAGGTGCTCTACGTGACCACCGATGTGTCTGACGCTGAGGTGGCCCGGGCAAAACACGCCAACTACGCACCGCTGCTGGCCCTGGCGCTGGCCGACGCGGCACCAGCCACGCCCGGCAGCACCCGGCGCCCCGGCGCCACCGACCGTGTGTATGGCACCACCAACCACCCGCAGGCCAGTGTTTTTGCATCGGCCCCGCAACCCGTGGGGCCTGCCAACACGTTCACCGCCTACAGCCCGCTGTGGCAGCTGGTGCAGGTGACGTGGGTCCACCCTGCGCAAGCCCGCACGCTCCGGTCTGAGGAGGAGGTGCTGGACGCTCAGGAACAAGGGCTGGTGACACTGCGGGAGACCCGCGTGGTGCTGAACTGCCCCATCATCCATCGGGGGCGGCTGGGTGCTTTGCCAGGCGTCACTGTGGATGGGCCCACGCCCTGACAATCACCCGGGTACAGCGCCACAAACACCCCAAACCCGGGGCCATCCGCAGGCGCCTGCTGCGCTACACTTTTTTGCTCTGTCCCCGGTGCCCACCTGAAGCACCGCGCCCTCCTCCTCATGCAACGGCACAAACACTTTTCCTGCGTTGTCTGCGCGCAGGCCACCGTCCCTGCCACGGGGCAGGCCCTCGCCAAGCTCTGGCAGCGCCCAGGGGGCCCCCATGTCTGACATGCGCCCCCCGCAATCCTCTGCGTCCACCCCCTCCGCCATCCACCAGCCCCTTGCAGCCTCGGGCAACCTGCGCGGCATCGTCGCCATGGTGGCGGCGGTGGGTTTCTTCTCGCTGATGGACGCGCTGCTCAAGACCCTCACGGCACACTACCCGCCCATGCAGGTTGCCGCACTGCGGGGCTGGGCCGCGCTGCCGCTGGTGGCGCTGTATGCGCTGTGGCGCGGCGAGGTGCCCCGGCTGCTGCAGGTGCGCTGGCCGCTGCACCTGCTGCGCGGCGGGCTCAACGTGGCCATGCTGGCGCTGTTTGCGTTTGCCATCCGCGAGCTGGCACTGGCCGAGGCCTACACGCTGTTTTTCATCGCGCCGCTGCTGATCACGGCGCTGTCTACCGTGGTGCTGCGCGAACGCGTGCGCGCCGCCCACTGGGTGGCGATTGCGCTGGGCATGGTGGGCGTGCTGGTGGCGTTGCGCCCCAGCCAGGAGGCGTTCTTCACCCTGGGCGCGCTGGCGGTGCTGGCGGCGGCAGGCTGCTACGCCGTGTCGGCCATCACGGGCCGCCTGCTCACGCGCACCGATTCAAGCGCCAGCCTGGTCTTCTGGACCACCACCCTGCTGGCACTGGGCGCGGGCACGCTGGCCTGGCCGCAGTGGGTGGGCGTGGCCCAGGCGCACTGGCCGCTGGTGGCGGGGCTGGCCGTGACCGGTTTTGCTGGCCAGCTGGCCATCACCGAGGCGTTCCGCCATGGGCAGGCATCGGTGGTGGCGCCGTTTGAATACACGGCCCTGGCCTGGGGCATGGGGCTGGACTGGGTGCTGTGGCAGACCGTGCCGGGCTACAGCACCCTGCTCGGGGGCGCCATCATCATCGGCAGCGGCCTGTATCTGGTGCGCCAGGAGCGCACGCAGGCCGTGGTGCCGCCCTGACGACAGCGCCGCTGCGGCACCACCGTTGGCATTTGGATACTACAAATTCAATAGCAAACTTACAAATACCATAGCGCGGAAACGGCCTATTTTTCCCATAAAACCGGACCCACAGCCCATGCAAGCCCACGACATCCTGCACTTCTGGTTTGAAGAACTCACGCCCGCGCAGCACTTTGCCCAGAGCGACGCGCTGGACGCGCAGATCCGCACCCGGTTTGGCGCCACCTGGCAGGCCGCGCGGCAGTGCGAGCTGTGGGCCTGGCGCGCCACGCCCCTGGGGCGACTGGCCGAGATCCTGGTGCTGGACCAGTTCTCGCGCAACCTGCACCGGGGATCGCCGCTGGCGTTTGCGCAGGATGCCCAGGCCCTGGCGCTGGCCCAGGAGCTGGTGGCGGGGGGACACGATGCCGCGCTGACACCCGTGCAGCGCTCCTTTGCCTACATGCCCTACATGCACAGCGAGTCGCCCGCCATCCACGCGCAGGCCCTGGTGCTGTTTGACCAGCCGGGGCTGGAGAACAACCTGCAGTTCGAGGTGCGCCACCGCGACATCGTTGCGCGCTTTGGGCGCTACCCGCACCGCAACGCGGCGCTGGGGCGCAGCTCCACGCCCGAGGAGCTGGCGTTCTTGCAGCAGCCCGGTTCGTCGTTCTGAACGGACCCTGGCGCCATCATTTTTGAACTTGGAACACCCGTTCGGGCTGAGCCAGTCGAAGCCTCACGCAGCGCTTCGACCGGCTCAGCGTGAACGGGTTTAAGAACCTGCTCAAGATCTTTTCGGGGTCGCACAAGTACCTTGCCGGGATGGGATGCTAGGCGCG
>CAYXSL010000037.1:0-7893 GCA_964466605.1 uncultured Verminephrobacter sp.
CCGTCGCAGTGCGGGCAGTAGGCCACGCCCTTGTTCTTGTACTCGGCTTCGCCGGGCACATTCACGTTACGCCAGCGCGCGCCGGTGGACAGGATCACGGTCTTGGACTGGAGCGTGCCGCCATTGGCGAGCTGCACCTCGATCAGGCCACCAGGCTCGGCCGCAGGGACCAGCTTATCGGCGCGCTGCAGGTTCATGATGTCCACGTCGTAGGCGCGGGTGTGGGCTTCGAGCGCGGCAGCGAACTTGGGGCCGTCGGTTTCGAGCACCGAGATGTAGTTCTCGATGGCCAGCGTGTCGTTGACCTGGCCACCAAAGCGTTCGGCCGCCACGCCGGTGCGGATGCCCTTGCGGGCCGCGTACACAGCAGCTGCGGCGCCTGCGGGGCCGCCGCCAACGATGAGCACGTCGTAGGGTGCCTTGGCGCTGAGCTTGGCGGCGTCCCGGGCAGCGGCGCCGGTGTCGAGCTTGGCCACGATTTCTTCGACCGACATGCGGCCGGAGCCGAAGACCTTGCCGTTGAGGAACACCATGGGCACGGCCATGATTTCGCGGTCGGCCACCTCCTGCTGGAACGCGCCGCCTTCGATCACGGTGGTCTTGACCCGGGGGTTGACGATGGCCATGAGCGACAGCGCCTGCACCACGTCCGGGCAGTTGTGGCAGGTCAGGCTCATGTAGACCTCGAAGTTGAAGTCGCTTCCATCGGCCGGGGTGAGCGCTGCGATCTGCTCGATCACCTCGGGCTCGACCTTGGGCGGATGGCCGCCGGTCCACAGCAGGGCCAGCACCAGCGAGGTGAACTCATGGCCCAGGGGCAGGCCGGCAAAACGCAGCGAATTCGTGCTGCCCACGCGCTGCAGGCTGAACGAGGGCTTGCGCGCATCGTTGCCGTCGGTGCGCAGCGTGATCTTGTCGCTGCGCAGGGCCTCTATGGTCGTCAGCAGCTCGCGCATTTCGCGGGCGGTGTCGCTGTCGTCCAGGGATGCCACCAGCTCAAACGGCTGCTGCACGCGCTCCAGGTAGGCGGAAAGCTGGGTCTTGAGTTGTTCGTCGAGCATGGTGGTGTCCTTTGAATTTCGATTTATAGGTTGGGGGCTGGAATCACTTTTGGCAACCCTGAAGCCGCAACATTGCCCAGAAAACGGGCGTAAAAAAGCCGGACGGCATGGCACATGCGCGCCATGACGCTGTCCGGCTGGGGGCGCCCCATTTCTGGAGCGCTGCGCCGAATAAGCCGGTGCTTAGATCTTGCCGACCAGGTCCAGCGAGGGGGCCAGGGTCTTGGCGCCTTCGTTCCACTTGGCGGGGCACACTTGGCCGGGGTTGGCGGCGGTGTACTGGGCGGCCTTGAGCTTGCGCACGGTTTCCTTCACATCGCGGGCGATTTCGTTGGAGTGGATTTCGGCCGTCTTGATGATGCCGTCGGGGTTGATCACGAACGTGCCGCGCAGTGCCAGGCCTTCTTCAGGGATGTGCACGCCGAAAGCGTTGGTCAGCTGGTGCGTTGGGTCGCCCACCAGAGGGAACTTGGCCTTGCCCACGGCGGGGCTGGTTTCGTGCCAGACCTTGTGCGAGAAGTGCGTGTCGGTGGTGACGATGTAGACCTCGGTACCGGCCTTCTGGAACTCTGCGTAGTGCTCGGCAGCGTCTTCGATTTCGGTGGGGCAGTTGAAGGTGAAAGCGGCAGGCATGAAGATCAGCACGGACCACTTGCCCTTCAGGTCGGCTTCGGTCAGGTCGATGAACTCGCCCTTGCCATTGCGGTTGACGAAAGCGGTGGTCTTGAAGGGCTGAACGGGGGTGTTGATCAGGGACATTGCTGTTTCCTTTGGGTTGGTTGGTTAACTGAACACTGAACAGGACTGAAGTCTAGGCCCTTTGGAACCATGAATCCAATCAATTGATTAAATTGAATCAATTGTTTATGACTATATGACGATACGCGCGGCGGCGCAGAGAACACCCGCTCCCCGCCCGCCCCTACCGCTGCGAACGCGAACACAACTCAACATCAAACGCAGCCATTGCGCGCGAACAGGGGATTGCCTTGCGCCGGTTGATTCAGGTCACGACAATCGGTGCCGAACCAACGCACACAACAACATAAGGAGTCCCCCATGAAAGGCGACGCACAGGTCATCGGCCATCTGCAGGCCCAGCTCAAGAACGAGCTCACGGCCATCAACCAGTACTTCCTGCACTACCGCATGCTCAAGCACTGGGGCTTCGACAAGCTGGCCAAGAAGGAGTACTCCGAATCCATCGGCGAGATGAAGCATGCTGACTGGCTGATGGACCGCATTTTCATGCTGGACGGCCTGCCCAACCTGCAGGACCTGGCCAAGCTGCAAGTGGGCGAGGACGTGCCTGAGATCCTGGCCTGCGACCTGCGCTCCGAACAAGGCGCCCAGGCCACGATCAAGGAAGGCATCGCCTACTGCGAAACGGTGCGGGACTATGTCTCGCGCGACCTGCTGCAAAAGATCCTGGACGACACCGAAGAGCACATCGACTTCATCGAGACCCAGATCGAGCTGATCGACAAGGTCGGCATTCAGAACTATCTGCAGTCGCAGATGGGTGACGCGGACTGATCCACAGAATTCTCCAGAGCGCTCCACGAAAAAAGCAAAGAAGAAATCAAGAAAACGGGCTTCGGCCCGTTTTTTTGTGCCTGCGTACAGCCCTTTGGACGCGCCCTGCCGCCGTCTGTGCGTCACCATTTGTTGCAAGTGCACATCAAAGTCGCAAATTTCTTTTCATTTAAATGCGAATGCTTCTCAACAAAAGTAGAATGCATGCCGACGACCAGCGGCCGGGTTCTGTGAACCCCTGATTCCCGAGCCCGCCAGCAAGCCAGTCAGCCCGGCCCCGCCCGCCAGCTGCAGCCAGCGTTTGTGCGTTTTTGCACCCACACACCTGCCTGGAGCCTCTTTGCCGATGCTGCGCTGCACCGCCCGCCCCTGCCTTGCAGGGGCGCTGCCCTCTTCTTCACGCCCCTTCCCGCCCGGCACCACCCGGGCAAGGCCATGAAAGCCACCCGCGTCGATGGGCGCTACCGGCTGGCCATCGCCTCCCGCGCCGTGGCGGCGGTGGGGGGTGGCTATGCGCTGGCGGCAGGTTTCACCGCAGCGCTGTCGCTGCTGCTTGCGCAGTGCATGCCGCGCGTAGAGGCTGTACTCACCGCCACGATGCTCGCCTGGGTGGTGTACGTCATCGCCGCAGGCTGGGCTTTTTATGCGCGCACCACCTGGGGCGCCTGGGGCGGCACGCTGCTGCCCGCACTGGTGCTGGGCGCCTGCGCCATGGCACCGCAATGGTTGAAGGCCGCAGCATGAACACCACCACACTGACACCAGGCGCCGCAGCAGAGCACGCACCCGCACCCGCACCCACTCCCACTCCCGCCCCCGGCGGCGCGGCCGCCAAAGCCCTACCCCAGGCCACACCACCCAGGGCCCCCAGCGACCGCGAAGGCTTCCGCCAGGCCATGTCGTGGCTGCACACCTGGGCGGGGCTGATCCTGGGCTGGCTGCTGTTCGCGATCTTCCTCACCGGCACGCTGTCGTTCTTCAGGAACGAGTTCAACCTGTGGATGCGCCCCGAGATGCACGGCCTGCAGCCCGTGGATGCCGCCGAACCGCAGGTGGCGCAAAAAGCCCTGGACGCGCTGGCGCGCAAGGTGCCCAACGTCACGCAGTGGATCATGCACCTGCCCGACGACCGCGACCCTGCCGTCAACATCCTGTGGCGCGACACGGGCAACGGCCGCTTCGAGACCCTGCGCATGAACCCGCAGACCGGCGAAGCCATCGACACGCGCCAGACCATGGGCGGCGACTTCTTCTACCGCTTCCACTTCGAGCTGCGCACCGCGCAAAAGGGCCGCTGGACCCAGGAAGGCCGCTGGGTGGTGGGCGTGGCCACCATGCTGATGTTGGTGGCACTGATCTCGGGCGTGATCACGCACCGCCGCATCTTCAAGGACTTCTTCACCTTCCGCCCCACCAAGGGCGGGCAGCGCGCCTGGCTGGACGCGCACAACGTCACCGGCGTGCTGGTGCTGCCGTTCTATCTGATGATCACCTTCAGCGGGCTGATGATCTTCCACACGCTGTACATGCCGGCAGGCATTGCCACGGCCTACAAGGGCGAAAAAGGCGTGGACTCCAACGCGTACTTTGCCGACCTGCAGGGCGAAAAAGCCGAAAGCCGCCCCCGCCGTGGCGCCACCGACAAAGTGGAGCCCCTGCCCGCCATCGCCCTGCCCCCCATTCTGAGCGAGGCCCGCACCCGCTGGGACGGCGGGCGCATCGGCAGCGTGCAGGCACGCCGCGACGCCAAGGGCCGCGCCGTGGTCGAGGTCACCCGCCACGAGGGCGACCGCCTGCAATACCGCCCGCCGCGCCTGCTGTTTGATGCCACCACGGGCCAGTGGCTCGACCAGGCCGACGCCACCGGCCCCGCCGTCAAGACCTACGGTGTCCTGATGGGTCTGCACATAGCGCGGTTTGCCGACGTCGGCCTGCGCTGGGCGCTGTTCGGCTTTGGGCTGCTGGGCAGCCTGATGATCGCCACCGGCATGGTGCTGTGGTCGGTCAAGCGCAGCGCCAAATGGCAAACGCAAACCAAGCGCAAAGCGCCCGCAGCCGCCCCCCACACCACCCATGCAAAGCCCCTTAAGGCCCCCTTTGGCGAGCGCCTGGTGGCCGCCATCAACATCGCCACACTGGCCGGGCTGCCGCTGGCCTGCGGCGTGTACATCACCTCCAACCGCTTGATCCCGCTGGGCACCGAGGGCCGGGCCGATGTGGAGCTGGCCTGGTTCTTCAGCGCCTGGGGCCTGGCCCTGCTGTGGGCGCTGGCCAGCGCCCTGGTGCGCCCAAGCCGCATGGGCTGGTCGGTGCCGCTGGGCGCTGCGGGCCTGGTGTGGGCGCTGCTCCCGGTGGTCAATGCGCTAACCACCCACACCCACCTGGGCACCACGCTGCCTGCGGGCGAATGGGCGTGGGCCAGCATGGACCTGGCCTTCCTGTTCACCGGCCTGCTGCTGGGCTGGCTGTCGTGGCGGCTCAGGCCGGGCCGCGTGCCCCGGGGCAAAACCGCTGCGGCCAAGGCACCACGCGCGCCCGCAGCGGCGGCATTGCCCGCCACGCCCGATGTGTCCGTTTCCACCTCGGGGGCCTGAACACCATGTCCGCTTTTCTGCTGTGTTTTGCGGCCTGGTCGGCCATTGCCCTGGGCATGGACCGCCACCACGAAGACGCCACAGGCCGCGAAGGCGCGGCACGCCGACTGCTTCAGTTGCGCCGTGCCGGGTGGCTGCTGCTGTTGTTCTCGCTGTGGCTGGCGGCCCGTCCGGCCGGTGGCGCCCCCGCCTCGCTGGGCGTGACCGCCTGGACGGTGGCCCTGTCGGTAGCGGCCGTCGCCGTCACGGCCGCCGTGACCTGGCAGCCGCGGCACACACCTGTGCTGGCAGGGGCTGCCCTGCTGGCTGGCCTTGTGACTTCGGCCGGAGGCTGGTGAGTTGACGGGGCCCGGCCCCGCCCGTCTGGGCAGTGCTGAGTCCCCGGTCCTCCATTCCCTCTTTCTCGACTCCCTTCGGTCTTTCACTCCACCCTGCCCCTGTTTTTTCATCCCGCTCTGCGCCCCCCCAGCCACCGGCCCGCATGGGCCCGCGCCAGGCCCGGTGCCTGCAGAGCCTTTCTCCACTGCGCTGCACACATACCAAGGAAAACCCATGCACGCCCCCCTCCGCCACCCCCAGGCCCTGCACCCGCTGGCCGCCGCTGTCCTGGCCGCTTTCTGCGGCACCGCCCTGGCGCAAGCCACACCCCCTTCCGCGCCCACCCAGACGCTGGGCGAAATCACCGTGCAGTCCACCAGCGGTGACGACGGCTACGCCGCTGCCGCCAGCACATCTGCCACCAAGGGCAGCGCTCCCCTGCGCGACGTGCCCCAGGCCGTGAACGTGGTGCCCGAGCAACTCATGCGCGACCAGGGCGCACGCTCGATGCAAGACGTGCTGCGCAACGTCCCCGGCGTGGCCATGAGCCACGGCGACGGCCAGCGCGACCAGGTGGTGATCCGTGGCTTCACGGCCATTGCCGACCAGTTTGTGGACGGCGTGCGCGACGACGCGCTGTACTTCCGCGACCTGGCCGACATCGAGCGCGTGGAAGTGCTCAAGGGCCCCGCCGCCGTGCTGTACGGGCGCGGCTCGTCGGGCGGCCTGATCAACCGCGTGACCAAGAAGCCCAAGTTCGGCGAGACCTCGGGCGAGGCATCACTGGGCCTGGGCAATTTCGACTATCGCCGTGCCACGGCCGACGTGAACGTGGGGCTGAGCGACACCGCGGCCTTCCGGGTGAATGCCGCCGTGGAGGACTCGGGCAGCTACCGCGACCAGCAGTTCGTCAAGCGCCACAACTTTGCGCCCTCGCTTGCGCTCAAGCTCGCCGCGCAGACCGACCTGCTGCTGCAGTACACCAACGCACGCGACAAGCGCCTCACCGACTTTGGCATCCCGGCCCTGAACGGCCGCCCCGTGAACGTGCCCGCCAGCACCTACTACGGCTCCAGCAACGCCGCGCAGGACGACACCACCACCAGCACCATGCAGTCGCTCGCGGCCACGCTGAACCATCGCTTCAACGACGACTGGTCGGTGCGCAACATCACGCGCCTGTATGACTACACGCTCGACCGCTACAACACCCTGCCCGGCGGCACCACCGACCCGGTGAACATGACGGTGGGCCGCACCCGCGCCTTCATCCTGCGCGACGAAAAAGGCGTCTTCAACCAGACCGACGTGACATGGCGCAACCAGCTCGGCGGCTTCAAGCAAGAGTGGCTGATGGGCATGGAACTGGGCCAGCAAAAGAAGCGTGCCGAGTCCGTCTCGGGCGGCGCAGACCGCGTGCCGCTGCTCAACCCCGGCAACCGCCCCGCCCCCGCCATCCCGGCCGCCAGCTACACCGCCGACAGCGCCATCCCCAGCCACACCACCCAGGACACGGCCGCGCTGTACTGGCAAAACCAGATCACGCTGGCACCCCAGTGGAAGGCGCTGGTGGGCGCACGCTACGACGTGTTCGGGCAAGAGACCGCGTACGACCGCAAGCTGAGCACCCTCTCGCGCACCGACAAGAAGTTCAGCCCCCGTGCTGGCCTGGTGTGGCAGCCCAGCGATGCCGTGTCGTACTACGTGTCGTACAGCAAGTCCTTCCAGCCCTCGGCCGAAGCGTTTGCGCTGGCCGCCAGCAACACCGGCGCCGAGCCCGAGATCACCGAGAACAAGGAGATCGGCGTCAAGCTCGACCTGCTGGATGGCCGCATGAATGTGACCGGCGCGCTGTTCAACCTGGAGCGCACCAACATCAAGAACACCGACCCCGCCAACCCCTCGCGCCAGATCAACGTGGGCACACAGCGCACCAACGGCCTGGAGCTGACCGCCAACGGCCGCCTGCCCGGCCGCTGGGACGTGAGCACCGGCTACGCCTGGCTGGACGGCCGCATGACCAAATCGCTGGCCACCACCACCTCCACGCAGCTGCCCACTGCCGCCATCCCCGCGCAGGGCAAGGTGCCTTCGCTCACGCCACGCAACTCCGCCTTCCTGTGGGCCATGAAGGACCTGGGCCACGGCCTGCGCGTAGGCGGCGGCGTGAACTACGTGGGCGAGCGCTTCACCTCGCTCTCCAACCGCGTCACCCTGCCCGCCTACACCACGGTGGACGCCGCCCTGCAATACACGCTGGGCCAGTGGGATGTGGACGTGAACATCAAGAACCTGGCCAACCGCAAGTACTACGTGTCCAGCCACGGCAGCAACGACAACCTGATCCTGCCCGGCTCGCCGCGTGCGGTGCAGGTGACGTTGCG